>NZ_LJPA01000014.1:0-196751 GCF_001414035.1 Frankia sp. ACN1ag | reverse complement strand
GATCGTGGCGGTGCACCGCCGGTTGGGCCGGCCGGTCGTGCTGGTCTGGGATAATTTGAACACCCATCGATGCGCGGGAATGCTCGCGTTCATCGCGGCGAACTCCCTGTGGCTGACCGTGATCCGGTTGCCGTCGTACAGCCCGGAGCTGAATCCAGTGGAATCTGTCTGGTCGCTGTTGAAACGCGGGGAGATCGCCAACCGGGTCCTGGTCGACGTCGATCATCTCACCAGTCTGGTCCGACGCGGCATGAGCCGGGTCGGACACCGTCCTGACCTGCTCGAGGGCTGCCTGGCGGGCACCGGGTTGACCTTGACACCATCCCATGATCAATCAGCCGACCTCGCGCATTAAAGGTCGGTAGTAGCCGTCGTAGTTCTCCTGCGCAAGTAGAGGGAACGGTGCATTTGTGGGTCCGCGATGGACGCTGATCATCCCTGGAGGGATCGTGACCAGGTCCAGGTTCCCTCATTTAGCGATCATGGTGTTCCGCGGAACCGCGCCACGCTGCCCGGCCCGGCGACGGTGGGGAGCCCGACCTGAACGCCTCGGCAGGCCGGATCAACGTCGAGGGGCAGGTCACGGCGATCGGTGGGAGCGGCTGTCACGCATCTCGGCGATCGGGTCGGGTGAGGTGAGGTGGGCGGTGAGGGCGGTGGCCGCCGCGGCGAGCATGGGAGCGGCGCGGCGCGCGGCCGGGGCGGACGACGTTGTCACGGAAAGCGCCGCGGCGGGACCGGCCTCGCCCATCGGACCCACCGGCGCGGCGACCTCGCACTCCCCCAGGCGCCACTCCTCTCTGGTGGTCGCCGGTGAGCCGCCGCGGATGTCGGCGAACTGGCGCAGGAGCAGCCCCGGCGCGGTGACGGTGTAGGGGGTGATCCGCACCAGGTTGCCGAGGACCTGCCGGCGCAGGTCGTCCGGGCCGTGGGCCAGAAAGAGCTTGCCCGCCGCCGTCGCGTGCAGCGGCAGGTGCGAGCCCGCAGCCACCGCCTCGCCCAGTTCGTCGACGACGAGCAGCCGGTCGCCGTCGAGGCAGGTGAGCGCGACGGGCCGGCCCGTCGCCGTCCGCAGTCCACGCAGGTAGGGGCGCCCGGCTTCGGCCAGCCGACGCTGGCACGGGACCTGGCCGCCCAGCACCCACAGTCGGGTCCCAAGCCGGTACGACCCATCCGCCTGGCGTTCCAGCCCTCCCCATGCCACGAGTTCCCGCACGAGCCGCAGCGCCGTCGGCACCGGAAGACCGGTCCGTGCCGCGATCGTCGTCAGCCGCAGGCAGGCCGCCCCGTCGAACACGTCCAGGACGGACAGCGCTCTTCCCACCGCCGACATGCCACCGCCTTCCGGACGCCCCGCCATCCCCCGGCGTCGCGTGATCGCATCACGGCTCTGCACACGCGCCCGTCGCCGCGCCGCTTTCACCTGATGAAACCGGACGCTACCGCCCTGGCGCCGCCGCCGGGCAACCTGTGGATTCCCCGATCCGCACCAGGCCCTGGGAGGCACGAGCATGCTGCTGGACCTGTCGTCCAACGAGCTGTTGTCCACCACTCGGGCGGTACGCCACCGGCTCGACCTGTCCCGGCCGGTGCCGTGGGAGCTCATCCAGGAATGCGTCGAGCTCGCCGTGCAGGCACCGACGGGCCGCAACCGGCAACGATGGCACTTCGTCGTGGTCACCGACTCCGAACGACGCCGGGCGCTCGCGGATGTCTTCCGGCGGGCCGTCGCCGCGGCCGACCCGCAGGCCAGCCCGCTGACGCGGCACGACGTCGAGCGGATGAACGCCCACCCGACGTCGTTGGCCAGGATCAGCAGCGGCTTCCGGCACCTCTACGACAACATCCATCGGGTGCCCGCGCTCGTCGTCCCCTGTGTGGAGGGACGGACCGACGACGCGTCCGTCCTCGCCCAGTCGATGACCTGGGGCTCGATCCTGCCAGCCGTGTGGAGCTTCATGCTCGCCGCTCGCGCGCGGGGGTTGGGCACGGTGTGGACGACCGCGCAGGCGCCCCTCGAACGTGAGATGGCCGAGGTGCTGGGAGTCCCGTACGACCAGGTGATGCTGGCCGCGTTCATCCCCCTCGCCTACACCCTCGGCACCGACTTCCGACCGGCTTCCCGCGTCCCCCTCGACCAGGTGCTGCACCGCAATCACTGGTAGCAGGTGGTGGCCGCGGTGGCAGGTGGTGGCCGCGGTGGCAGATGGTGGCCGCGGTGGCAGGTGGTGGCCGCAGAGCCCGGGGAGAAGCCGGTGGCTACGGCTTGCGGGCGATGCCGCCGTAGCCGCTGACCTGGGCGTCGGTGAGCTCGGGTGGGACGTCGGCGTCGGGGCGCCAACGATGCAGGAGCTGGACGCCGGGCTCGACCGGCTCCAGGCCGACGAACAGGGACTCGACCTCGGCGCGGCTGCGGGCCGCGGCGGGGATGCCGCGGTCCAGGTAGGTCTGGACGAGCCGCGCCACCCCCTGGTCGTAGTCGGCGGTCGAGTGGGTGATGACGACGTGGCTGCCGGAGGGCAGGCCGTCCACGAGGCGGCGCACGATGCCGTGCGGGTCGTGGTCGTCGGGGAAGAAGTGGAAGATCGCGATCAGGGAGAGCGCGACCGGCCGGGTCAGGTCGAACGTCGAGCGCAGCTCCGCGGAGTCGAGGATGCTCGCCGGGTCGTGCAGGTCGGCGTGGAGGTAGGCGGTCCGGCCCTGGGGCGTGCTGGTCAGCAGCGCGCGGGCGTGCGTGAGCACGATGGGTACCAGCCCCGGGATACACATGCCCCTGCCCTACGCGTCCACCGACCCCTTCGGATGTTGTACGTTTGTTGTACAGTGGAGTCATGAGTGTCGGATTCCGCCCCACCGAAGAGGACCTCCGGATCGTTGAGGCCAACCGTCGCCAGGACGAGAAGACCAGCGACGTCATCCGGCGCGCCCTGCGACTGCTGGACCGGGAGGCGTGGGAGGTGCGTGCCCGCGAGGACATGCACCGGCTGCGGAATGAGGACCTGTCCGCCGAGCCCGATGCATGGGAGTACGACACCAACGGCAACATCGTGATCACAGGTACGAACCTCGCGGTACCAGCCAGGTCCCAGGACCACCCGTGATCCGCGGCGCCGTGTACCCGGTGGACCTCGGCGACGCCAAGCGCGGGTATGAACAGCGGGGACGTCGACTCGGCCTCGTCCTGAGCATGGAGCAGAACGCGTGGTCCACGGTCACGATCGTGCCCACGTCGACCAGCGCACAGGCGTCCACCTTCAGACCAGAGGTGATCATTACGGGACGGTCGACCAGGATCCTGATCGACCAGATCCGCACCATCGACAGCTCCTATGTCACGNGTGAACTCGTGGACTACCTCTCCCGCGACGACATGGCCCAGGTCGAGCACACCCTCTCGCGCTACCTCGGCCTGCTGCGCTGAGCGCATCGTCTGGCTCCCGTACATCGACCTCCCCGCGCGACCGGGTGAAGACGGAGGTCCGACACAGCTGACAGACCTGTCGAGCGGTGCTTACCGCCCCCCGGCCGAGCCGCGCGGAATGCGCAACCCGGGTACGGACCCGGATACGGCCCGATCACCAAAAAGATGCAGGTCAGAACCCTGAGAGCGGTACGAGGGCGGTCGGGTCGTTGTCCGCGTAGACGACCCGGGCATCGGGGGCGATGCCCTGCACGACCTCGTGCAGGTTCGGCGAGGTCGGGATGCCGGTCCCGACGTCGAGGAACTGCCGGATGCCCACCTCGGTGGCGAGGTAGCGGGCGGCCCTGACGAGGAACGCGCGGTTCTGGCGGGCGGCGAGCGGCGCGTTCGGGAAGGCGGCGATGGCCTGCTCGGCGGCCTCGCGGTCGGCCGGGAAGTTGTCCTTCCCGCCGAGGTAGTAGTCGTACATCCGGGCCACATGAGGCTGGTCGACGCGCAGATCCACCGGGTCGCTCCGGCGCCCGGCGTCGACGGCTGATCCCTCGGACCCTGCGGCCCACCGTCCAGCATTACTCACCGCATCAACCCCCACCGGCGCGTCCGACTCGAAGAACCGAGCCCGAAAACCTTATCCCGCAGTGTTTTCAGGGGTCATCGAAGACACGACCCCCAGAGGTGGGGCCGACCTAGAATTCACTCTGAGTTATTGATCCGCGGATGACGTCGCGGACCTGGGCGCGCAGCCAGCGGTGGGAGGCGTCGGCGTCGAAGCGGGGATGCCAGGCCAGGCACAGGGACAGGGACGGCAGGTCCAGGCCGAGATCGAGGGGCACGAGGCCAAGCGCGGCGAGCCTGTCCCGGCCGAGCCGCCGCGGCGCCACGCCCACGAGATCGCTCTGCGCGACGAGCGCCAGCGCAACGGTATGTGACGGAACGGAGGCGACGACCGCGCGGCGCAGGCCGAGGGTCGCCAGCGCGTCGTCGATCGGCCCATGGAGCCGGCCGCGGCGCGAGGCGACGACGTGCCGGGCGGCCGCGAGACGCTGCGGGGTCAGCGGACGCTCGGTGAGCGGGTGTCCGGCGCGGACCACGGCGATGGCCGAATCCTCGCCGAGGGTCTCGACGCGGATCTCCGGTGCGGTGGAGTCGATCTGGCCGATCTCCAGATCGGCGGTGCCGTCGCGCAGGGGGTCCGCCGACGGCGTCGGCTCCGGCAGGAAGCGCAGGCGCACGCGGGGGGCCTGGCGGGCCAGCCGGTCGAGCAGGTCCACGCCGATCGCGGCGACGAGCATGTCGCTGCCGAGGATGGTGAAGGTCCGGTCCAGGGTGGCGAGGTCCGGCGCCCCCACCGGCGCGAACACGGCGTGGGCGCGCTGGACGAGGGCGTGCACCTCGGCGTGGATCTCCAGGGCGCGCGGGGTCGGGACCATGGCGTTGCCGGCGCGCACGAGGATCGGGTCACCGGTGGCCTTGCGGATGCGTCCCAACGCCCGGCTCACCGCCGGCTCGGTGAGGTGCAGGCGCCGCGCCGCGCCGCTCACGCTCCGCTCGGCCAGCAGCGCGTCCAGGGTGACCAGCAGGTTGAGATCAACGCCGGCGAGCGGGCGGGCCTCGGCGGATTCGCCGGGCGCGGCGGCCGGGAGGAGCACGGGATGTATCGGCCTTCCGTCGCGTCCGGTGGCGGCGGGAAGGTCGGCGGCGGAATGCATGGCATGCAT
Organism: Frankia sp. ACN1ag; assembly: GCF_001414035.1. Lineage (NCBI taxonomy): Bacteria > Bacillati > Actinomycetota > Actinomycetes > Frankiales > Frankiaceae > Frankia > Frankia sp. ACN1ag. The sequence goes on along the minus strand of NZ_LJPA01000014.1, from coordinate 191,612 downwards.
CCTCGCATTGCCATAGTTGCATTTGAAGGCAGATCGTCGTCGTCCTACGCTCAGCCCTAACGACCTATCGCGATGTTACGTAAACCGTCGAAGAGCTGCCGTGACGGCCGATCCATCCAGCCGTTCTGGGCTCCGGGCAAGCGCGGCATGGACCGACCCAGCTCATCCCACCTCCACATCCCACCGCCCACCGCCCACCGCCCACCGCCCACCGCCCACCGCCCACCCGCACATCGAATCCCACCGCACATCGAAAGGGATTGCTTCCGCATGCCCATTTTCCTGCAGGACGAAGCCGTCAGCGCGGTCCTCGACCGCTCGTTCGCCGCCGCCGAGAACGACGCCATCACCCTCGACGCTTTCCGATCGACGGTGGGGCCCGACCGGACCATCGGGGACTTCACCGCGGTGGAGCTGGCCGAGCTCGCCGCCGACGTCTACATGCCGGTGTCCCGGGAGGTCGGCACGCTGCTCTACCTGCTCGCCCGCGCGAACCGGCCGGCGCTGACCGTCGAGTTCGGCACGTCCTACGGCATCTCGGCGATTCATCTCGCGGCGGCCGCGCGGGACAACGGCGCCGGCCGGATCATCACCACCGAGCTGTCGGCCACGAAGGCGAAGGCGGCGGCCGGGAACCTCGCCGAGGCCGGCCTGGACGCATTCGTCGAGATCCGGACGGGGGACGCGTTCGAGACCCTGCGCGAACTGCCCGGACCCATCGACCTGCTGCTCCTCGACGGCTGGAACCAGCTCTACCTGCCGCTGCTGCGCCTGCTCGAACCCCGGCTCGCCCCCGGCGCCCTCATCGTCGCCGACGACGTCACCCTGTTCCCCGCGGAGACCCGCGACTACCTCGACTACGTCCGCACCCCCGGCAACGGCTACACAGGCGTCGAGATCCCCCTCGACGACGGCCTCGACCTCGCCCTGCGCCACTGATCCCGCCCTGCGCCACTGCCTCGCCATCCGCCACTGGCCGCGCCAGCCACCACTGGCCCCGCCAGCCACTACTGACCGGCCCGTCACCAGGCGGCCGGGCCGGTCCTGTCGAAGTAGCCGCCGGTCGGGCCGTCGGCGCCGATCGTCGCCAGGCGGACGATGACCTCCGCGCCCTCCTCGACGGTCTGGGTGCCCTGGTGGCCGTTGAGGTCGGTGGCGGTGTAGCCGGGGTCGACGGTGTTGAACCGGATGGCGGGGAACGCCTTGGCGTACTGCGAGGTGATCATGACCAGCGCGGTCTTGGAGGAGTGGTAGTCCAGCCCCGTCACCTGGGACTCGATCCGGCTGGGGTCGCTGGTGGCCGCCAGCGAGCCGAGACCGCTGCCGACGTTGACGACGACCGGGGCGTCGCTGTCCGCCAACAGCGGCAGGAAGGCGCGCGTGACCCGCACGACGCCGAAGACGTTCGTGTCGTACGTGGCCAGCATGTCGGCCGCGGTGACCTCGCCGAGCCGGCCGAGCTTGCGCGCGCCCACGATCCCGGCGTTGTTGACCAGAACATCGAGGCCGCCGGCCTCCGCGCGGACGGTCTTGGCCGCAGCCTCGACGGAATCCTCGTCGGTGACGTCGAGCTGCACGAAGCGGGCGCCGAGCCGCCCGGCCGCCTCCCGGCCGCGGTCCGCGTCGCGCGCCCCGACGTAGACGGTGTGCCCGGCCTCGGTCAGGCGGCGGGCGGTCTCGAAGCCGAGGCCCTTGTTCGCTCCGGTGATCAGGGTGGTGGTCATGGGTGATCGACTCCGGTGATCGGCGGGCTGGTGTCGCTTCCACCCTCGCCCGTACCCCGGACGGGCAGCCAGTGCCCATCGTTGCCGGTGGACTAGCAGTACCAGGCTGTTCGGGCACCGCCGGCGGATACTGGGAAACGTGAGCGGATCCAGGGAACTGGGCCGGGCGCTGCGTGGCTGGCGCGACCGCATGGCTCCGGCCACGGTGGGGCTGCCCGCCGGCGGAGTACGTCGGGCTGCCGGGCTGCGCCGCGAGGAAGTGGCGCAGCTCGCCGGCCTGTCGGTGGACTACCTCGTCCGCCTGGAGCAGGGCCGGGCGACCNCCCCGTCCGCGCAGGTGCTGTCCGCCCTCGCCCGCGCGCTGCGCCTGTCGGCGGCCGAACGCGAGCATCTGTACCTGCTCGCGGGCCAGTGGGCGCCGGGTCCCGGGCAGGTGTCGGCGCACATCCCGCCTGGGGTCCGACGGCTGCTCGACCAGCTCGACGGCGCGCCGCTGAGCGTGTGGGACGCCGCCTGGAACCTGATCCTGTGGAACCCGTTGTGGGCCGCCCTGCTCGGGGACCCGTCCGCGCTGCGCGGACGGGAGCGCAACATCGTCTGGCTGCATTTCACCGGTCCGCCGAGCCGGATCAGCCACACCCCCGAGCAGGAGACCCGGTTCAGGGCGGCCATGGTCGGCGATCTGCGGGCGGCGGCCGCCCGCTACCCCGACGATGCCGGCCTGCGCGCCCTGATCAGGGACCTACGGGACGTCAGCATCACCTTCGCGCAGATGTGGGACGCCGGAGTCGTCGGCGTCCACGAGGCGGTCACCAAGACCGTCCACCACCCCACCGTCGGCGTGCTCGCCCTCGACTGCGACGTGCTCACCGCTCCCGGCGGAGACCTGCGCATCGTCGCCTACACCGCCGCCCCCGGTAGCGAGGCCGCCGACCGGCTCAGGCTCCTCAACGTCATCGGCACCGAGGCGATGNCCGTAGGCAGTACCCCGCGGTAGCGGTCGGCGGGCGTACTCGATGACGTCGCATCCGCTCAGGCGTGGGGGACGGTGCCGCAGGAGGCCAGGGTGGCGCCGCGGTAGCCGGTGAGGAACGAGTTCTTGCGCTGCTGGGCGGAGCCGTGGGTCCAGGTCTCCGGGTTGACCTGGCCGNCCTGGGCCTGGATGCGGTCGTCGCCGACGGCCTGGGCGGCGCCGAGGGCCTCGTCGAGGTCGGCCTCACCGATGGTGACGTTGCCCGCGTTGTTCGCCAGCGTGCTCCACACCCCGGCGTAGCAGTCGGCCTGCAGTTCGAGCTGGACGCTGAGCGGGTTCTCCCGGGACGGGTCGGCCTGCTGGGCCTGGCGGACGCGCGCCTCGGTGCCGGTGAGCGTCTGCAGATGGTGGCCGACCTCGTGGGCGACGATGTACGCCTGCGCGTAGCGGCCCTGGGCGCCGTAGTTGCGCTGGAGCTGGTCGAGGAAGCCCAGGTCGATGTACACCTTGCGGTCCGGCGGGCAGTAGAACGGCCCGACCTGCGACGACGCCGTGCCGCAGCCGGTGCGCACCGACTGGGAGAAGTAGACCAGCCGCGGCTTGGTGTAGGTCTGGCCGCTGCGGGCGAACTGGGCGCCCCACACCTCGTTGATCTCGTTGAACGCCTTGAGGACGAAGCAGTCGTCGTACTGGTCGATCGCCCCGGCGGTGTTGCAGCGCCGGGCGACGTCGCCGGACGTGCCGCCGCCGGACGTGCCGCCGCCGGGCTGTGACAGCGGCGACCCGGCCGAGCCCGACCCGCCGCCGCCGAGGACCGCGACGAGCAGGTAGATCACCACGCCGAGGATGCCGGCCCCGCCGCCACCGACCGCGAGTCCCCGGCCGAGCCCCCCACCCCCGCGCTGGTCCTCCAGCTCGGAGGCGTCCACCGAGTCGTCGTCGAACTGCATGTCCCGCCCTTCGCCCTGTCCCGATCGCGGACCTGTCCGGTTCGCCGGGTTCCGCAAGGCAGTATGTCCGTGCCGGTCAGCCGTCGAACATCGACCCGCGGTGTGCGGCGTGCGGCGGCCGGTGGGCCGGTGCCGTCAGCGGGGTGGCTGGTCGGCGGCGTCGAGCTGGCGGGCCAGCAGGGTCTGGTCGAAGTAGAGGCGGTTCTCGGTGATCAGGCCGTGCTGGACGCGGTAGACCTCGACGACCCGCAGGGTGACGCGCCGCCCGGTCGGGGGGTGCTCGGTGCCGTCGGCGTCGCGCAGGATCCCGGTGTGCGTGGCGGTGAGGGTGTACTCCTCGACGACGAGCTCGCCCTGCTCGGCGAGGATGTGCGTGTCGACGTCCGCGTCGCCGAACGCGGCGAGGAACGCGGCGCTGTACCCGGCGGCGGCGTCGCGCCCGCAGATGCGCACCCCACCGGGGGCCTCGACGACGAGGTCGTCGTCGAGCAGCGCGTGGACCGCAGCCTCGTCACCGGCGTCGAAGGCGTCCAGCGCCCGCTTGACCGTGTCCAGTGCCTCCCCCATCCGGCCCTCCCGCTGCGTCGCCGCGACCTCACCGAGGCGGAATCATCCCATCGGACACGGCCGCGCGACGACGGATTCACCGGATCCCGCGACCGACAGGCGGCGACGGACGGCGGTCAGACGCCGGTGGTCGAGCCGGGGCGGAGGATCATCAGCACGGTGACGGTGGCCCAGAGCAGGTTGAAGATGCCTGCGGTCATCGCGAGGCGCTTGGTGCGGGCGAGCGCGATGCCGTTGCCGGTCGCCGCGCCGCTGTCCAGGGCCGCCGCCACGCGGGAGGCGGGCAGGCTGGTGGTCGGCATGTCGGCGGTCGGCAGGTCCATCGCCGAGACGGCCCCGGCGGCGGGCGCGCCCCCGGGCGAGGCCTCGCCGCTGCCGGTGTCGGTGTCGGTGCCGGCTCCGCTGCCGGCGACGCGGGCGGCCGAGGCGGCGGTGATCTCGTCGATGAGGTTGCGCTGCGCGGGCAGGATCGCGAACGCGAGCACGAGCGCGGCGAGGCCGGTCAGCGCGATCGCGACCATGAGCCAGGTCTGGCCGAGCACGTCGAGGCTCTGCGCGGTGAAGAACCCGAACACGACCACGAGCAGGCCGAGCGCCGAGTAGATCCCGCAGATCCGGTACAGCACCCGCGCGATCCCGGCGGAGTGCTCGTCGCCGGGCCGGGCCAACGCCGCGCGGGCGGCCGGTGGGAACATGCTCGCCGCCACCGTGACCGGTCCGATCGCGACGATCGCGGCAAGGACGTGCACGCTGAGCAGGAACTTGGTCACGCTTTCGCCCCGCGGGACGCCTCGGGCGCCGGCCGCGGCGGCCGAGAGCACAGCAAGCAGTTCACGCAACACCTCGCCGGAACGGGCACCGCCCGCCCGCGAAGCCACGGAGATCACCAAGCCGCGGGGATCGCTAAGCCGCGGGGATCACCGAGCCGCGGACATCGCGGAGCCGGGAGAAGGGTCGGACGGTACGACGTCGACGCTACGACCCCCGGGACGCCGGCACGTCGGCAGGATTGCCAGATATCGCCGCCTTCTCGCCAACCCCCGCCGGTGCCGGCGGCCGCGGACCCGCCCGTCCGCGCCCCCCAGGCCTCCTACCAGCACAAACAGCTCAAATGCTGCTAAAACGCCCGCTGGACGACGGAAATGATCCGTGCGCCACCATCGGGCTCGCCCGAACCCCCGACCTCGCGCCCGGCCTCGGCCCATCGGACCGGGACGGGCCCGTCGAGCCGCCGCGGGCTCCCGTCGGCGGCCCAGGAAGCGGGCGGACGGGCGTCGCGGGACCGGGTTAGGTTGGCCGCTATGCACGTGGTGGCCGTCCTCGCGATGGACGACGTCGTCCCGTCCGACCTCGCGACACCGCTGGACATCTTCGGTCGCACCCGCCTGGCGGACGGCCGCCCGGCCTACGAGGTGCGGCTCTGCGCCGCGAACGCGGAGGTGACGACCGGCGCGTTCGCCCTGCGCGCTCCCTGGCGGCTCGACGCGCTGACCGCGGCGGACACCGTCATCGTGCCGGGTTGCGACGACCCCGCGACGGAGCCGGACGTCGAGGTACTCGACGCGCTGCGGACCGCCGCGGCGGGTGGGGCGCGGCTCGCCTCGATCTGCGCCGGCGCCTTCGTCCTCGCCGCGGCGGGCCTGCTCGACGGGCTGCGCGCCACCACCCACTGGATCGCCGCGGCGGAGCTCGCGCGGCGCCATCCCGCCGTCGACGTCGACCCGAACGTCCTGTTCATCGACAACGGGCAGATCCTGACCTCGGCCGGCGCCGCCGCCGGGATGGACCTGTGCCTGCACATGGTGCGCCGCGACCACGGCACGGCCGTCGCCGCCGAGACCGCCCGGATGTCCGTCATGCCGCTCCAACGCGACGGCGGGCAGGCGCAGTTCATCGCCCGCGAGCAGCCGCCGCCCGACGGCACCGAGCTGGAACCGCTGCTGCACTGGCTGACGGCGAACGTCCACCGCGAGCTCACCCTCGCCGACATCGCGGCGCACGCGATGGTCAGCACTCGCACGCTCAACCGCCGCTTCCGCGAACAGACGGGGTTGACGCCGGTGGCCTGGTTGCAGCGCTCGCGGCTGCGCCGGGCCCAGTACCTGCTGGAGACCACCTGCCATCCGGTGGAGGCCATCGCCGCGCAGGTCGGGTTCGGCTCGCCGGCCGCCTTCCGGGAGCAGTTCCGCCGGCTGGTCGGGACGAGCCCGCGGGCCTACCGGCGGACCTTCGGCGGCGGCACCCCGGCCCCGAGCGCCAGGACGGTCGAGGCGGCCAGAAGCGCCGGAACGGCCGGAACAGCCGGAACGGCGGTGACGGGCATGGCCCGGTCGGCGGTCCTCGTCGCGGACGCGCCCACACCGATGGGCCACCGGAGCCGGACACCTCACAGTGCACGGTGACGCAGCCGAACCGTCGGGTCGGGTCATCGGCCCGCCTGGGGGATGATGCCGTCAGCGAGTGACCCACCTTGTGCCGTGCGTCTTCGGGAGGGGAGTCGGTATGCCAGTCCAGGCCGCCGTTCGGCTCGATGTCCGGCTGTTGCTGCGGATCGACGACCGGGTGCTGCTGGCACGACCGCCGGACGATGTCTGGCACGTGCTCCCCGGTGGCCCGGTGGTCAGCGGCGAGAGCACCGACGACGCACTCGAGCGGCAGGTGGGGCGGCTCGCCGGGCCGCGGGTCGTCTCCCGGCAGTTCGTCGGCGCGGTCGAGCACGACGGCTCCATCACCGGCCGTTCTCCGGAATCCGCGACGGACCATGTGCTCAGTGTGCTGTTCGCCGGGGTCTGGCCGACCGACATCCCGACCCCATCCCGCTGGGGGGAGCACACCCTCGTCCCGGTGAACATCGACGTCCTGCTCGCGACGCGGCTACGCCCGCTGTCCATGGCCGAGGTCGTGCGCCGCTGGCTGGCCGAGGGCTGGCCGCTGTGGCGCGGGCTGGACCCCGCCGGGGCCAACCGGCGGCTGCCGTCGCTGGCCTCGCTGCGGTCGCAGCTCTTCGCCCGCCGCGAGGAGCTGCGGACGCTGGCCTTCCGCGACGCGGCGGTGGCGATGTGTGCGCTGGTCACCGCCGCCGACGGACACATCGACCCGACCGAGCGGGAGGGGGTGCGCGGCTTCGCCGCCACCGACCCGGTGCTGTCCCAGTTCCCCGAGCAGGACACGGTGCGGCTGTTCGAGGCACACCTCGATCGNCTGACCGCGGACTTCGCAGCCGGCCGCCACGCGGCGCTGGCCGAGATCGCCAAGGTGCGCGGCCGGGTGGCGCAGGCCGTCGCCGTCGTGCGGATCGGACAGGTCATCGGCCTGGTCGACGGGGAGTTCGTCGCCAGCGAGCGGGCGGTCGTGCGGGAGGCGGCGCTCGCCCTCGGGCTGGAGCCGGCCGAGTTCGCCCTCTGACCCGGCGTCCGGCGTCTGGCCGCCGGTCAGGCGTCGTCCTCCGAGCCCGCCTCGATGACGCGGACCGTGCCGACCGCGCGCCAGTTCACCGCCAGGACGTCGCCGTCCGCGAGGGTGATCTGGTCGAGCCCGACGTTGCCGGCCCGGCCGCTCATCACCTCCTCGGCGCGTCGACGGAGCGCGGCCGCGTCGGTCCCGGCCGGCAGGTCATACGCCCGGCCGTCGAGCACCAGCCGCACCATTCACCCTCCCGCGCCCACCCGACCGCACCCACCCGACCGCGTCCACCCGACCGCGCCCACCCGACCGCACCCACCCGACCAGGCCCACCCGACCGCGTCCACCGGCCGCGCGCCCACCGACCGGAACCACCCGACCCGCCACCATCGTCAACCGACAGTAATGCGTTCCGTACACGGAGTGCGTCACCGCGAGCCGGGCGGCGCCGGGCGCACGCCGGCTCAGTCGTCCTGCTTGATCCCGAACCACCCCATCACCTTGCCACCGAACTTCAGGTCGCCGTCAATCTTGATTTTCCGGGTGAGGAACAGCTTGGCGCCGCTGGCCTGGCCGGTGAGCACCCGAACGAAGCGGACCCGGTCGGTGGTGATGGTCAGCGCACGGTCGGCCGGCGCCGTGCCGGAGCCGGCCGGCGGCTCGGTCGCGAGCGTGCAGGCGCCGTCGACGACGCGCAGTTCGTAGGTGCGGGTGCTGCCCCCCGGGCCGCCGGTGAGCGCGAAGCGGACCAGCGCGTTCTCACCCTGCGCCTGCTCGGGCCGGAACGTGTCGCGCATCTGGCGGAAGATCTCGTCAAGGACGCCCTCCCCGGCCGGGCCACCCAGCAGATCGGAGATCTCCCGCTCCGACAGGGTGGACAGACCGCTGACGATCTTGGCCGGGTCGGCCGTGGGGTCGACGGCGAGGTCGGACATGGCCACTCCATTCGTTGACGGGCGGCCCGCCAGGCGACGGGCGCGGCACGAGCACGCTAGCGAACCCCGCGGTGGCATTCGTCGCCCGGGGCGCCCGATCGGGCACCCCGCGCCGGGGTGGCTATCGTGACCGGCGTGGCCAGCCCGGCGTTGCTGCACATCGAGATCGACGGATGTCCCGTATCCCTCGACGATCCACCTCCGCTGGCCCTGCTTCCCCACGGTCATTTCACGGTCATGCAGGTCCGCGACGGCCGGACCCGCGGTCTCGACCTGCACCTGCGACGTCTCGACGCGGCGAACCGCGAGCTCTACGCCGAGCCGCTCGACGGCGAGCTGGTGCGCGCTCGGATCCGGGCGGCGCTGGCCGCCTCGACCCGCGACGCCACCGTGCGGGTCGTCGTCACCGGCACCCCGGACGGCGACCCGACGCGGCTCATCGTCGCGGTCGGGGCGCCCGCCGAGCCGCCTCCGGCCCCGCAGCGGCTCATGTCCGTGCCGTACTCACGGCCGTTCCCGCACCTCAAGCACCTGGGCACATTCGGTCAGCTCCAGTACGGCCGGCTCGCTCGCCGGCACGGCTTCGACGATGCGCTGCTCACCGGCCCGGGTGGCGTCGTCTCGGAGGGCGCGACGACCAACATCGGCTTCCTCGCCGGGGACGCGGTCGTCTGGCCGGACGCGCCGGCCCTGCACGGCGTGACGATGGCTCTGCTGGAACGGTCGCCGGACAGCGTGCGGGCGCCGGTGCGGCTGGCCGACCTCGACCGCTTCGAGGCGGCGTTCGTGACGAACTCCCGCGGGATCGCCGCCGTAGCCGCCGTCGACGACCACCGCTTCGCCGGCCCGACACCGCGCATCGCCGAACTCGCCCGTCGGTACGACGCCGTTCCCGGCGACCTCGTCTGAGGGGTCGGCACCCGCGGATCGGCCGGGCCGGCGGAGCCGGGTGGCGTCTCTCGCCGATCGCGCCGGCGGCCCCACCCCTCCCGGGACGCCAGCCACCGATAGGACGAAGTGAAATCATTCTTCTACTTGATCGTACTTGCATTATCTTGGCGTCGACGACCATTTCCGCGAGCTACATTCGATGCCACAACCGGGCCGTCACGGAACCACCACGAACCATTTCCCGGCGGCGGAATGCTAGGTACTGTCATGGCTCCGCCGGCATTTTCCGGCGGGTCCGAACAGTCCGAACCGGATACGGTTCCGTGTCGCCCGTGAAGGAACACCGCACCGATGCCGCTTTCCTCAGCAAGGCTCCTCATAGCGCTCCTGCTGCACGAGCAACATCGCGTCGAGCCCGCCGGCGTGCCCGTGCGGTATCCCTTCCCGCCGCCGACCGAGCGCCACCTCCTTCGCGCCGCGACAGCCGTCGCCGCCGGCCGGTCCAAGGGCGCCCTGCGCGAGCTGCGCCAGAGCGAGCACGACCCCGCCGATCCCGACCACGTGGCGGTGCACGAGGCGCTCTACCTCGCGGCGCTCGCCCTCGACCGGAACTGGTCCCCGGACGACGCGGGCCTCCTGCGACCCTCGCCCGCCACCGTCGGCCGGTCCGCAGCCCCGTCCCGCACCCGCGACCCGGCGCCGTCCGTCTCCCCCGCCGACGGCCCGCTGACGGCCTGGACGGCGCAGGCGGTCGTCCGGCAGCGCCACGACCTGCTCGCCCCGACCACCGCGGTCATCTGCGTGCTCGCGGCCGAGGTCATCCCCGCGATTCGGATGGCCCGCGCCCGTCTGCTCGCCGCGTCGATCCCGCCCGCGGCGGGCGCCGGCACCGAGGTGCCCGCCGGCACCGAGGTGCCCGCCGCCGCCCGCCGCCCGCTCCCACCCACCGCTCGAAGACTCGGCGCCAGCCGCTCGCCCGCCACCAGCCACTCGCCCCATGCCAGCCACTCGCCCACCACCGGGACGAGGCACCGGCCCGCGGCCGCCGGGGAGGGGCGGGCTCACGCGGTCGCCACCAGACGCGGTGCCGCCGGTACCCCCTCCGCCGGCGGCACCGGCGCGGACACCACCCCCTGGCTCACCACCCTGCCCATGGTCCTCGGCTGGACGGGTGCGGCGGGGCTCGTCCGGCACACGGCCTCCGCCCACGGGCTGCACCGGACGGGACCGCGGGCTCGCTCCCGGGCCGGCGGCTTCCTCCCCGCCATACTGGGCTGGGGCTTCACCGTCGGCCGGTCGTCCGCGGGGCACCCGGGGTCCCCACCCGGGGACGCAGCGCCCGCTGCGCGCATCGGCGACCCCCGAGCGCGCCCCCCGGCCCCCCGGGAGACCGCGGTCACCCCTGGCCGGCAGATCGCCCAACCCGCGGAGGCTCCCCAAGGCACGGAGGTCATCCGAGGCCTTCCGATCCCCCAGGACCTCACCGCCCAGGTGGACCCCCCGCTCCCTCCCCGCGGCCCACTGCCACCCGACCGCCCGCTGCCACCCGACGGCTCCCCGCTGCCCGACCGCCCACTGTCTCCGGACGACTCGCCCACTCCGGACGGTCCGCTCCTCCCGGACGGCCCACTCCCATCGGACGGCCCGATCTCCCCGGCCACCGAGGTCGCCGAAGTCGCCCGGGACATCGCGGTCGCCCCGGACGTCAAGAGCCCCGGGAGCGGGACGGTCCCCATGTCCGTCGCAGTCGGGCCGGACTCCCCGCTCACGTCGAACGCCGCGGCACTCCCAGCCACAGACAGCGCCCCGGCGCGAAGCGACCCGGCCGATCCGACCACTCCCACCGGCATGGCCATCCCACCCGGTATGGCCATCCCATCCGGCCCGACCGGCCCTGCTGTCGACGTCCCCACCGCGACCGGTTCCCCCCTGCCGACGGACCGGCCCTCCCCGGCGCCCACGCCCTCCCCGACCCGGGCACCCTCCCCGCCCCCGGCGCCCTCCCCGATCCCAGCGCCCTCTCCGGCCCTGACCCCCGTGCCCACCCGGACCCCCGCTCCGGGTGGGCTGCCGCGCTCCGCCGGGACCCCCAGGCCCGCGGACCCGGCCGGCCTGCCGCTCCGAGTCGCCGCGCTGGGCGGCGTCGCGTTGCAGGGAAAGGCCGCGGTGGCAGGGCCCGCCGCGCCCCCGGGTGTGGTCGCGCAGGCGCGCCCGGCAATGACCGCGGCGGTACCCGATGCGGGTGTCGAAGGCTCGGTCCTGGCGGCGGTGGACGCGCTCACGATGGCCGACGCGTTCGTCGCCCGGCTGGCCGAGCTGCCCGTGCATCAGGCCAGCGCGTACGCCCGGATCCTGCGCGCGGACCTGCTGTTCCGGCTGGGTCGGGCGGCCGAGGCCGGCGTTGCGCTGGATGTGGTGGAGACGGCGGGCGGCGCCGACGACGCGACGCTCGCGCACGCGGCCCTGGTGCGAGGCGACTGGGCCGGCTTCCCAGACGGCGGGGCGCAGACCCTGGGCCGCAGGCCGGACGGCTCGCCGATTCCCTCGGGCCGTCCGGCCTACCTGGACCGGGCCGAGGAGCTGTGGCGACGGTCGCTGGCCGCCTACGGCCGCATCGACTCCGACGCCGGGCGGGCCGCCGGACTGCTCCGGCTCGCCGAGGCGCCGACCGCCACCGGCCGGCCGATCCTGCGTCGCGCCCGCATCGACGAGGCCGCACGCCGGGCGCGGGCCGCGGGCGACGACGCCCTCACCTGGACCGCCCGGGTGCACAGCCTGATCGAGCGAGCCCGGACCGGCGAGGCATCCACGACGGAGCTGCGGACCATGATGACGGCGCTGGCGGAATGGAGCCGCTTCGACGGGAGCACCAGCTACGGCCGTGGCCTGAGTCAGCTCCTCGCGGCGGCGACCGGCGGCGCGGTGACCGTGAGCACCGCCTGACGCCGTGAGCGCCACACCACCGCAGACCGGTCTGGGCGGCGGACGTGCCGGCCAGTCGGCGAGGGATCAGGCGCGCCGCCCGCCAGGAAACGGCGGCGGCGAAGCCGAGCGCTTCCCGCGCCCCCGGAGAATCCCGATCCGTCTGTGCCCCTCGTCCCCGCCCGCCTGGCCCGTGGCCCCGGAGCCCGATGATGCCGGCGCCGCAACGGTCCCAGCCCCCTCGGCCGCGACTGCCGAGGCAGCATCCTCGGGGACGCCAGGCGGCTCGGCCATGTTCGGGGTGTCGCCACGCGGGTCGCCCGCGGGCAGGGTGGCGGCGCCCGGCAGGCTCGGAACCGCACCGGCGGGAGCGTCCGCGGCCAGCGCGGCGGCCGGGTCCTCGTCGAGGGGTGGATTCGCGGGATGACCGGGCAGCGTCACCCAGGCGGTACCGGTGTACTTGTCGCCGACGGACACGTCGATCTCGCGGAACTTCGCCGGGTCGAGATCCCGCAGCCGCTCGGCGGCGGTGTCCCGGAAGTACTCCGGAGACAGCGCGAGGACCAGGTCGGCGTCGGGGTAGCGCTCCAGGATGCCGCGCACCTGGGGGGCGTCGATCAGCCGGGCGGCGATCACCACGGCGTTGCCCGGGGCACCGGTTCCATCGATGATCACATCGCCGTGGTGCAGCGACATCCGCAGCCGCAGCCGGCTGTCGGGTTCGCGCCCGTTGTTGTAGACGCGCTGGGCGATCTGCAGCTCGCGGACGAAATCGCTGGCGAGGTACGCCTTCGCGACCGAACCGGCCACGGCGATGAGGAAACCGTCGCCCTGGTCCTGACGCAGCCGGATCGACTCCGCCGGCAGTCGCAGCCCCGCGACGGCCGCCGCCACGATCTCCTGCAATGCCGCCCGCCAGTCGAGCTGGTCGAGCATGCCGCGCCGGCTGTACCGGCGGGCGTCGAGGAAGAACAGGCTGACCTGCTCCGGCATGCCCGCGGCCGATCGTCCCCGCCCGCCCACGGCCGGGAGGATGTCCCGCGGCGCGTCGACGTCGAGCGGAGAAGACGCGGGGCCTCGGTGGGCCCCGAAGACCTCGCTGGCCGGGAACGCCTCCGCCGCGGCGGCCAGCAGGCGTGCCCGACCGTCGACGAGCACGCCGTTCTCGAGCAGCTCCGAGATCTCCGACCAGAAGTCATAGGGCGCGCCGACGAGCTCCGGCACCCGGCCACGGGTGAGGCCGGCGCGCACCAGCAGCCGCTTCGCCTTGGAGTTCGTGTCGAACGCGTCGGCGAGCGCCCAGATCTCGACCTCGCTCAGCCGCTGCGTCACGAGTCCCCCGAACCGGTTCCAAGATGCGGCGGGCGCCGACAGGCCTCCGCCGGCCGGCGCGATTTCCGCGATCATTCTAGTCCCGGGACGGACGGCTTCGACCAGGTGCGTCTCATCCGTGACAGGTCCGGTGCACATCCTCGTCGGCAGCGCGCGGACGGTGGGATGTCGCCCGCGCGTGCCGCGAAGGGTGCGCTGCGCCTGAAGGAGCTCCGCTGACCAAGCTCGGCTGACCGAGCTCGGCCGGCCGAGCTCAGCCGACAGAGCTCAGCCGACAGAGCTCAGATGAGGCCGAGCGCGCGGACGGCCTCGCGCTCCTCGGCGAGTTCACGCACCGAGGCGTCGATCTTCTCCCGGGAGAAGGCGTCGAGCTCCAGACCCTGCACGATCTCGAACTTCCCGCCGGCGGCGGTGACCGGGAACGAGGAGATGAGTCCCTCGGNCACGCCGTACGAGCCGTCGGACGGGATCGCCGCGGAGGTCCAGTCACCCTCGGGGGTGCCGTTGACCCAGGTGTAGACGTGGTCGATCGCGGCCGAGGCGGCCGAGGCGGCCGACGAGGCGCCACGAACCTCGATGATCTCGGCGCCGCGCTTGGCCACCCGCGGGATGAACTCCTCGGCGATCCACTTCTGGTCGCCGACGGCCTCGGCGCCGCTGCGGCCCCCGACCTGGGCGTGGAAGATGTCCGGGTACTGGGTGGCCGAGTGGTTGCCCCAGATGGTGATCTTGCGGATCTCGGCGCTGGGAACGCCGAGCTTCTTCGCCAACTGCGCGATCGCGCGGTTGTGGTCGAGGCGGGTCATGGCGGTGAATCGCTCGGCAGGCACATCCGGCGCGTGCGTCTGGGCGATGAGCGCGTTCGTGTTCGCCGGGTTGCCGACGACCAGGACCCTGATGTCCTCCGCCGCGCCGCTGTTGATCGCCTCGCCCTGCGGCTTGAAGATGCCGCCGTTGGCGGACAGCAGGTCGCCGCGCTCCATGCCCTTGGTCCGCGGGNGGGCGCCGACGAGCAGGGCGACGTTGGTGCCCTCGAACGCCCGCTTGGCGTCGTCGAACACATCCACCCCGGCCAGCAGCGGGAACGCGCTGTCCTCGAGTTCGAGGGCGGTGCCCTCGGCCGCCCGGACGGCCTGCGGGATCTCCAGCAGCCGCAGCTTCACCGGCGTGTCCGCGCCCAGCAACTGGCCCGACGCGATGCGGAACAGCAGCGCATAGCCGATCTGACCGGCGGCGCCGGTGACGGTGACGTTGACGGGCGTTGAACTCACTGGCATCTCCTGGTACAGGTCATCCGGAAGCTCGGGCGGCGGACCGGGACGACCGGCGGCGATCGTGGACCGGCCCACGAAATGCGATGTCTTTCCTTCGCCCCAGCGATGCTAGTCCGACCGCCTGCAACACGGGCAGCTTGGCGGGGCGGAGCGGCTCACACCCCCCGAGGAGGCGTCGGCCCGACCGGCGGGCGCGCCGGCGCCGGGCCGCGGACGTGCGCGGACAGGCCCGCGAGGGGTGGGTACGCCGGGGTCGGCACCGCCGGCGACTCCCCGGCGGTGCCGGCCCCTACTGGCCGATCTCGTCGCCGCAGCGGGGCGCCGGCGGCACGAGCTCGAAATGCTGCGCGTCCGCGGTGACCTGGAGAAAGGTATAGCAGCGGTTGATCTGCCCGAAATGCGAGGAGAAATCGATCGGCGCGGGCAGCAGACCGTCGGCGTCGTAGCCCTTCAGCCCGCGCAGCCCCCGGATGAACGACTCCCGGCTCGGGCACGGCCCGGCCGCGGCGAGACCTCGCAGGAACATGTCGGCCGAGATCCAGCCGGACAGGGCGGCCTGCTGGGCCGGCGGTGACACCTGCGGGGCGTACTTGAGCATCCCGGCGAGGAAGCGCTGGTGCGCGGGCGTGCCCACCTCGAACGGCTGGTAGTCGACGAACGTGTAGAGGCCGGCGAGCACCGGGCCGAAGACCCGCAACAACCGCTGGTCGTAGCTGACGGGCGACAGGATCACGCGCAGGTTCGCGTGGGCGGCGCGGGCGCCGACGACCACCTGGCCGAAGGCGGCGCCGGTGACCGCGCCGACCAGGACGTCCGCGCCGCTGGCCCGCACCTTCTCCCCGATGCCGGGGATGTCGATCGGGCCGGTCGCGTCGACCCGACCGACCACCCGGATGCCTGCCGCCTGCAGGCTCAGCGCCAGCTTGTCCGCCATCGTCATCGACGTCGCCGAGAACGCCGACTGCGCGATGACCGCGGTGCGCCCGCCGCGCTCGGCCACGAACGCGCCCCAGGTGGTGACGGACGGCCCGTCCGAGATCATGTTGGAGTAGCTGAACATGTTGTCGTTCTGCGTCCAGGCCGCCTCCAGCGACGTGCCCGTCACCGGCACCCGGGCGCCGTGCAGGTAGGCCGCGGAGCCGCTGGCCACCGAGGTCGACTCGATGAGGCCGAAGACCCGGTCGGTCTGGACCAGCGCGCGGGCACCGGCCTCGTTGCCCGCGGGATTCGAGGCGTCGTCGCGCCAGGTGTAACGGACCTGGCGACCGCCCACGCCGCCGGCGGCGTCGGCGACCCCGAGCCGCGCGTCGACGCCGGCGCGGAACGGCGCGAACAGCGACGCCGCGTTGCCGGTGTCCGGGTAGAGCAGCCCGAGACGCACCGCGTCCGGGGTGACGCCCGGCTCGGCGCAGACCGGCGCCGTCGGCTTCTCGTCGCTGGACACCCGGCAGCCGACCACCCCCAGCGCGACCGCGACGCCGAGCAGGCCGACGAGGAGGCGACGGTGGGCCCGCGCTCGACGCCGCGACCCGCCCCGCGGTCGACGCCGGCCGGTAGCCGGGACCGTGACGCTGCTCACTCCACCAACCTTGGCGCAGGATGACATGCTCCGGTGCCATTCCGTTGATTTTGTGAGATTCGCCAGAGCTGGATTGGGCTGGTTTAGGCTGCCGGCGGTGCCACCGGCTCGTTGGCTCACACCGCAGCGGGCGGGGNGGNTGGGGNGGGAAGGATGGGGCGATGGCCGCGGCGAAACCGACCCTGAAGATCGAATGCTGCACCCGCTGCCGCTGGCTACCGCGGGCGGCCTGGCTCGCCCAGGAGCTGCTGACCACATTCGAGGGGGACCTGGCCGAGGTCTGCCTGGTGCCCGGGACGGGCGGGGTGTTCGTCGTGCGGCTCGGCGACCGGGTGCTCTGGGATCGGCGGGAGCAGGGCTTTCCCGAGCCGTCCGCCGTCAAGCGGCTCGTGCGGGACGCGGTTGCGCCCGGACGACCTCTCGGCCATGTGGAAGCGTCGGCAGGCGATCCGGACGCCTGACCGCGGGGAGATCAGGGCGCGGGGAGATCAGAACGCGGCGGCGGCGGCTCGGGCGATGGCCTCGTCCAGCGGTGCGGGAGCGCCGCTGACCCCGACGGCGCCGACGATCATCCCGTCCCGCCGCAACGGCAGCGCGCCGGTCAGGCCCGAGCCGGGCTCGGGCGGCGGGCGTTCCCAGCCGCCGTACCCCTCGTCCCCGACCCCGGACCCGGCGGGGCCGCCCTCACCCCCGGTGTGGTTCACCAGGCGGGCCGGCGCGGCGGAGGCCCGCGCCGCGCACGCCCGGTCGACCGAGATGTCGGCGGTCTGCAGGCGGGCGTTGTCCATCCGGACATGGGCCACCAAAATGCCCGCGTAGTCGACGACGGCGATGTTAACCGGTTGACCGAGGTGAATCGCATACCTTTCCCCGGCCGCGATGATCCGGCGGGCATCCTCGAGCGATACGGTCATCCGCGACTCTCCCCATAAAGCGGCGTTCCGGTGCGCCTGACCATAGGCCCAGATCGGCCGTCGGGTGGTGGAAGGCGCGCCGCAGAACAACCGTCGCTCACGGCGGTTCCCCGCGCGAGCGGCGGCACACAGAAGGACACAGGTTGCCCGCAGCCGACGCGGTGGCGCCGCGGCCGGGGCACGGAACACGGGGAAACAGTGAGGTCGCGCCAGGCGGGTCACGCGGCGGCGCCGTTCGCGCGGGCGTCGGCGGGACGCGGGGACCCGGGTTCCCCGACGGCCCCGGCCCGCCGCTGGGGTCGCCCGCCCGGGCCAGACGGGTGGCCCGGGCGGACCACCACCGCCGCGCCGGCCCGCGCCGGCCGGGTCCGGTTGCAGAGCCGTCCCGACCGGTGGCGGCGCCGCGCCGAGGTGGGTGGCGCGGGCGGCGGCGGTCCACGTCGCCGCCGCCCGCGCGGGACACCACGACCGACCCGCGCCGTTGCGGGGCGGCCGTGGTGAGTCCGGTGGCCGGCGCCGGGTCAGGCCGCCGCGGCCAGCGGTAGCACGACCCGGGGGAAGCGGTGGATCAGCCGGGTCGTGAGCTGACCGCCGTCGAGCATGTCGAGCAGCGCCCCGGCCCGGCGATGGTCCAGCCGGCCCGACCGGTGCAGACCCCGCAGCCGCAGCAGACCCGGCAGGTGCGCCTCGATGGCCCGCTGGTCGGGTCGGGGGGCGCCGTCGAGCCAGGCGTCGAACTGCCCGCCGGTCATGATCTCCCACACGATCGTGTCGGCCACCGCGCCGGTGCCGTCGGTGATCGTCACCAGGTGGGGCACCCGGACCAGGTCGCTGAAGCCCGCCAGGTCCGGCCGAAGCCCGGCGGTCACCACGTTGTTGCCGAGCCGGGGATCGAGCCCGGGCGCCGGGCGGCGTAGCACGTTGCGCAGATGGGAGGCGAAGGCGAGGGCCAGAGCGCTGCGTCCAGGGGGGCTGGCGTGGGCGTGCAGCACGATGGCGTCGACCCCGGGCGAGCGCACCTGCTCGGCGGCGGCCCGGACCAGCCACGCCGGCTCGACCAGGACAAATCCCACCTGGGCCCGCCGACGCTCGGCGATCGCGTCGCCGCCGTCCTCCATCGAGCTGGGCACTCCGAGGGTTTCGTGGGTCCACTGGCAGGTGATGAGCCCATCGGCACCCGGCAGTGAGAGCAGGGGAAGATCTCCCGAGCTGAAGATCCGTTCCGTGGCGGGCGGGGGCATGCTGTCTCCGGTCCGGTTGGCCGGAAGCGCCGCGAAGGCGATCGCCGGCCGCAGGGGCGGGTCGGTACGGGTAGGGACAGAACGGGCCTCGTTGCACCGCATGTCCGTCCGATCCAGCAGGTTGGGGGCCGAGACGACGTCGCGTTGGGACGTCTGGGCCAGCCACGCGTGCTGCGGGCTGCGGGCGAGCGGAGCCCGCACGGCCGTGGCGCACGCCTGCCGGGAAGGGACGACCGGAGTCAGCAGGACCATGATGGCGGACGCCTACTGCAGCAGGTTGTCGAAATCGCCGTCCTTGGCGCCGAGTATCAGGGCCTCTATCTCGGCTCGGGTGTAGACGAGGGCAGGGCCGTTCGGATGCCGGGAGTTGCGGACGGCCACCTCGTCGCCCGGCAGCTTCGCCATCTCGACGCAGTTGCCCTGCGAGTTGCTCCGCCGGCTCTTCTGCCAGGTCACGCGCTCCAGCGCCGCCGCAGACATGCCACTGTAGATCTTGGTCACGCGATCTCCCGAAGCCCCGAGTAGCCGTGCCACGACGGCCCTCACCCACGCAGCCCGCCTGTCGCACCGCCGCACCGCGATGGACTCCTCGCCGGCCACCCCGGACGGGACTNCCCCCGAANCCCCCGCCGATGTGCCCGCGTGTGCGCCTGCACGAACTTCGGCTCACGATACAGCACGGTCAGGTGCACGTGCATCAAGCGGGTCGCATGTGCGCGCCACGGCCTCACGTGCGACCGGCCATGCGGTTGCCGCGGTCGCGACCCCCGGCCCCTGGACCCGGGGAGCGGCCGGCCGGGGCGCTCCCCGGGTGACCGCGTACCCCGGTGGCGCTAGCACTCCTGGTCGGGAGTTCACAGAGATGACCCGAAGGAGGTAGCGAATCGTCCGAATAAACCCGCAAAGTGGCGAATCACGCAGCCGACCAGCGACGCCGTAACGGCGTACCAAGGGACCTGGCCGCAGGAAGGGGGCGGTGACTTGCGGGAATGGCCTGCGAGCGCGGCGGGGCCCTGGGACTCCGGAACCAAGGGACGCCGATCGGGGGGGCGCCCGCTGGTGTAAAAGTTCATAGCCCCGACACGTCGGGCATCGGGACGCAGCGGACGACGACCGGATCCGGAGGCCACTCGCACTCGCGAGGGACAACGCAATGAGAACCCATCGCCGGACCACCGGGGAGGCCCTCGCACCACGCAGCGTCTCGCCGACCACATCCCGGATCCACCGTCCCGGCGCCGGAACATCTCCGGCCGCCGCGGCGGCACCCGGCGCAGCGACCGCCACCGGTGGGCGGCGCGGGCAGCACGACCGGGCCGGCGACCCGGCCGCATTCACCCGAGTGGGGAGTCGGCCGCCCTGCCCGGTCCCGCGGTCAGGTGGAATCAGACGACGAGCAACCGCGCAGCCACTCGCGTTCCACGGCCGGGGGCGGCAGCCGACGGTCCGGGGCTTCCGGCGGAGGTTGAGCCGGCGCACCGGACGAACGCGGGGACCAGACGAACGCGGGGACCATGGGACAAACGGGCGGGCGGGGGCACGAGAGAGTGGAAGCGAACGCGTGCGAGCGGGAGGGAGTGGGGGCGGCCCCAGGCGGCCTCGTCGGAGCAGATCGGAAGGCCCGCGTCACTGGGAGCTACGACCGATCCCTGGCCGCACCTTCGGGGGCATCTGTACCGCCAGGCCAGCGGACACCCACCACCGGCACTCTCTGTGAGCGTGTATACAAATAACCCTCACTGCGCTAAACAAGCAGCTGTCATCCAGACAAGAGAACCAGCCACATAACCGGATCCAGAAGATCAGATGTCATACTCTTGCGTTGACCGATGGCGAGGGGGCCGACCGTGACGACAGCTCAGCCGGGAAGTGGGCCGACCGTGCGTCGGATCCTGCTCGGCTCACAGCTCCGTCGACTTCGCGAGGAGAAGGGCATCAGTCGGGAGACCGCTGGATACCACATCCGCGCCTCCGAGTCGAAGATCAGCCGGATGGAGCTGGGCCGAGTCAGCTTCAAAGAACGAGATGTCGCCGACCTGCTGACCTTCTATCAGGTCACGGACGAAGCCGAGCGCGCTCCTTTGCTGGCGCTCGTGCGCGAGGCGAACACCGCCGGCTGGTGGCAGAACTTCAACGACGTTCTCCCCACCTGGTTCCAGCCGTACGTGGGACTTGAGGAGTCCGCCCAACTGATCCGCACCTACGAGCTGCAGTTCATTCCGGGACTGCTCCAGACCGAAGACTATGCGCGAGCCATCATCACTCAAGGTAGTGTCGGGGCTCCCGTCGAGGTCATCGAGCGGCGGGTGAGCGTCCGCATCAACCGGCAGAAGTTGCTTTACCGCAAGAACCCTCCGCGACTGTGGGTGGTCATTGACGAGGCAGCGCTGCGCCGGCCGATCGGCGGCCCCAAGGTGATGCGCGCGCAGATCGAGCATCTGATCAACATCGCGCCGTTGCAGAACCTCACCCTGCAGGTGATGCCCTTCGCCTTCGGCGGCCACGCGGCCGAGGGCGGCGCGTTCACCATCCTGCGCTTCCCGGAGATGGACCTGCCCGACGTCGTCTACCTGGAGCAGCTCACCGGCTCCACCTACCTGGACAAGCGCGAGGACGTCGACCGGTACATGGAGGTCTACAACCGGCTCAGCGTCGACAGCACGACCCCGGCGTCCACCCCCGACGTCCTGCGGCGCATCGTCAACGAGTACTGAGTCCGCGCCGGCCGGCCACGCACCTGCCCGGTGCCGGCCGGCGGCGCGGCCGCTCAGCGGCCCTGGGACCCGACGGCGCTGACGGCGGCGCACGCGGACGGCGGCCAGGTGAGCTCCAGGCTCAGCCACTGATCGTCCAGGTCGACGCCGATCCCCACCATCGGGGCGTCCCCCTCCGGCCCGACGGCACCGGCACCGGCACCGTTCGGCCAGGGCGGTGGCACCCGGTCCGGCCAGGGCAGCGCGACGAAGACGCTGCCACCGGCGGGCGCCCACAGCACCGTGACGATCGCCCGCCCGCCCGAGGCCGCGGCGAGCAGCGCACCGACCCGGTCGGCCAGCGCCGCGCGCACCGGCGCCGGCGCCGAGCGCAGATCGCCGGAGAGCTGGATCTCGACGCTGATCCCCGCATTCTCGGCGTCGGCGAGCACCGGGTCCAGATCCGCGAGCGCGGACGACGGCCCGCCGCCGGTCAGCATCCGGCGGATCGTCGCAGCCCGCACCGCGCAGCGGCTGCGCACGGCCGCCGCCCGCGGGTCGAGCCGGCCGTCGGCGATCCCCGCCAGCAGCGGCAACGCGTCCGCCTCGACGGAACCCAGCCACTGGACGCGCTCGCGGCGGATCATCAGCGATGCGTCGATGCGCGCGGCGACCTCGGCCTCGGCCGCCAGGGTGCGCGCGGTGGTGTCGGCGGTGGCGCGCAGCAGCGGGCCGAGCATGGCGGCGACGATCTGCACGCCGCACATCCCGTAGATGTTCGAGCTCAACCGGGCGAGCACCAACGGATTGTCCGGGTCCCGCACGAGAACCAGGCCGACCAGCAGCAGGATCGTCACCACCAGGGCGGCGGTCCACTCCCGGCGAGGCCGGGAGGCGGTGATGAACGCGAGCAGCAGCGGCAGGACGAACAGCGGCCAGTTGGCGATCCGCACGATGTCCGGCCCGCGGGTGTTCGCCGCCCCGGCGGCGGTGACGGCCAGGGTCGTCGCCAGCAGCGCCAGCGATTCTGCGCGCCCCAGCGGCCGGTCCCGAACCCGCCGTGCGGTCTCGGCGATCACCAGCGCGAGGACCGCCCACAGCAGCGCCGCGACCGGGCGCTCCCGCACCCAACCGAGCGTCGCGACCAGCGGCGCCAGCATGACGACCAACCAGAGGCCGGCGATCTGGCCGACGGCGCGCCGCTGCCCGGCGGCATAGGCGTCACCGAGGTCGGCGGCGATCGCGGTGACCCCCCGCCGGTCGGCGACGACCCCGCCACCGCGACCCGACGCCGGACCCGCGGCACCACCGCCACCACCACCGGCACCGGCACCGGCACCGGCACCGGCACCGGCACCGGCACCGGCGAGGATCGGCGTGCGCCACTGGAGCCGCACGGTCGTGCCGCGACCCGGCGCCGAGACGATGTCGACCGTCCCGGCCACGTCGTCGAGCCGGCCGACGATCGAGCGGCGCAGGCCGAGCCGGGCCGGGTCGACCCGGGCCGGGTCGAAACCGCGGCCGGCGTCGGACACCTGCACGGTGACGACACCCGCGCCCCCGTCGAGGCGGACCCGCGCCCGCCGGGTGCCCGCGTGGCGCTCCACGTTCGCCAACGCCTCACCGACCGCGCCCGCGAACGCGGCACCGACGACGGCGGGCGGTTCGGTTCGCACCGCCCCGCGGGCGGCGCCGCGCAGGTGGTTGTCGAAGGTGACCCGCAGCCGCGGACCGTTGGCGTTGCGGACGACCTCGGCCAGACGCTCGTCGATGGGCGGCTCGTTCGCCTCGTCCGGGTCGAGCAGGCCCTGCACGGCGGCGAGACTCTGCCCGCAGCGCCTACGGGCCAGCGCCACGTCCCGCCCCCCGCCCCAGGCGATCCCGGTCAGCGTGTTGAGGACCGTGTCATGGATGATCCGCTCGCGCTCCCGGCGGTCCCGGGCGACCGCGTGGACCACGGCCTCGCCGCGGTGGCGGGCCACGACGTTCGCCCAGCGCCGGTCGGCGGTACGGGCGATCTGGCGCAGCCGGCCGATCGCGAGACCCAGCAGCCCCGGCACCAGCACCAGAATCGTCGACTCGACGATGACCTGCGGGTTGTGCCCCCAGCCCCCCACCAGGGTGCCCGCGCCGAGCAGCAGGATGCTCGGCGCGGCCAGCGCCGGCGGGAAGGCCCAGACGGCGACGACCGCCGCGTTGATCGCGGTCAGGAACACGAAGTTGCCGCTGTCCCCCACGGACTGCGGCGGCAGCCAACGCCCGGCCGTCAGCGCCAGCGCCAGCGCGACCGCGACGCTCGCGGCGGCGAGCAGGTGCCCCACCCCGCGACGCAGGCCCACCACGCAGAAGAACACGCCCCAGCCGACGCTGACCAGCACGACCGCCAGCGCCGCCGGGTGGCCGGCGTACCAGTGCCAGACGAGTAGGTAGGCCAGGGTCAGCAGGACCGCGACGGCGCGCAGCGCGACGAGCACCGCGGCCATGACCTGTTCCAGCGCCCGGTAGGCACGGCCCGCCTCGACCGACGCGCGGCCCAGCTCCAGCGCGGCGGCGCCGAAGGCGGTGTCGGTGATCCCGTCGCCGGCCGCCGGCCCGCCCGGCGTCGCCGCCCGCCTGCCGTGGCGGCCGGTACCCTCGGGTTCGAGTTCCTCCGCCGTCCCCACGGTGGAACCGATGCCGCGCCTCACCACGGTGGCTCCGTCATGGCTTGGCGGTTCCGTCATGGTTTGGCATCACTTCCGACCCGAAGCCCGTTCCGCCCGGGCGAGCTGGTCGCAGGCTACAGGTCGGGTGCCCCCTCCCGCCGGCAAAGGATGCCTCCCGCCGCCGGCACCGGGAATTGGACGTCCGGGCAGGTCGGCGGCGCGAGATCGAGGAGTCGGTCGCCGGCGGTCGCCCGGAGGCCGGCGGCCCCGCGCCCGAAGTGCCCTAGGCTTGACCGCGTGTGGAAGGACCGCCAGTGAATCCTCCGCCGTCCGCGGACCCCACCCGCGTGGACCGGGAGCAGGCCGACCGGGAGCAGGCCGACCGGGAGGGGACGCTGCGGGTCGGCGAGCTGTCCGCCCGGCTGGCGGAGCTGGGACCCCGTGACGCCCACCGGCTCGGCCGGCGTCTCGCCGACACCCGGCGCACCCGCGAGCCCGCCGCCCGCCAGCGCGCCCTGCGGGCCATCGCCGCCGACGCCGATCGGGCGGCCGCGCGGGTCGCCCGGCGGCGGGCGAACGTGCCCGCGCTCAGTTACCCCGATATCCTCCCGGTTACTCAGCGTAAGGACGAGATCCTCGCCGCGATCCGCGACGATCAGGTTGTGATCATCGCCGGTGAGACCGGTTCCGGCAAGACCACCCAGCTACCGAAGATCTGCCTGGAGCTCGGCCGCGGGGTCCGCGGGATGATCGGTCACACCCAGCCGCGACGGATCGCCGCGCGCACCGTCGCGGACCGCATCGCCGAGGAGCTGGGCACCCCCTCGCCGCAGGCCGGCGGGGTCGTCGGCTACCAGACCCGGTTCACCGACCAGGTGCACGACGACACCCTCGTCAAGCTCATGACCGACGGCATCCTGCTGGCCGAGATCTCCTCGGACCGGTCGCTGCGCCGCTACGACACGCTGATCATCGACGAGGCCCACGAACGCAGCCTCAACATCGACTTCATCCTCGGCTACCTGCGCTCGCTGCTCCCCCGCCGGCCGGATCTCAAGGTGGTCATCACCTCCGCGACGATCGAGACGGCCCGGTTCTCCGCGCACTTCGGCGACGCGCCCGTCATCGAGGTCTCCGGGCGCACCTACCCGGTCGAGGTGCGCTACCGCCCGCTGGTGCCGGGCGCCCGCGACGCCGACCCGACAGGCCCGACAGGCCCGACAGGCCCGACCGCGGCCGAACCGGATGCGCGGCCCGCCGAGGAGTCTGCCGGTGGCCGCGGGACCGGCCGGGCCCGCGGCGGCAGCGGCCCGGGCGGGCGCCGCGGGCAGCCGGTCGAGCCCGAACGCGATCAGACCCAGGCGATCAGCGACGCCGTCGACGAGCTGTGCGCCGAGGGCCCCGGCGACATCCTGGTGTTCCTCAGCGGGGAACGGGAGATCCGGGACACCGCCGAGGCGCTCGCGCGCGAGCAGCGGCCGAACACGGAGATCGTGCCGCTCTACGCCCGGCTGTCCGCCGGCGAGCAGCACCGGGTCTTCCAGCCGCACACCGGACGGCGGGTGGTGCTGGCGACCAACGTCGCGGAGACCTCGCTGACGGTGCCCGGCATCCGTTACGTCATCGATCCCGGCACCGCGCGCATCTCCCGTTACAGCCATCGGACGAAGGTGCAGCGCCTGCCGATCGAGCCGGTCTCGCAGGCGTCCGCGAACCAGCGCAAGGGCCGGTGCGGGCGGACCGCGGACGGCATCTGCATCCGGCTCTACAGCGAGGAGGACTTCGCCGGCCGGCCCGAGTTCACCGACCCGGAGATCCTGCGGACGAATCTGGCCTCGGTGATCCTGCGGATGGCCGATCTCGGGCTGGGCGACATGGCCACCTTCGGCTTCCTCGACCCGCCCGACCCGCGCCAGATCAGCGACGGGGAGCTGCTGCTCACCGAGCTGGGGGCGTTCGACGCCGGCGGCACTGGCGCAGGCGGGCCCGCCGCGGGCGCGACCACCCCAGGCGCAGCCACCCCGGGCGGTACCGGCGCGGGCGGTACCGGCGCGGGCGGTACCGGCGCGGGCCGGCGGATCACGCCGATCGGTCGGCGCCTCGCGCAGATCCCCGTGGATCCCCGGCTGGCCCGCATGGTGCTCGCCGGCGACGAGCAGGGCTGCCTGCGGGAGGTGNTGGTCATCGCGGCGGCGCTGGCCATCCAGGATCCGCGGGACCGTCCGGTCGAACACCAGCAGGCCGCCGACGAGCGGCACGCCCGGTTCGCGGACCCGACCTCGGACTTTCTCGCCTACCTGAACCTGTGGAACTACCTGCGCGACGCCCGCGGCGAGCTGTCCGCCAACCAGTTTCGGCGGATGTGCCGGACCGAGTTCCTCAACTACCTGCGCATCCGCGAGTGGCAGGACGTCCATGGCCAGCTCGCCGCCGTGGCCCGCGGCCTGGGTCTGAACGCCGACGCCCGCGCCGGCGACCGCGCCCCCCGCGACGACCGTGGCGGCGGGAACAGCACGGGCGGCGGGAACAGCACGGGCGGCGGGAACGGCGCAGGTGGCGGGAACGGCGCAGGTGGCGGGAACGGCGCAGGTGGCGGGAACGGCGCAGGTGGCGGGAACGGCGCAGGTGGCACGGCCGATCCGCGGGCGGTGCACCGGGCGCTGCTGACCGGCCTGCTGTCGCATATCGGCCGGTACGACCCGGAGCGCCGCGAGTACGCTGGGGCCCGCGGCAGCCGGTTCATGCTGTGGCCGGGCTCGGCCATGGCCCGCGGCCGGGGCCGGGCCGACCGCGCCGCCGCCGCGGACACCGCCGCCGACGGGACCGGCCCGGACGCGCCGCGGCAGCGTCCGTCCGGGCCGCCGGCCTGGGTGATGGCCGCCGAGCTCGTCGAGACGTCGCGGCTGTGGGGACGCACCGCGGCGCGGATCGACCCGGACTGGATCGAGCCGCTGGCCGGGCATCTCGTGCACCGCAGCTACAGCGAGCCGCGCTGGTCCCGCCGGCAGGGGGCGGTGCTCGCCGACGAGCGGGTGACGCTGTACGGGGTGCCGATCGTCGCCGGCCGCCCGGTGCAGTACAGCCGGATCGACCCGGCGCTGTGCCGGGAGCTGTTCATCCGCCACGCCCTGGTCGAGGGCGACTGGCAGACCCGGCACGAGTTCTTCCAGCGCAACCAGCGACTGCTCGCCGACGCCGAGGAGCTGGAGCACCGGGCGCGCCGGCGCGACATCGTCGTCGACGATGAGGTGCTGTTCGGCTTCTACGCCGAACGGATCCCGGCCGACGTCGTCTCCGTCCGGCACTTCGACGCCTGGTGGCGCAAGGCCCGGCGCGCCACCCCCGACCTGCTCGACTTTCCCCGTTCACTGCTCGTCTCCGCGGGCGCGGCGGACGTGCGCGAGGACGACTACCCCGACGTCTGGCGGCTCGGCGAACTGGCCCTGCCGCTGAGCTACCAGTTCGAACCTGGGTCGGCGGCCGACGGGGTCACCGTGCACATTCCGCTGCCCGTGCTCAACCAGGTGGCCGCCGAGGGCTTCGAGTGGCAGGTCCCGGGGCTGCGCGAGGAGCTGGTGACCGCGCTGATCCGGGGACTGCCGAAGGTGGTCCGGCGCAGCTTCGTGCCGGCGCCGAACTACGCCCGCGCGGTGCTCGCGCACATCACCCCGGGTCAGGCCCCGCTGCTGGTCGCGGTCGAGCATGAGCTGCGCCGGATGGGCGGCCCGGAGATCCCGCGGGACTCCTGGTCGCTGGCTGCCGTCCCGGACCATCTGCGGATCACCTTTCGGGTCTCCGACGTCCACGGGGCGGTGCTCGCCGAGGGCAAGGACCTCGACGCGATCAAGCAGCGGCTACGGCCACGGACCCGGGAGGCCGTCGCCGCCGCGGCGGACGGCGTCGAACGGTCCGGGCTGCGGTCCTGGGACGGCGTCGGCACTCTGCCCAAGGTCGTGGAGCTGCGCCGCGGCGGCCACGTCGTCAAGGCGTTCCCGGCGCTGGTCGACGAGGGAAACACCGTCGCGGTCCGGGCCACCGACACCGAGACCGAGCAGCGCCAGACGATGTGGGCCGGCACCCGCCGGCTCGTGCTACTCGGCGTCGCCTCGCCGATCCGCGGCCTCAACGGGCGGCTGTCCAACGCGGCGAAGCTCGCCCTGAGCCACAACCCGCACCGGGACGCCGCCGACCTGCTCGACGACTGTGTCCGAGCCGCCGCCGACCGCCTCATCACCGCCGCCGGCGGTCCGGTCTGGGACGAGGCGGGTTTCACCACGCTGCTCGCCGCGGTGCGCGCCGGCCTGCCCGAGGCGTCGTTCGCGGTCGTCCGCGAGGTCCAGCAGGTCCTCGCGCTCGCGCACACCGTCGACCTGGCGCTGCGGGACCTGCGCGCGCCGGTGCTGGCCGCCTCGGTCGCCGACGCCCGCGGGCACCTCGACGCGTTGATCTACCGCGGTTTCGTCACCGACACCGGCGCGGACCGGCTCGCCGACCTCGCCCGCTACCTCACCGCCCTGGAGCGCCGGCTGGAACGGCTGCCCCGCGACCCCGGCCGGGACCGGATCAACACCGCGACCGTGGGGCGGGCGTGGGAGGCCTACCGGGAGCTGCTCGCGACGGTGCCCGCCGGCCGGGAGCCGGGCGAGGAGATCCGCCGCATCCGCTGGATGCTCGAGGAGCTGCGGGTGAGCCTGTTCGCCCAGAACCTGCGCACCCCGTACCCTGTCTCCGAGGAACGCGTCTACCGCGCCATCGACACCCTCCTCGGCTGACCGGAGCGGCCTGCGCCCGGGCCGACCGGGTTACGGCCTGTCCCCCTGGGCGGCAGGAACGGCAGGAACGGCAGGAGCCTCCGCGGCGATGCTGGCGCCCAGGGCGGCGGGGGCGTCCGGGATGACCGGGGCGTCGAGGGAGGCAGGCGCGGAGAAGTCCCACAGGGCGCCGACGGCCCACCACGGCCAGGCATGGCCGCCGTCCCACAGGATGTGCTGCAGCTCGGAGCCGGGCGCGAAGCGGGTGGCCTCCGCCTCGCCATCGGGGAGGTTCATCTTCAGGTAGTCCGACCAGCCGCCGCGCCAGGGCACGGTCCTGTCCGCGGTGCCGTGGATGTGCAGCATCCGGACGGGGACGGTCGGGCAGGACACCAGCGCCTGCCCGCCGACCATGCCGACCGCGGCGACGAGGTCGGGGGCCTCGCAGGCGACCCGGGCGGCGAGCATCGCGCCGTTGGAGAAGCCCCACACGTACACCCGGCTGCGGTCCACCGGGGTGTGGCGGGCGGCGTCGTCGACGACCTGGCGCAGGTAGCCGATGTCGTCGGTGGTGGCCTGGCCGCAACAGCCGCCGGCGTTCCAGGCCTCGTGGACGCCGACCCCGTAGGCGACGGCGAAGCCGTGGGCGTCGGCGAACGGATCCGCCCCCGACATCTCCCGCACGTTCTCGGGGCTGTTGAGCAGGCCGTGCAGGAGAATCACCAGCGGGCGGGCCGTGCCGCGGAACGTGGGCGAGAGCCGGACGTCGGTGTGCAGTTCGTAGGTCCGCCCGGAGGCCACGCGGTGCACCGTGTCCGCGGACGGTGTCGCCGGGCCGGACGCGGCCGGAGAGGGCCCGGCGGACGCGGAAGGCCCGGCGGAGGTCGCCGCGCCCGAGGCTGCGGCCAGGCCGGCGACCGCGGGCGACCCGGCGGCCGCGGTCGCGCTGGTGCCGCCGGGCGCGCCTGCGCCAGCAGGTGAGCTGACGCCGGAGGGCGAGACGGCGCCGGAGGGCGAGACGGCGGTCGGAGTGCCGGCGGGGGGTGGGCTGGCCGCCGGGAGCGGGGGGACGCCCGGCAGCTGGGTACCGGAGACGGAGGCGGCGTCCGGGAGCCGGGGCGCGGCCGCCGGGTTGGACGCGGCGGGCGCGGCGGCTATCGAGGACGGGCCGGCGAGGTGGGCAGCGCCGGCCGGGGACCCTGCGGCGGCCGCCGGGGCCGAGGTGACCGACGCGGCGGTGGCCGACGCGGATGACGACGGCGACAGCGTCGCAAGGATGAGGGTGGCCAGGCCGACGGCGACAACGCCGACGATCCCGNCCCCGCGCCGCAGCCGTCCCCGCCGGGACAGCCCGACCCGCGCCCAACGCAGCACGGACACCGTCCTCTCAACTCCTCGTCTCCGCCCGGTCAGAGCGGTCATGCTAACCCGCTTCCCGTCAAGAACTCCTATACCGGGCTAGCACAGCACAGCCGCGGGCGATTCGGCCGAACTCGGACGGCTTGCGCACCCGCCCGGGTGCGCCCGACCGTGCCGCGACCGCCCGGGCGCGGGCACCCGCCCGCCCCGGACCTGTGCCTGGGAGCGGCGCCATCTGTGTTCTTCTGGGGGATGAATCGGACGTTGAACCCTCCAGAAGGACCCGGGTGGGCGCTCTCCCCCGCATCCGCCGCCGACGCACGAGCCGTCGCCCGTTCCGCGACCCGCCTCCGTCACACCGCCAGCCGCCACGAACGGGAAGGGGACTGCTCGAGGCGTTGCGCTAGCGCAGCGCCGTGACCGAGGTGCCGGCGACGGCCGAACAAACATGTAGCACGGCTTCCCGGCCGGTGCGGGCGGAATAGGCGGGTTCGAACGCCGCCGTGAACGCGTCCAGCCGGGTCCGGTCCACGAGGGCCACCGCACAGCCCGCGAACCCGCCTCCGGTCATCCGGGCACCGAAGCAGCCCGGGGCGGCCTGCGCCGCGGCCACGGCCGCGTCAAGCTCCGGCCCCGACACCTCGAAGTCGTCCCGGATGCCCCGATGGCCGGCCAGCAGCAGCCGGCCGGCCGCCTCGGCGTCCCCGCGGGCCAGCGCCTCGGCGACCGCGTCGACCCGGGCGTTCTCGGCGATGACGAAGCGGGCACGGCGCAGCGCCACCGGGTCGAGACGGCTGGCGGCGTCCGCCGGCAGGGCCTCGAGGTCGCGCAGCGCCGGCACCGCCAGCGCCCGCGCGGCGCGCTCACATTCGGCGCGCCGGTCGGCGTAGGCGCTCGTGACGAGCTCCCGCCGTGAGCCGGTGTCGATGACGACGACGGCGAGCCCGGCCGGCAGCGGCACGGGTGTGATGGTCAGGGTCCGGCAGTCGATGCGCAGGGCGTGCCCGGCGATCCCCCCGACGCAGGCGAGCTGGTCGAGCAGGCCGGTGGCGGCGCCGACCCAGGTGTTCTCCGCCCGCTGGGCCAGCCGGGCGAGCTCCGTCGGTGCCGGCACGGAGCCGGCGAGGTGGGTGCAGGCCACGGCGACGGCGAGTTCCAGGGCGGCCGAGGAGGACAGGCCGGCGCCGAGCGGGATGTCGCTGGCGAGCGCGCCCTGCCACGGCACGAGGCCGGCCCCGGCGAGCTGGCCGGCCCCGGCAAGCTCGCCGATCGCGGCAAGCTCGCCGGTCGCGGCAAGCTGGACCGCCACGCCCTGCACGTACCGGGCCCAGCCGGTCGCACGGGCCGGCGGCGGCGTGTCCGCGGCCGGCGGCGGCAGCCCGACGACGGCGGGCGCCGGATCCTGTTCGGACACCAGCCGCAGGGTGGCGTCCCCTGCGGTGGGAACGTCGTCCGTGCGGCGCAGGGCGATGCAGAGCTCGCGATCGATCGCCACCGGCAGGCACAGTCCGTCGTTGTAGTCGGTGTGCTCGCCGATGAGGTTGACCCGGGCCGGTGAGCGCACCAGCAGGGTCGGCTCGCGGCCGTAGGCCGCCACGAACGCCCGCACCGCCCGTACCGCGGCCGGCACCGCCCGTTCGCCCAGGCCGGCCGCCGAACCGGGGCGGCCCGGGAGCGGCGTCACGACGGCCGGATCCGCAGCGGCGCGGCCGGGACCGCCTCGAGGCCGCCGGGCAGGGTCGCCTCCCCGTCCCAGGCATCCGCCACGACCGCGCGCAGCCGGCCCGCGGCGTCCTCGGGGGTGAGGTCGCGCGCGGGCTCCGCGAGCATCTCGTAGCCGACGAGATGCTTGCGGATCGTCGGCGAGCGCAGCAGCGGCGGATAGAAGTGGGCGTGTAGCTGCCAGACCCCCTCGGGGGGGCGCCGCGAACCGGTCGCCCGGCCCACGGCCCCCGCCGGATGCGGACCCGGTGCGCCGTGCCAGCCCATGGAGAACGGGAACGGGTGGTCGAACAGCGCGTCGTAGCCGGCAAGCAGGCGGCCCAGCACGTCGGCCAGGCTGTCCCGCTGGGCGTGGTCGAGCTCGGCGAGCCGCTGCACGGGTCGGCGGGGCAGCAGCAGCGTCTCGAAGGGCCACACCGCCCAGAACGGCACCACGACGAGCCAGTCGGAGTCGTCGAGGACGATCCGCTCCGCGGCGCGCGTCTCGATGCGGAGGTAGTCGAGCAGCAGGGAGCTGCCCGACCGGGCGAAGTGCTCCCGCTGGTGGGTGTCCTCGGCGGCGGCCTCGTCGGGCAGGGCGTCGCAGGCCCAGATCTGCCCGTGCGGATGCGGGTTGGAGGCGCCCATCGCGGTGCCGCGGTTTTCGAAGACCTGCACCCAGCGCCACCGCTCGGACAGCTCGGCCTCCTGCGCCGCCCACGTGTCGACGACCGTGCGGACCTCGAAGGAGGACATGTCGACCAGCCCGCGGCCGTGATCCGGGCCGAAGCAGACGACCCGGCAGGTCCCGTGCGCGGGGGCGCTGCGCAGCAGGCCGGCGGGGTCGACGGGGTTGACGGGGTTGACGGAGTCGGCGCCGGGCGGCGCGGGATCGCTCCCGGCGGGTCGCAGCGCCGGGAAGTCGTTGGTGAACACGTACGTGCCCCGGTAGTCGGGGTTGCGAGCGCCGCCCGCGCGCTCGTTGCCGGGGCACAGATGGCAGGCGGGATCGTACGCGACGGCGGGAGGCGTCGCCGCCGTCTCCCGACCGCCGTGCCAGGGGCGCCGAACCCGCCCCGGCGAGACCAGAACCCAGCGGCCGGTCAGTGGATTGAACCGCCGATGCGTGGTGTCGTCCATCGATTCGACAGCCTGCCACGGCTGCGGCCGGACCAGCCCCGTCCGGACCACCCCGGAAGATCCACCGGCGGTCGCGACGGCAGGCGATCCCCACCGCCCGGTTACCTGACGCAACGCCTCAACGACCCTAGGGTGAGAGAGGTGGCACCGCCGCGGCGCGGCCGCGACAACCCGCACGTGCGGTGATCCGGATGGGCGACGGTCGGGGCCGTCGGCGCGCCACGGCCGCCCGATGCATGCAACGCGCATCACACGGCGGACGGCGGACGCGCAGCACGGCGAAGGCGCAGCACGGCGGACACGCAGCACGGCGAAGGCGCAGCGCACGGCGGATCAGACAGGCGGGGACGGTCGACGGCCGACCGGCGCGGAAGGGACGGGCAGGGCATGGATCGACGGATGCTGCTGCGCTCGGCGGTGGCGGCGCTGGGCACCGCCGCGTTCTCCGGAGCTACCTGGCATGCGGCCCTGGCCGCCACCGCCCGGCCCGGGGTGGGGCCCTACGGACCGCTACGCCCACCGGACCGCTCCGGGGTGGCACTTCCCGCCGGTTTCACCAGCCGGATCGTCGCCCGCTCGCACCTGCTCGTCGGCGCGACCGAGTACGTGTGGCACGACGCGCCGGACGGGGGGGCCTGCTTCCCCGGGCCCGCCGACGGCTGGACCTACGTGTCGAACTCCGAGGTGATGCTGCACGGCGGCGCCTCGGCGCTGCGGTTCCGGGCCGACGGCTCGATCGCCTCGTCGGGGCGCATCCTCAGCGGCACCACCGCCAACTGCGCCGGCGGGGCCACCCCGTGGGGGACGTGGCTGTCGTGCGAGGAGTTCTTCTCCGGCCGGGTGTACGAGGCGTGGCCGGACGGGTCGCGCAAGGCCGTGGCGCGTCCCGCGCTGGGCCGTTTCACCCACGAGGCGGCGGCCTGTGACCCCGACCACCGGGTGATCTACCTGACCGAGGACCGCAGGGACGGCTGCTTCTACCGGTTCCGCCCGGACCGCTGGGGCGACCTGTCCGCCGGCCAGCTGGAGGTGCTGGTCGCCGATGCGCACGCCGAATCCGGGCCGGTGCGCTGGGAGCGGGTACGCGATCCGGACGGCTTCCCCCGGGCGACCCGCCGGCAGGTCCGCGAGGCCCGACGTTTCCATGGCGGCGAGGGCTGCTGGTACGCCCACGGCGTCTGCTACCTGACCACCAAGGGCGACGACCGGGTGTGGGCGTACCGGGCGGACGCCGAGCGGATCGACCTGCTCTACGACCGGGCAAGCCTGCCCGACCCGCCGCCGCTCACCGGAGTGGACAACGTCGTCGGCGCGCGCTCGGGCGATCTGTACGTCGCCGAGGACCACTCCCGTCCCGCCCTGGTGCTCATCACCCCGGACGGCGTGGTCGCGCCCTTCCTGCGGCTGCCGGAACACGACAGGTCCGAGATCACCGGCCCGGCGTTCAGCCCGGACGGGAGCCGGCTGTACTTCTCCTCCCAGCGCGGGGTGACCGGGCGCAACCGCGGCGGCATCACCTTCGAGGTGACCGGCCCCTTCCGCCGGTAAAGCCGAACCCGACGGTAAAGCTGAACCTGACTTCAGCTCCAGGGCCGTAGGATCGCGGGCATGCTCCCCACCGACCTGCTGACCGTAGGCGAGCTGTCGCAGCGCAGCGGATTCGCGCCCTCGGCGCTGCGCTTCTACGAGCGACAGGGGCTGATCGCCGCCACCCGCACCGCCGGCGGCCAGCGCCGGTACGAACGACACGTGCTGCGCCGGCTGGCGTTCATCCGCGCGGCCACCGCGATGGGGCTCAGCCTCGACGAGGTGGCGCAGGCGCTGGCGTCGCTGCCGGATGCCCGCACCCCGACGAAGGCGGACTGGTCGGCCATCTCGCGGCGCTGGCGCACCCGGCTGGACGAGGAGATCGCGGCCCTGGAGGCCCTGCGCGACGGGCTCGACTCGTGCATCGGCTGCGGCTGCCTGTCACTGCGCCGCTGCCGGATCTCCAACCCCGCCGACCGGATCGGCGCCCTCGGCCCGGGGGCCCGGGCGCTGCCCGCATCGCTGCGCGGCGCCGGGCGGATGCACCACGGCGGCCACCGCCCGCAACCCGCCCCCGACTGCGCCGGACCGTGTCCGAGCGGACCCGCCGCCACCGAGTCGGGGTCGGTCGGATAGACAGACGTGACGGCGGGTGGCGCGGCGGTCCGCGACCGCGCCAAGGCGAGCCGAAGCAGGGTCTGAGGAGGGGTTGTGGGGGACACATACGGCGCGTTCCGGTCGAATGCCGGCTCCACGGAGCAGGTCGACGGCCACGGCCAATGGACTGGCGGCGAACCACTGTCCCCGCTGCCCAGCCGGGTCGGCCACCGACCCGTCGAGGCGCCGCCCACCGGGCCCGGCCCGGTCCGCGTCCGTCGCCGCCGGCCGATGATCGTCGGACTCGGCGGCACCACCAGGGCCGACTCCACCACCCACCGGGCCCTGACGACGGTGCTCGCGACGATGGCCCAGGCCGGCGCCGAGACGGTGCAGTTCGGGTCCGCCGAGCTGGACCTGCCGATGTACGCACCGGAACGCCCCGAGCGCTCCACCGCGGCCCTGCGCCTGCTCGCCGCCGTGGAGCAGTCCGACGCCGTCGTGATCGCCACCCCCGGTTACCACGGCGGGATGTCCGGCCTGGTCAAGAACGCGCTGGACTACCTGGAGGACCTGCGCGGCGCGCCGCGACCGTACCTCGACGGGCGGGCGGTCGGTCTCATCGTCTGTGCCCAGGGCGACCAGGCCGCCGGAACGACGCTGAACGCGCTGCGCTCGTCCGTGCACGCCCTGCGCGGCTGGCCGACCCCGCTGGGCGTGACGTTCAACACCGCGCAGCCCCTCTTCGACGCCCACGGCCGGCTCGTCGACGCGGCCGCTGCGGCGAGACTCGAAACGCTCGCCGATCAGATCATGGGATTCACCTATGCCTGGTCTCAGGTGATCTGAACCGCCCCGCCCACCGGCCGCCCCGCCTACAGACCCTCCCGGTGACACTCTCCCCGTCCCGGTACTGCTCCGCACCGCAGCGGTCCCGCCACGGCGCACCCTGACGTATTCGCCCAGACGGGACGGGTCTACCGTGGCTGGCCCCGGCGGCGGAGCGCGGGTGCCCGGCCCGGCCGGGTGGGCGGACGACGAGGAGACGACGTGCGACGACGGTACGGGCTGCGTGGACTCGCCCGGACAGGTCTGGCCCGGGCGGGTCTGGCCGCCGCACTCGCGGCGACGCTCGCCGGGTGCGGCGGTGGTTCGGACGCCGCGTCGGGCAGCGCCGCAGCGTCCGATCCCGCCGCGAAGGGATCACCCGTCAAGCTGATGATCATCGCGCCGACGGGTACCGCCGGGACGAACTACCCCGAGATGGTGGCGGCCGCCCGCGCCGCCGTCCGCGGGGTCAACGCCCGCGGCGGGATCGCCGGGCACCCCGTCGAGCTCGTCCACTGCAACGAGCGCAACGACGCCGCCAGCGCGAAGAAGTGCGCCCAGCAGGCCGTCGACTCCGGCGTCCTCGCCGTCGTCAGCGAGGTCAGCGGCACCGGCGGGATCATGCCGATCCTGCAGAACGCGGGCATCCCGTCGATCGGGTCGGCCGGCATCTCCGCCGACGGCTCCGAGCTCAGCTCCCCCGCCAGCTATGTCATCAGCCCGCTGACGCTCTACCNGGCGGTCTGCCCGGCGCTGCTGGCAAAGGCGGGCGCGAGCCACCTCGGCCTGGTCGGCTACGACCTCAGCGCCAGCGACCGGCTGATCGTCATGGCCGAGGGCGGCGCGAAGGCGGTCCACCATCCGATCAACCCGAAGATCCGCATCCCGATCACGACGAGCGACTTCACCCCGGCGATCTCCCAGTTGTCCCGCTCCGGCGCCGACGGCGCCGTGCTGGTCGTGTTCGACCAGGCCGCCTACTCGGTGATCGCCAAGGCGGGCCAGCAGATCCGCACCTGCCACGCGGCGGGCACCCTGTCGCCGAAGTACCTGGCCACGCTCGGCCCGGCGGCGGACAAGCTCGTCGTCGCCACCGCCTTCCCGGAACTCAGCCAGGCCGCCCAGTTCCCCGAGGTCGCGCGGATGGTCGCCGAGCTGAACGCGGAGCAGACCGCCGGGGACGCCGACGCCGCCCCCGCCCTGCGCACCACGACGACCACCACCGGGGCGTGGCTGTCCGTCCAGATCGCCGAGAAGGTCGGCAACCAGGTGTCCGGACCGCTGACGTCGAAGAACCTGCTCGCCCAGCTCAACCGGACCAGGAAGCTGGACCTGGGCGGCATCGTCCCGCCGCTGGACCTCACCGCGACCACCCCGATCCCCGGCGCGGAGCGGATCTTCAACACGACGCTGCGGGGCGCCCGCTGGGACAGCGCCTCGAAGTCGTTCGTCCCCCTCGGCCCCGAGACCTACAACGGCCTGGACATCCTGCGCCGCGCCGCCTCCTGACCCGCCGTCCGCGGCACCGGGGCCGTCAGGGCAGCGGAAGGTAGGCCGGTTGGCGGGCCGGCTCCTCGGCGTCGCCGAGGTAGGCCGCCCGCACGAGGGGGTCGGCGGCGACCTGTGCCGGCGTTCCCTCGGCGATGAGGGCGCCGGCATCGAGGACGACCACCCGGTCGCAGATTCCCATGATCACGTCCATGTCGTGCTCGTTGAGCAGGATGCCGAGCCCCCACTCGTCGGCGAGGCGGCGCAGTAGGGCCGCGACCTCGGTGCTCTCGGACTCGTCCAGGCCGGCACAGGGCTCGTCGAGCAGCAGCACGGCCGGCCCGGCCGCGACGGCGCGGGCGATGGCCAGCAGCCGGCGGCGGCCGTAGGGCAGGTCGGAGACGGTGCGCAGCAGATCCTCGCGCAGCCCGAAGGCGTCGACGGCGGCGATCGCCGCGGCGGGCAGCGGCCGCGACCGCGGGAACACCAGATCGGTGAGATACGCGCGGGCGTCGCGGCGGTCGCTGGCCGCCTGGATGTTCTCCAGCACGGTGAGGTCGTCGAACAGCTCCAGGTTCTGGAACGACCGGCTGATGCCCGCGCGGGCCCGCCGGTGCGCGGGCAGTCGGTCGAGGCGGACCTCGCCGAGCGTCATCGAGGTGACCGACGCCGGGGTGTAGCCGGTGATCGCGTCGATGACCGTCGTCTTGCCCGCGCCGTTCGGGCCGATCATCCCGACCACCTGACCGGGAACGACCCGCAGGTCGACGGCGCGCACCGCGCGCACCGCGCCGAAGCTGACCGTCAGCCCCCACACCGACAACGCCGCCGGCTCGACCGCGCCCGACGGCGGGCCCTGGCCGGGAGCCGCGCGCAGCGCCTGGTCCAGCCGGGCGGCATCGGCACGGCGGCGGCGGTCGGCCGCGCCGGGCAGGTAGCGGTCGCGGAGCAGGCGGGCGGTGCGGGCGTTCTCGGGCGCCATTCCGCCGCCGGAGCGGGAGAGCACGACGACGAGGACGATGCCGCCGATCAGCGGCACGTACCGGTCCAGCTCGGCCAGCCAGTCGCGTACCACGCCCCCGAAGGCGGCGGCGAGCACGGCCGCGGCCGCCGCGACGAGCCAGGGCAGCCGGCGCCGCGCCGCCGCGCCGAGCCGGCCGCCGGTGCGCCGGTCGCCGGCCACCGCGGCGCCGGCAGCGAGGCCGAGCAGGCCGGCGATCGCCGCGACGACGACCCGCAGCACCGCGCCGAGACGGCCGAGCCACTCCCCGACCGAGCCGCCGATGCGGGTCGCCAGCGCGCCGGCGGCCATCGTCGCGCCCGCGAACGAGCCGCTCACCCAGCCGACCCCGCCGACGACGGCGTAGGCGATGAGCAGGATCGAGGAGAACGGCGCGAACGTCCCGTCGCCGTAGTCGATGTTGCCGCGCTCGCCGTAGACGTAGAAGGCGTAGAGCACCCCGCCGAACCCGGCGATGGCCGCGGACAGCGCGAACGCGTACAGCTTGGCGGCCACGACGCTGATGCCCAGCGCCGCGGCGGCCCGCTCGTTGGTCCGCACCGCGATGAGCCGTCGCCCGGCCCGGCCGCGGCGCAGGTTCGCGACCGCGAGCGCGACCAGGACGAAGGCGAGCACGGACACGGTCGCGAAGCCCCGCGGATCGGTCACCTTGTCGAGCGGGACGCCGAGGAAACGCTGGCGTCCCACCACCGTCCCCTCGGGCGAGGCGAGGTCACCGAACAGTGAGCCCAGCGCCCCCGCCCCCGGGGGTGGCGGGGAGTGGTAGCCCCGCTGGAACAACAGGGCGTCGACGGCCGCGCCGAGGCCGAGGGTCACCACCGCGAGCTGCAACCCCCGGGTGCGCAGCGCGGGCAGCGCGAACAGCAGCCCGACGACGGCGGTGCCGGCCACGCCGACGGCCATCGCCGCCTCCAACGGCCAGCCGCGGGCCGCGACGAGCCGCCCGGCGATCAGCGCCGCGATCCCGGAGAAGGCGAGCTGGGCCAGGGAGAGCTGCCCGGTGAACCCGACGAGCACCACGACGGACAGGATGATCAACGCCCACAGCGCGTTGGCGTCGAGGGCGTCGACCCAGTCGCGGGGCAACAGCCAGACCGCCGCCAGCATCGCCGCGACGGCGACGGCGAGGGCACGCGGATGGACCCGGCCGCTGCCGAGCACCGGATGGCGTTCGGCGAGGTGACCCCGCTCGGGCAGGCCCCGGCCGCGCACGGCCAGGTAGAAGACGATGACGGCCAGCGGCACCGCCCGGTCGACCCCGCGCCACCAGGGATGGTGCGCGACGAGCTCGTACTGCGCCTCCACCTCGATGACGCCGAGCACGAGGCCGCCGAGCAGCACCCCGGGGAAGGACTGGAACCGCGCCACCAGCGCCACCGCCAGCGCCGGCACGATGAGCAGCAGCAGGTTCGTCGCGGACAGCGGGTTCTGCAACGGGGCGAGCAGGACGCCACCGAGCCCGGCGAGCGCGCCGCCGGCACCCCACGCGCCGGCGGCGATCGCGTCGACGGACCAGCCGAAGGTGGCGGCGGCCCGCGGGTTCTCGGTGGCCGCCGTCGCGGCGAGCCCCACCGTCGTGAACCGGAAGACCGCCCACGCCGCCGCGATGAGCACGACGACCGCGGCGAGCCGGACGAACACGTCCACGCCGACGGACTCGCCGAACAGCTCGACCGTGCCGGTGGGCAGCACCGTCGGGGAGGTGCGCACCGCACCGGCGAACATCAGCGTCAGCGACGACTGGAGAATGATCAGCAGGCCGAGGGTCGCCATCAGCCGCAGCAGCGCCGTCGCCTCCCGCAGCGGGCGCATGACCAGCACCTGGAACCCGACGCCGATGCCGACCGTCGACGCGACGGCGAGCACCGCGGCCAGGACCAGNGGGAGCCCCCACGGGTCGCGCAGGCCGTGGAAGGCGTAGGCGGCCCACGCCACCAGCGCGCCCTGGGCCATGTTAAGCACCCCGGCCCCGCGGGCGATCACCACCACGCCCGCGGCGACCAGCGCGTACAGCGCGCCCGTCCCGAGGCTGAGCAGCGCGAAGCCCATGACGTCGTTCACGGTCCACCCTGCTCCGGGCGCCACACACCGGCGCGCCCTGCTTCATCCCCCAGCGGTCCCCCACGGCGGCCACCGGCCCGCCCCGGTCGCGACGAGCGACTCCCGCCCATCGCGCCACGGACCTCGCGCCGGAACCGCTGATCACGGCGACCGACGCAGACGGTACGGCGGGCGCGACCGGCGTGACAAGCAAACCATCCACAACAGCCACGGCAACCCACGCCGTGATCATTGGTTGGCGGAGGCGGCCACCGCGACCCACGGGACTCCCGGCGGCGAACCAAGTCGGGTGATCGTGGTCTTACGGGCAGACACCGGACACTCACGGAGGTCACTCGGACGAGCCACAATCCCGCCCGGACGTGGCACGGACCTGATGCCGCGCGGCGTCAGGCATGGTGGCCGCGCCCATCACCCGGTACATCTAGAACAGGCGGACACGTCGCTGTCGCCCGGCGCCCGCCCGCACCCGGCGATCGGCCGGCGGCAGCGCATTCGCACCGACCAGAACAGCCACGGGAGTGGGACGGATGACAGAGCTCGTGCCCGGTGCGAACGCGCCGCTGCCCCGCGGCCCCGTCTCGGTTCGCCTGATCGGGCCGTTCGACCTGTGCGCGTTGGTGACCGCGGCGCACGGCAAGGTCGACGGGGATGACGACTTCGTGTTCTACAACCAGCCGGCGACGGCCGGCGTCATCCTCAGCGGCGACGAGGTCATGGTCGACCCGGAGCGACTGCGGCCCGGCGCCGAACGCGTCGTGATCGTCGCCAGCTCCGAGGACGGCACGACGCCCTTCGGGCAGCTGCCCGGGCCCGTCGTCACGCTGCACGACCGGCGCGGCAACCTCAGCGCCCACTTCACCCCGCCGCCGCTGTCCAGCGAGACCGTGGTCACCCTCATCGAGATCTACCGCCGGGGAGCGGAGTGGAAGGTCCGCGCCGTCGGGCAGGGTTACGCCGACGGCCTCGCCGGCCTCGCCCGCGACTTCGGCGTGGACGTCGACGACGACAGCCCGGCCACGCCGGAGTCCGCGGCGCCCCCGCCCGATCTCACCCCGGCCGTCCCCCGCCAGGACGCCCCCGCCAGCGCCGCCCCCGCCAGCGCCGCTCCCGTCCCCGTCGGCGGCCCGCCGGCACGGTGGGGCGACCGTTCCGCGTCCGGCCACGGGCAGGTGCCCGACGATCGGCCGGCGCCGGACGGGGCCGGGTGGGCCGGGGAGGGCGGCGTCCCGGCGATGTTGGCCCAGGTCGTCACGCTGACGAACATCGAACGCGAGCGGGAGGGTCTCGCCCCGCTCGCCGTCGACCCCATGCTGACCGCCGCCGCCGCCGAGCACAGCCGGGACATGGTGGCGCGTGGCTTCTTCGCCCACACCAGCCCGGACGGCCGGACCGTGTCCGATCGGGTCACGGACCTGGGCTACCGCTACGCCCGGGTCGCCGAGAACATCGCCGCCGGCCAGACCACCGCCGAGGAGGTCGTCGCCGGCTGGATGCAGAGCCCCGGCCACCGGGCGAACATCCTCATCCCCCAGCTGCGCCAGATCGGCGTCGGGCATGCCACCGGCGGGGAGTACGGCACCTACTGGACGCAGGTCTTCGGCGTCCTGCTCTGAGCCGCCGACCGATCGCGGGGGGCGCCCCCGCGAGCTGAACACCTATGGCCGGCAGAACTCCTTCATCCGCCTCGCCTGAAAGCCCAACGGGGACTGGTACCCATGGTCCGGAACCAATCCCACCGTTTAGGTGAATTGCTGGCGCCACATCGCGGACGCGATCAACTCGACCGCGGAACCTGATCCCACCCTGTGCTGGTGCCTCAACGCCCACTACTCACAGAATCCGCCCAGCCACAACGCGCTCGAGCTCTACCCGGACGACGCCTGGGTGGACAGCATCGGTATCGACGCCTGCGATGGCTATCCGCCGTCACCGACGAAAACCCAGTTCGATGCTCAGACCAATGCACAAGGCGGTCTGAACCACTGGTGGAACTTCGNCCAGACACGCAACAAGGCGATGGGGGTCGGTGAATGGGGAGTGGCCGCCGGCGACGGCACGAACGGCGGCGGCGACCGCGCGAACTACATCCAGTGGATGTACGACTGGTTCACGGCCCACGCCGGCAAGGGGCTGATGTACGAGTATTACTTCAACAACTGTGACCCCAACAACGTCGGCTCCGATCTCTACCGACCGCGCTCGACGAGTTGCGTCTATCTGAATCAGGGGACGATGGGGAGGCCGCGTAGGNCGATGAGGTCGGGGGCGGCGAGGACCCCGACGTCGGCGCGCGGGTCGGCGGGGTAGACGACCAGGTCGGCGGGGGCGCCCTCGGTGAGCGCCGGATGGCCCAGCCAGGCCCGTGCCGACCAGGTGGCCGCGGACAGCGCGGCCTGCGCCGGCAGGCCGGCGCGGCGCAGCTCGGCGACCTCGGCGGCGACCCGGCCGTGCGGCAGGCTGCCCCCGGCGTCGGTGCCGACGTAGATGGGGATCCCGGCGTCGTACGCGGCCCGCACCGTGTCATAGCGGCGGGCGTGCAGGGCCCGCATGTGCCGGGCGTAGGCGGGGAACTTCTCCTCGGCGCCGCGGGCGATGCCCTCGAAAGTGGCGATGTTCACCAGGGTCGGGACGATCGCGACCCCTCGCTCGGCGAACAGCGGGATCGTGTCCTCGGTGAGCCCGGTGGCGTGCTCGATGCAGTCGATGCCCGCCTCGACGAGGTCGGCGAGCGAGTCCTCGGCGAAGCAGTGGGCGGTCACCCGGGCGCCGGCCGCGTGGGCCGCGTCGATCGCCGCCTTCGCGGCGTCCGCGGGCCAGCAGGGCGCGAGGTCCCCGACGCCGCGGTCGATCCAGTCCCCGACGAGCTTGACCCAGCCGTCGCCGCGGCCGGCCTGGGCGACGACCTCGGCCACCAGGTCGTCCGGCTCGACCTCGGCGGCATAGTTGCGGATGTAGCGGCGGGGACGGGCGAT
Organism: Frankia sp. ACN1ag; assembly: GCF_001414035.1. NCBI lineage: Bacteria > Bacillati > Actinomycetota > Actinomycetes > Frankiales > Frankiaceae > Frankia > Frankia sp. ACN1ag. The sequence continues at coordinate 148,122 of NZ_LJPA01000014.1, read as the reverse complement.
GTGCCGGCCGGCGCGCACCAGGCGGGGCAGGTCGTCGCGGTCGTCGACCCAGCGGGTGTCCGCCGGGGAGCCGGCGTCGCGCAGCAGCAGCGCGCCGGCCGCACGGTCGGTGGTGATCTGTTCCTCCGCGGTCGGCCGGTCCACGGCGCCGCCGGCATCGAGGCCGACGTGGCAGTGCGCGTCGACCAGGCCGGGCAGCGCCCAACCGGACACCGTTCGCACGTCCCGGGCGGCGGTGCCGACGGGCGCGGTGAAGCTGATTCGACCGTCGACGACCCAAAGCTCGTCGCGGACCTCCTCCGGCCCGACCAGCATCGCGCCCCGGATCCGCAGGGCCGGCTGACCCGTCACCACCGGCCTGCCTCCGACCGGCCTGCCCCCGACCACCCTGCCTCCGACCGAGCCGACCCCGTTCCGCGAGCTTCCGTCTCGGGAACGGCCAGCCTGGTTCCGACCCATGTCGTCACGTTCGCCTCCGCTGCTCCGTCGGGCCCAGTCTGCCCTTTTCCCGACGGAGCAGCGCGCCCCGGCCCGCGCTGAGGCCGGGACGCGGGGATGCGCCGAAGCCGGGGCGACGGTGGCGGCGTCAGACGTCGAGCTGGGTCTCGATGGCGCGCAGGCGGTGGCGGGCCAGCGCGAGGTTCGCCCGCCCCTTGTCCAGCACCAGGTAGAGGAACAGGCCGCGGCCGGAATGGCTCTGCAACAGGCGGATCAGGTGGTATTGGCGGCCGAGCGTGATGAGGATGTCCTCGATGGTGTCCTGCAGACCGAGACTCTCCATGGTCCGCAGCTTCGCCCGGATGACCTCGGTGTTGCCGGCAGCAGCCACCTCCAGGTCGAGAGTGTGCGCGTTTCCGGCCGTGCCGAGGGTCATGCCGCTGGTGAAATCGACGAGGGCCGCCCCGAGCGCGCCCCCGATCTCCAACGACTCCTTCAGCGCTATATCGACACTGTTCATATCGCCTCCCGCGTTGTCGAGGTGGACGGCGGCACCGACGCCGCCGCCCGTGTGCACCGACGTGGGCTCACGCGAACCGCGCGTCGACAATCGTCCCCGCATCACAGTCCCTCGCAGACTTCAAACTGCCCGATCTACGACTGCTCATCCAACTTTAATCGGCCGCGACCGGAACGCACGAGGCTGAACCAAAAAGTTACGTCCGCGGACAGCGAGACCACATTGGCCGGNCGACGCCGACCCGCGAAAAGCCTCCCCACCGAACCACCAGGCATTGCATTAACATGCAAAAATGATTATGAAGATAGGTCTTCGACGATGGAGATATCGGTCGCAGGCCGCGCAGGCCGCGCGGGAGCCGTCGACGGCCCCGTCGTCGCCGCCGAATCCGCCTGGGCGGCAGCGCACATCCCCCGGCGCGGGCGCCATGATCCGGTGTTGCGCGGGGTAGGAGCGGCGGCATGGCCGATCACCGAGCGACATGGCACCGGGGCAGCCTTCGGCAGAACGACACGCGGCGGGGCGGCGGGCAGCCCGGGCGGCGAGGTGCACTGCCGGTCGCGGTGCTGGGCCTTCTGGTCCTCATCTCGGTTCTCGCGGCGGGATGCGGCTCGCAGCCCAGGGGGGCGCAGCAGACCGCGGCGGCGCAGCGCGCACCCGCCGGCGACACCAGTCCGACCAGCCCGGGTCCGACCAGCCCGGGTCCGACCAACCGGACCGGCTTGATCGGCCCGACCGGCCCCACTGTGCAGAGCGGCCCCGGCGGGAGGCCGGGATCTACACCCGAGCCCGGTGCGGCCGGGCATGGGGACGAGCCGGGGCGGCCCGCGGCCAGGGGCACCGACGCGCCGCAGCTCCCGATGGGCGGTCGCACGCTGCTGCCGCGCTTTCGGATCGTGGCGCACTACGGTTCGGTGGGCGGGGGCGCACTCGGCGTGCTCGGCGAGGGGACGCCGGAGCAGGCGGCGCAGCGCGTGCTCGCGGCCGCGGCACCCTTCGCGGCGGGCGGCCGGCCGGTGCAGCCGGCGATGGAGCTCATCACGACCGTCGCGTCGGCCTCACCCGGCGCGGACGGGCTGTACAGCTCCGCGCTGCCCCCGGCCGCAGTCGAGCCCTACCTCGCCGCCGCCCGGGCGCACCGGATGCTGCTCATCCTCGATCTGCAGCCCGGACGCGGGCGTTTTCTGGACCAGGCGCGCCGGTACGAGCGTTTCCTGCAGGAACCGGACGTCGGGCTCGCCCTCGACCCGGAATGGAAGATGGGACCGGGCCAGGTCCCCGGCCGCCAGATCGGTAGCAGCGACGCGGCCGGGCTGAACGAGGTCTCCGCCTGGCTCGCCGGCGTCGCCCGCGCGCACAATCTGCCGCAGAAACTGTTCGTGATACATCAGTTCACCGAATCGATGCTGCCCGACCGGGCGGCCATCGCGGCCCGCCCCGAACTCGCCACCGTCTTCCATATCGACGGGTTCGGCGTCCGTCAGGACAAGCTCGACAAGTACGCGCTGCTGGCGGCCAAGGCGCCGTTCTTCACCGGATTCAAGCTCTTCCTCGACGAGGACACGAACATGTTCAGTCCGGCGGAGACGCTCACCCTCACGCCCCCGCCGGACCTCATCACCTACCAGTGAGCAGCGCTCAGCCTCGCCACCACGGCCCGGTGATGGCCACCGTAAGACCGTCGCCCTGGACGTTGGCGTACAGCCAGCGGCCGTCCTGGGAGAAGGTGGCGCCGGCCCACTCGCTGTCGCTGCCGGCGTTGCGGGCGAGCGGATAGGGGGTGCCGTCCGCCGAGGGGGCGACGAGGTAGTTCTCGCCGTCGCCGTCCTCGCAGAGGACGATCCCGCCGAGCGGCGAGACGGTGATGTTGTCAGGCCCGTCGAACCGGCCGCCCGGCTCCAGGCGCAGGACGAGTTCCAGGGTGGAGCGCTTCGGGTCGAACCGCCAGACCTGCCCGGAGTGGTCGGTGGCGGCGCCGTCGGACTTCTTCGCGTAGCTGGAGACGATGTACGCGGTGCCCTCGGACCAGAAGATGCCCTCGGCCTTCGGCACCCGGGTGATCTTCGCGGCGTCGAACTGCGAACGGACCGACACCGTGGTCGCGTCCGGATCGGGCACGTCCACCCAGGTGACGGCCAGCTTGGTGTGCAGCTCCCGCACCGCGGACAGGTCACGCACGTCGGGCACCGACAGCGCCTGCAGCTTTCCGCCGGCCCGCAGGCTGCCGGGGCCGCCGAGCGGGCGACGCGGCAGGAACCGGTAGAGCAGGCCGTACGGCTTGGCGGCGTCCTCGGTGAGGTAGACGATGCCGGAGTGCGGGTCGATCGCGACTGCCTCGTGCGGGAAGCGGCCCAGCGCCGTCAGCGGCACCGGGGCGGCGTCGCGCAGCCGGCCGAAGGGGTCGACCTCGAACACGTATCCGTGCTTCTTGGTCAGCACCGCATCGGTGGCCGGGGTGGCCTCGGTCTCCTCGCAGGACAGCCAGGTCCGCCACGGCGTGCCGCCGCCGGCGCAGTTGCGGTAGGTGCCGGCGAGGCTCGGCACGTGGCCGAGCAGCCGGTCACCCGCGACCGTGAGGGTCGTCGTCCCGCCGGCGCAGGCCGGGTCGTAGACGAGGCCGTCGCGGTGCGGCACCGCCGGGATGTCGGTTCCCGGCGACAGCTCGTGGTTGCGCACCAGCACGCTGCGCCCGAACCCGCCGGGGAAGGCGTACATGCCGTCGTGCGACCCCGGCACCGCGCCGCCGCCGTCCAGCGTGTCCTTGCCGGCGCGCGAGAACACCGTGTAACGGAAGCCGGCCGGCAGGTCGATGACCTTCTTCGGATCCGCGACGAGCTCCCCGTACCCGCGGAAGGCCTTCGGCGTCGCGGCGTTCGCGGTCCCCGCGAAGACGGCGTCCACCGCCCCGGCCAGGGCGAAGCCGAGGCCGGCGGTCCCCGCGCCGGCCATCAACTGTCGACGGTTCACAACCATGTGTGTCCTCCTCCGGCGCCGGTCCCATCGACGCCGCAGGGAACGCTGTCAGCCGCACATGGCCGGAGATCGACACGGATGGAAACATCAGTGCACGTACAACCGACCGGTACGCTCGCCCACCGTCACCGAGCCGACCCTCCCCAACCCCGACGACCAGCACCAACGCCGATCCCCCGCCGCAGCGGCCCCGCCCCCGCAAGGAGGCCGGTGTGCATGGGAGCGGCGCCACCTGTCTCTTCCACAGGGACAAACTGGACGCCGACCCCGGTGGAAGAACCATGGCGGCTCTCTCCCACGCATCCACCGCCTACGCACGAGCCGCGGTCCCCTTCGCGCCAGTTGCCGGCCCGGCGGTCGATGCCGCCGGGCCAGGGAGCGGGATCATGGGACGGGGACGGGGACGAGGGTCAGCCGACGGCGACGGTGTCGTAGTCGGCGATCCGCAGGGACATCGTCTCGGCGAGGCGGGCCATGGCGCCGTCGATGAGCTTGAGGTCGCGGATGGCGAGCTGGCCGTCGTGGACGGTGCCGGCCAGCTCCTCACTGCGGCGTTCGGCCCGGTCGAGCAGCGCCGACGATCGGGTGTAGGTCACGTCGCGCGGGCCGTTCAGCGCGGCGGCGATGACATCCAGCGACTCGTGCAGGGTCGCGGTCGCCCCCTTGATCTCCCGTCGGCTGCCGAGGTCGAGCAGACCGGCCTTCTCGACGTCGTGCACGAGGTTGCGGCTGTAGCTGCGCGACGCGGTGGCCAGGCGCATGACCTCCCCGAGGGTCTCGTCGATGCCGCCGACCACGGTGCGGCGCAGGGGCTGGGCGGTGGCGACCAGGCCCTGGTAGGCGGCGTCGACGGCGCGGGCGTCGGCCCTCAGAGCGGAGTCAACGCCGACCGGGTCGCCGAGCAGGCGGGAGCTGGCATGTTCGACGAGGTTCGCCACCGCCTGCACGTACGCCCGCAGGGCGATCCGCAGCACCCGGCGCGTACGCAGCGGGAACACCACCATCACGACCACGATGGCGACCCCGGCGCCGAGGGCGGTCTCCTCCAGCCGCAGGCGCAGCAGCGAGTTGGAGAACTCGTCGAGCTGGACGTAGAGCTGGGAGACCATCACGGTGATCCCGACGACCATGAAGGCGTAGTTGATCCGCATCAGGTAGAAGCCGAGGAACAGCGAGACGAAGATGACCGTGAGCGAGAGCGCGGTGTCGTGGCCGACCGCATGCGCGAGCACCGAGCCGATCAGGATGCCGACCAGCGTGCCGATCACCCGGGACAGCGCCTTGCGCACCTGCTCGCCGGAGTTGTTCGCCCCCATGAAGGTGATGAACGCGGCGATCACCGCCCAGTAGAACCGCCGGCCCGACAGCAGGTCGCCGAGCGCGATCGCCCCCGCGACCGCGACGCCCATCTGGATGGCCGCTCGCACGTGGGGGGCGAGCCGGACGCTGCCACCGGAGTGGACGCCCCGTTCCAACGAGGCCATGGCGCTCGGCACCGCGGACCCCGGCAGCCAGCCACCGAACAACATCACCGACGGTTGGAACGCGGCCGCGCCGTCCTCGGCCTGCGCCGAGCCCAGGGCGAGCCACTGGACCATCGCCTCGGTCAGCGCGAGCACCGACCCGGCGAACCGGTGCACGACGACGACCGCGGTACGGTCCCGGTTGCCAGCCAGGGGATCGGGGTCGTGGTCCACCGCCCGCAGCAGCTCGATCAGCGCACGGGCGTGGGCGTCGGCCGCCTCGGCGTCGCGGTCGAGGATCCCGTGCAGGGCCCCGCGGACCTCGGCGAGCTGGTCGGCGGGCAGGTCGAGGCGGGCCATGGCCTGGGCGAACCGGGCGACGTTGGTCAGGGCCAGCTCGACGTCGAACAGGCGCTGGTGCAGGAGCTGGCCCGACGAGCCGTCCGCCACCGCGGCCGGATCGCCGAGCTGGGCGTCGATCATCAGGGCGGCCTCGTTGAGCCGGACCAGCTGTCGCTGCAGGCGCTGCTCCTGGCGCGCGCCGTGTTCCGGGTCCTCGAACAGCTCCAGCGCCAGCTTCGCCACCTTGCGGGCGCGGGCGGCATAGGAGCGCTGGGTCCGCTGCAGGGCCTTCGCGGGATGCGGATAGAACAGCACGAAGCGGACGACGATCGCCACCGCCAGCCCCACCCCGAGCTCGGCACACAACCAGCCGAGGTCACCCAACGACACGCCCGCTCCCAGGAAGAACCCCAGGAAGACGCCCATGAACAGCACCATGCCGCCGATGAAGCCACGCATGCCGAACCGTCGGCAGTAGGTGCCGACCGCCAGGCTGGCGGCGAGGACGATCAGCGAGATCGTCCGGTGATCGGCGAGGCTGATGCCGAGCACGAGCATCGGGACCATGGGGACCGGCAGCAGGAGCATCGTCACGAGCTGGCCCCGCGCGGTCGCGTCCATCACCCCGAAGACCGAGATCAGCCCGATCAGCGCGCCCAGCATCATGGCGATGACCTGGTACTGGTGGTTGGCCGCCGCCACCGCGGCCGCCTTCGCCGCGGGCAGGTGGGCGCCGTGGGTGTCGATCTGCAGCGCGTGGGTGGCCCGAACGAACAGCCATTCGGCCAGCAGGATCGCGCCGATCGTGACGACGCAGTGCAGCGCCATCCGGAACCGGTTCAGGCCGGGGTCCGATCCAAGGAAGCGGTCAACCCAGCGGGTGCGAAGCTGCTCGGCCGGCCGGGCCGGCGGGCTGGCGGTGGCGACGTCGAGCCGGGCCTCACCGATGCTCAATACATCCCTCCAACGGGGGTCGCGATCCGCCCTGGTCGAGGATCGGATCGACTGGCCGAGGGCGACGGGGGCCCGCCCTCGTGCATGACGCGGCAGTGCCCGGCGAACGGCATCGGTCATCCAGACCGCGCCCGTGCGGGCGATGGACGCGGCGAGGCCGACAGCCCCGGCGGCGATTCGCACGATCGGAACCCGATGTGCGGCTATTTATAAGTTAGCAATATTTCAGCTACCGGAGTGCTCTCTCCGGATGTGGGAGATGTGACAGCAGGTGAGGGAATAGGGTGATCTCCCCTGAGCCTTTCGGGCTGGTCGCAACGGGGACTCACCACGCGCCCGCCGCGCACCACGGAACGTGCGACGGTCCGCGCCCCGCCCGCCGCGCCCGAGCGCGATCAGCCACCCCTTCGGTCGCCGAACGTGACGACGCGCTCGCCGGTCACGCGCGACCAACCCCGCCGCCGGCACCAGCGGGACAACACGCGGCGACCAACATTCCCGGACAGGATTATCCGTAGACAGACTTCCCCGAGAATCCCGGTGTGCCGAATTTCGGCACGCTGTCGTCACGGGTTCCGGCGAACTACGAAAAGCCGGCCGGCGTCGATGTCCGACCGACAGTTTTCCGGCCTCGTCGACAATCCTGCCACCAACTCGCTTCGTCAGTCCCGGCCAGGCACCGGGAGGTCCGTGGCCGAGGACTCCCGCCGAACGGACTCAATCCCGACCTCGACCCCGGCGGCGGCCGCGACGGTGGGGGCGGCCGCGATGGTGGGGACAGCGGGGGCGGGGGCGGGACCAGCGCGGTCGCCGAGCAGCCGGGTGCCGTCGGGGAGGTTGCCGGTGGCGGCGGCGTGGCGCAGGTACTCCCACAGGGCGCGCTGGAGCTCGACGGCGGCGCGGGTCGGCTCGACATCGCGGCGCCGCGCGAGCCCGATCGTGCGTTGCAGCCCGGGTGCCACGAAGGGGGTCACCCGCATGCCGAGGCGACGGGCGACCATGCTCGGGATCACGGCACTGCCGAGTCCCGCCGCGACGAAGCCGAGCACCGCGTCCATCTCCCCGCCCTCGATCGCGAAGGTGGGCTCGAAGCCGACCTCCCGGCAGGCCGTCACGGTGGCCTCGCGCAGGTCGTAGCCGCGCCGGAACATGACCAGCGGCTGGTTGCGCAGGTCTGCGACGGTCAGCGAGCGACCGGTGACAACGGGCGGCTCGTCGAGGGAGGAGACCAGGACCAGGCTCTCCCGGATGAGCGGGGAGGTGACCAGTGCCGGGTCGGAGCTCTGCAGCGGCAGGATGATCAGGGCAAGGTCGAGGTCGCCGCCCGCGAGGTCGCGGACCAGGTCACGGGAGCCGCCCTCCTCGACCAGCAGGCGGATGCCCGGGTAGCGCTCGTGGAACAGGCGCAGCACGTCGGGCAGGAAACCGGTGCACAGGCTCGGCGTCGCGCCGAGGCGGACCGTGCCGTGGCGCAGGTCCAGCAGCTCGTTGACGCGCTGGCGAGCCGTCTCCGTGTCCGCGAGGATCCGTCGCGCCAGCGGCAGCAGCGTCTCCCCGGCCGCGGTCAGGCTGATGTTGCCCCGGGCGCGGTTGAACAGTGGTGTGCCCAACTCCTGTTCGAGCGCGCGAACCTGTTGGGACAGCGAGGGTTGCGCCACATGCATCCGCTGCGCGGCCCGGGTGAAATGGCGGGTCTCCGCGACGGCGACGAAATAGGCGAGCTGGTGGAACTGCACACCGGCCAGCGTAGACCTCGATAGAAGCCGGCTATGGAGTCCAGGTTTATCATGTCTTGGACCACTGGAGGCCCCGGCCCTAGGGTGCGGGCGTGGCTGTAACAACCCCGACGCGACCGGCGCCCGCTGGACGCCCCCCGCGCCCCGCGCGGTCCTCCTTCGCCCCGTTGAACTTCTGGCGTTCGACGATCGGCAAGAAGACCGTGATGGCGGTCACCGGTCTGCTGATGTTGCTGTTCCTGATCGTCCATATGCTCGGGAACCTGAAGATCTTCTTCGGCCGAACCGACTTCGACCACTACGCCCACTGGCTGCGCACGATCGGGAATCCGGTCCTGCACGAAAGCTGGTATCTATGGATTCAGCGGTTCGTCCTGGTAGTAGCCGTGGTGCTACACGCCGTCTCGGCCTACCAGCTCAGCCGACGTGACCTGAAGGCCCGACCGACGAAATACTCCCACCACCAACGGGCCAAGGCCGGCTACGCCACGCACATCATGCGCTACGGCGGCATCACCCTGGCGCTGTTCATCGTTTACCACATCCTCGACTTCACCACGCTCACGCTGAACCGCCACGGAGTCGACGGCGCCGCCTACGACAACGTCGTGTCGAGCTTCAGCGTGTGGTGGGTCACGGTCATCTACATCGCCGCCATGATCTGCCTGGGCCTCCACATCCAGCACGGTTTCTGGAGCGCCGCCCAGACCCTCGGGTACAACCGGCCGAGCCGCGACCGCGCCTTCAAGGGTGTGGCGACGGGTCTCGCCGTGCTTCTCACGGTGGGATTCCTGATCGTTCCGGTGTCGGTCCTCGCCGGCCTCGTCGACTGAGCACGAAAGAGGCTGACATGTCCTTCTACAAGCTCGGCGATGACATCGCCGACACCACCGCGCCGGACGTGCCGATCGAGCAGCGCTGGGACAAGCGCCGCTTCGACGCCAAGCTCGTCAACCCGGCGAACCGGCGGCGACACAGCGTGATCGTCGTCGGGACGGGGCTGGCCGGCGGGGCCGCCGGGGCGACCCTCGCCGAGCAGGGCTACCACGTCATCCAGTTCTGCTACCAGGACTCGCCGCGCCGGGCGCACTCCATCGCCGCGCAGGGCGGCATCAACGCCGCGAAGAACTACCGCAACGACGGCGACTCGGTCTACCGGCTGTTCTACGACACGGTCAAGGGCGGTGACTTCCGCTCCCGGGAGTCCAACGTCTACCGGCTCGCGCAGACGTCGACCCAGATCATCGACCAGTGCGTGGCGCAGGGCGTGCCGTTCGCCCGCGAGTACGGCGGCCTGCTCGACACCCGGTCGTTCGGCGGCGTGCAGGTCGCGCGCACCTTCTACGCCCGNGGCCAGACGGGCCAGCAGCTCCTGATCGGCGCCTACCAGGCGCTGTCGCGGCAGATCGACGCCGGCAACGTGGAGATGCACGCGCGCACCGAGATGCTCGACCTGATCGTCATCGACGGCCGCGCCCGCGGCATCGTCGCCCGTGACCTGATCACCGGCCAGATCTCGACCTACATCGCCGACGCGGTCGTGCTCGCCACCGGCGGGTACGGCAACGTGTTCTACCTGTCGACGAACGCGAAGAACTCCAACGCGAGCGCGATCTGGCGGGCGCACCGGCGCGGGGCGTACTTCGCCAACCCGTGCTACACGCAGATCCACCCGACCTGCATCCCGCGTTCGGGCGACCACCAGTCCAAGCTCACCCTGATGAGCGAGTCGCTGCGCAACGACGGCCGGATCTGGGTGCCGAAGAACCCGGGCGACACCCGTTCGCCGGACCAGATCCCCGAGGCCGATCGCGACTACTACCTCGAGCGCATCTACCCCGGCTTCGGCAACCTGGTCCCCCGCGACATCGCCTCACGCGCGGCGAAGAACCAGTGCGACCTGGGCCGCGGGGTCGGCCCCGGCGGCCTGGGCGTCTACCTCGACTTCGCCGACGCGATCAAGCGGATGGGCGAGGCCGCCGTCCGCGAGAAGTACGGCAACCTGTTCGAGATGTACGACCGGATCACCGGCGAGGACCCGTACAAGGTCCCGATGCGGATCTACCCCGCCATCCACTACACGATGGGTGGCCTGTGGGTGGACTACGACCTGCAGAGCACCATCCCGGGCTGCTTCGTCATCGGTGAGGCGAACTTCTCCGACCACGGCGCCAACCGGCTCGGCGCGAGCGCGCTGATGCAGGGCCTGGCCGACGGCTACTTCGTGCTGCCGCCGATGCTCGGCAACTACATCGCGTCGAACAAGTTCGACAAGGTCGACGCCAGCCACCCGGAGGTGGCCGCGACGGTAGCCGAGGCGACGGGCCGGCTGGACCGGCTGCTGTCGATCGACGGCGAGCGCACCGTCGACTCGTTCCACCGCGAGCTCGGCGAGATCCTCTGGGACGAGTGCGGGATGGCGCGCAGCGAGGACGGCCTGCGCAAGGCGCTGGGCCGCCTGCCCGAGCTGCGTGAGGAGTTCTGGCGTTCGGTGAAGGTGCCCGGCAGCGGCGCCAGCCTGAACCAGAGCCTGGAGCGGGCCAACCGGGTGTCGGACTTCCTCGAGCTCGGCGAGCTGCTGTGCGTCGACGCGCTGCACCGCGAGGAGTCCTGCGGCGGTCACTTCCGGGTCGAGAGCCAGACCCCGGACGGGGAGGCCCGCCGCGACGACGACCGGTTCGCCTACGCCGCCGCCTGGGAGTTCGGCGGCACCGGCGGCACCCCGATCCTGCACCGGGAGCCGCTCGAGTTCGACTACGTCCACCTCGCCCAGCGCAACTACGCGTGAGACGGGGTCGGGTAGCCGTGAACCAAGCCATGAACCACGAGACACCAGTGATCGACGCGCAACCCATGACCCGCGCGCTCCCGGAAAACCACGACAGCGCAGACAGCGCAAGGAGCCGACCGTGAAGCTCACCCTGCGGATCTGGCGCCAGGCCGGCCCGGCCGAACCCGGCCGCATGGTGGCCTACGAGGTGCCCGACGCGAACCCGGACATGTCCTTCCTCGAGCTGCTCGACGTGCTCAACGAGCGGCTCACCCTGGAGGGCGAGGACCCGGTCACCTTCGACCACGACTGTCGCGAGGGCATCTGCGGCTCCTGCGGCGTGGTCATCAACGGCCAGGCGCACGGGCCGCGCGCCCTGACCACCACCTGCCAGCTCCATGTGCGCTCGTTCTCCGATGGCGACGTGATCGACATCGAGCCCTGGCGCTCGGTCGCGTTCGGCGTGCTCAAGGACCTGATGGTGGATCGGTCGGGCCTCGACCGGATCATCCAGGCCGGCGGGTACATCAGCGCGCCGACGGGCAGCGCCCCGGAGGCGCACTCCACACCGGTGCCGAAGCCGATCGCGGACACGGCGTTCGACAACGCCACCTGCATCGGCTGCGGGGCCTGCGTCGCGGCCTGCCCGAACGGCTCGGCGATGCTGTTCACCTCGGCGAAGGTGACGCACCTCAACAGCCTGCCGCAGGGGGCACCGGAGCGGGCGAGCCGCGTGCTCAACCTGGTCGAGGCGATGGACGCCGAGGGCTTCGGCGGCTGCACGAACACCGGCGAGTGCACCAACGCCTGCCCGAAGGGCATCCCGCTGGACAGCATCGCGACCCTCAACCGCGAGTACCTGCGCGCCTCCCTCGGCCGCAAGTAGCCCGCCCCGCCCGACTTCCTTGCCTTTCCACAGGGACGAAACAGACACAGAACCCGCTGGAAGGGCAAGGAACCGGAGGGCACAGAGAAGGCCGGCCCGCGCCCCGTCGACAGCACTCCCGTCGGCGGGGCGCCGCCACGTGGCGGCGCCCGAGAATCATGGCAATCGTGGCAAAGCTCGCGGACGGGGCGGAACCGCGGCGCTCCCGCGGCCGCCGGCGGACAATCGTGACGGTGGACAGGCGGGCGCGGGACGTTCCCGATCAAGTGGCGGTGGTCGGCGGCGGGATGGTCGGGCTGTGCGTGGCCTGGTTCCTGCAGGAGCGCGGGGTGCGGGTGACGGTCTTCGACCGGGATCGGCTCACCACCGGGCCGACCTGGGCCGGCGCCGGCTCGTCGTGGGGCAACGCGGGCTGGCTCACCCCCGGCCTCGCCACCCCGCTGCCGGAGCCGGCGGTGCTGCGCTACGGGCTACGGGTGCTGCTGCGGCCGGATTCGCCGGTGTACGTGCCGCCGGTCGCCGACGCCGGGCTCGCCCGCTTCGTTGCCGGATTCGTCCGGCACAGCACGACCGGTCGCTGGCGGCGCGCCATGCGGGCACTCGCGCCGCTGACCCGGGCGGCCCTCGGCGCGTTCGACGAGCTCGCGGCGGGCGGCGTGACCGCGCCGACCCGGGCCGCCGCGCCCTTCCTCGCCGGTTACCAGGACCGCGCCGACCTCGACGCGCTGCTCGTCGAGCTCGCCGAGGTGCGCGCCGCCGGCCAGCCGGTCGACGCCGAGGTGCTCGATCCCCTCGCCGCCCGCGACCTCGAGCCGCTGCTGTCCGAGCAGGTCCGTTACGTCGCCTCCGTGCACGGGCAGCGGTTCTGCGACCCGGGACGGTTCGTCGCGGCCCTCACCGAAAGCGTGCGGGCCCGGGGCGGTGCGGTTCACGAGACGACGGCCGTCGCGGGCGTGCGTGAGGTCGGCGACCGGGTCGAGGTGCTCGGCCCGCTCCCCGCGGCGGGCCTGTTCGACGCCGCCGTCCTCGCCACCGGCGCCTGGCTGCCCCGGCTGGCCCGACCCTTCGGGGTCCGCCTGCCCGTGCAGGCCGGCCGCGGCTACAGCTTCCACGTCACGACCGAGCGGCCGCCCAGCGGGCCGATCTACTTCCCGGCCTCCCGGGTGGCCTGCACGCCCATCGGCGACGGCCTGCGGGTCGCCGGGATGATGGAGTTTCGCCGTCCGGACGCACCGCCGGATCCGCGCCGCACCCGCGCGGTGGTCGAGGCCACCCGTGGCCTGCTGCGCGGGGTCGACCTCGACACCCGCACCCACGAATGGGTCGGGCCGCGTCCCTGCACGCCGGACGGCCTGCCGCTGATCGGCCCGACCGCGTCGCCACGGGTGTTCGTCGCCGGGGGCCACGGCATGTGGGGCATCACCCTGGGCCCGGTCACCGGCCGGCTGCTCGCCGACGCCATCGTCGTCGGCACGCCCGCGGCCGACCTGGCCCCCTTCGACCCGCTGCGCTGAGCCGGAACCCCACCGCACGCGTGAGTGCGGCCGGGATGGGTTGACACACCCGTCCCGGCCGCACCCGACTCGCGTTACCGGGCTCGATCAGGCCTCGGTACGCGTGGTGGCGCCGGCACCCCGGCGACGCCGAGCGGCGACCCGCAGCAGCGCACCGCCGCCGAGCAGGGCCACCGCGATCGAGGCCATTGCCCCGGTCTCGACTCCGGTGAAGGGCAGCGCACCGCCGGCGGGCGCCGCGGCACCGGCGCCGACACCCGCGCCCGCGCCGAGACCCGCGCCCGCGCCGACCACGCCGACCCCGGCGCCGACGCCGACGCCGACGAAGCACGGGCCGCCGTCACGCTTGTCGCGGTCCTTGTCGTCCTTGTCCCCGAACCAGTCGTCCTTGCCGTCACGGAAGTCCGAGCCGCCCAGCTCGTCGGCCCGCAGCTCCTTGTCGTTGCGGATGTCCTTGTTGCCGAACCCGTCCTTACCAAACCCGTTGTTGCCGAACCCGTCCTTACCGTCGCGGCCGTCCTTGCCGAAGCCGTCCTTGTTGTCCCGGCCGTCCTTGTCGCCGAAGCAGTCGTCGCGGTCGTTCCGATGCCTGCCGTTGTGGTCGAACACGAAGTCGTTGATCCAGTTGCCGATCCAGCCCGGGTTGAACGGCAGGCCCTCGATGCCGTCTTCGCCGAACCCGATCACCAGCACGGAGGCGCTGACGACGCGGGTCTGCAACGCCTGCTTCGCGGGCGTGAGCGGAACCGCCAGCCCGGTGTTGATCGGGGGCAGGATCGACCTGTCCTTGCCCGGCTCGTAGCCGGGGGGGCCACCTGGTCCCCCCGGACCGCCGGGCAGGCCCGGCTGCTCGGGGCCGCCCGGCCCGGCAACCAGACCCGGGTCAGCCGGGATGCTCTGATCGTCGAGCGACTCCGGGCCGCCGGGCACGGCCGGCGAGTCCGCGACCGAGGGCGAGTCCGCGACCGAGGGCGAGTCCGTAACCGAGTCCGGCGGTGAAGCGATGATGCCCTCGCCGACCGCGGTGATGGTGTGCTGGCCGGTTCTGGGGAGGTTGACCGGCGCGCTGAACTCACCCGTGCCGCCCGTTACCTGGGCGTGGTACAGGTACTCCCCGTCGAGCGCGATCTCGACCTCGGTGCCCGGGAGGAATCCGCAACCACTGAATGTCACGGTCTCACCGACAGTGACAACGGAATCGTCGAGGGTGCCCGCCCCGGTCGGACCGGCACACACGGTGCCCGCGTCGCCCACCGGCGAATAGCCGGTGTCAGGGCCGCCCGGACCGTCGGGGCCGCCCGGGTCGCCCGGGCCGTCGGGGCCGAAGATGGGCGTGTCGAGCGCCGCAGCTGGAGAAACCGGCAGGGCGGCGAGCGCCATGCCGCCGCCTGCCACCAGCGCAACTCCGAGGGATCGGAACTTCATACAGGCACTCTCCCTGCGGATCATCAGGTCAAGCAGTTGGATGATTGAATACACAGAGAGTAGCGATGATTACTCTCCGTGTCTACAACTCTCCATAGTCAGTTCTTGACTCTGCGTGACCAAGGGGAGGTGACCGGCACCCCCTCGACGTCGAGGCGCTCGGGAACCGGCAGCGGCTGGGGACGGACCGCGAGCGCGGGGCCCGCCTGCGGCTCGAGCACCTTGAGTTCCAGGGTCCTGGTCTGGCCACGATCGACGGTCAGGTAGGTGGAGACGATGGGCAGACCGTCCTCGGAACCGCTGGTCAGCCCGAGCGGCTGGCCGTCGAGATGAGCACCGGCGAACAGGCTGCCCCGACCCGTGTACACCGACAGCCAGAGGTTGTTCTGGGCCTGCGGGTTGCCGCCGAAGTTCCGGACATCCTCGCGCTTGCGGACGTACTCCGGCAGGCCGTCGGGGGCCATGTTGGTCAGTTGGACGGCGATCGTCACCGCGCCGGCTCCGTTCGGCAGCCGCTGCACCCGATAGCTGGTCCGGCGGCGAAGCCAGTAGTCGAGCTTGCTTGCCGTGGCGTTCTGCGTAACGACGGCGAGATAGGGGCCGGATCCCGTCGGCAGCGCGCCACCCAGCGCGGTCGTCGAAAGAACGTCCTGCTCATCGGAGTGGTTGCTTGACAGATTGAGTCGCCCCTCCTTGGCCGCCTTGGACATGGCGGTGAGCAGCTTCGTCGTGTCCCCGCTGCCCGATTCCACCGCCGCATAGACGGCCTGACCCACCTGAGCGAAGAAACGGTCTCGGGCAGGCACCGTCGGGATGCGGGCGTACACCTTGGACTCGACGAGGTCGACCAGGTTTGCCGAGGTGACGACCTGGCCGTCGGGCAGCACCGCAGGCCGGCTGGCCGCCAGCAGATAGGACAGCGTGGTCGGGTCGACGCTGATGGTGCCGTCCACGTCGATGCCAGTCCCGGTCCGGTAGAGATGGGAGTAGAGCTTGCCGACCGTGGGGTAGTCGGGCGTCAGGTTGGCGTTGGCCCACACCCGGTCCGGCCAGAACGACGCGTAGCGCGCCGCGAACGGGCCCGGTAGCACGGTGGCCGGGGTCTGCTGGGTGGGACCGCCAGGCAGCGAGCCGTTGCCGGAGATGCCGTCGAGGGACAGGCGCCCCCGATCCGCGGTCAGCAGGCCGAAGCCGCCGATGATCCCGCCGGTCGCCCGGGACTCGGCGGGGTTCTGGACGATCAGCAGGTAGCGCCTCCGCTCGGAGGCTCCGAGCATGTCCGGCCCGATGCGGGCTGCCAGCGCCACGCTGTCCAACGCCCCGGACAGGGTTCGCCCGCGGTCGATCACCTCGGCGCGGGCGTCCTCGACGCCGCTGACCCGACCCGGCCAGCCGCAGGTCTCGGTTCTCTCGGCGGCCGCCGACAGCGCCGACAGCGCCGCCGCGGCCCGCTCGGCCGGGACGCGGGCCGCCGCCAACGCGGAAACGTTGATCGTCATCTGGTGGCGCAGCCGGTCCGGATTGAGGTCACCGCCGAGGTCCGCGACGGACGGCAGCCCGGCGCCGGCCATCGTGTCGACGGCCCGCACGAGCGCCGCCGCCGAGCGCAGCGGGCAGCCTGCCCACGGCAGCCGTCCGAAGGCCGACCACACCGGGTCGCCGGTGAGTGACCGGGCAGCCCGGGCCCGCTCGGCGATCCCCGCCACCTGTGCCCGGAGCTCATCGTCGGCCGGGATGTCCCCGGCCAGCACCTGCCGCTGCAACGTCGCGATGCGCGTACGGGCCTCGTCGAGCTGCGAGTGCGCCATCAGACCGCGGACGGCCACCCAGCCGGAGAGGCCCGCGATCAGGGCAAACGCGACAGCGAGGCCCCCGATCAGCCAGCGGGCCCGTCCGCCGCGTCGGCGGGACGACGCTGTTCCGCCCGCGGGCTGCCCGCCGCTCGCGCCGGCCACGGTCTGTTCCCCGGCCACGGTCTGTTCCCCGGCCGGATCTGCCACACCACTCGCATCCGCCGCGCCGATCGACTCGGACGCAACGATCGCCTCAGACCCACCTGGCTGACCGGCGGCACCGATCTCACCGGGGGCAGCGGTGACAGTCCCGGGCGCAGGAGCCACCGCACCCCGGTCGGCCGGCCTGCCGGCCGAGGACGCCGAACGCGCCCCGGCCCGGCTCGGCACGCCGTCCGGGGCGGACTCCACGCCGAGCTGGCGCGGAATGGCCTGTCCTGCGTCCGGGCGGCCGCCTGCACCGCTGTTCCCGGATCCCTCAGCCCCCGAATTCCCAGCCGTCACCGGTTGGACGGCGGTCGGGTGGAGTCGCGTCCGCCCGTCGCCGCGGCGGAGCCGGTACCACCCGGGCCGCCGAGACCATGCGAGCTGCCAGCACTCCGCGAGCTGCCGGCACTCCGCGAGCTGCCGGTTCCGGGTGAGCTGTCGGTCCCGGCCGAGCCGTCGGGCCGGCCTCCGGGCGTGTGGCGATCCGCGGGCGGCTTCGTCGCCGACCTGCCGGCGTCGCCCGGCCGAGTCTCACCCCGGCGGGTACGGGCGTGCCCCGGAACAGCGGAGCCGCTGCGCAGCCCGGCGCCGGCCAGGTCTCCCGGCTCGCCGGATTCCGCCGAGGCGGCCGGATCCGCATCGATCGGTTCCCGCGCGGCCGGTACGGAGATGGCCCCACGCCCGCTGTCCCCGGCCGCGGCTCGGGTGCCACCGGAACGGCCGGCCGCGGCGGCCGACGACGACGAGCCCGACGACGACATTCCTGACGGGAACGATCCCGACGACGACGCGCCGGTCGACGCGGGCGCGCCGAGCGGTCGGGCGGGCCCGACGCCAGCGTCCGGCGCGGGGATGCTGGCCGCCCGTAGCGTCGACGAGCGGGCGTGCCGGCCTCGCGGCGCGTAGTTGCCGTACTGGCCGTAGTAGTAGGCGGCGTCCCGCCCCTTCGTCGGGACCATGTTCAGTACCGTGCCGACCATCCGGGCGTCCACCGCGCGCAGCGCCTCGGCGGCGCGGCGAAGCTGCTCGCGACGGGTCCGGCCGACCCGCACCACCAGCAGTACCCCCTCGGCCCGGGTCGCGAGCACCGCCGCGTCGGTCACGGGGAGCAGAGGCGGGGCGTCGATCAGTACGATGTCGAACCGGGCCTGCAGGAGCGCGACGAGATCGGCCATGCCCTTGGAGCCCAGCAGCTCGCTGGGGTTCGGGGGAACCGGTCCGGAGGCGAGCACCTCGACCCGACCCTCCCCCACGCGGCCCTCGCCCCACGGCTGCAGCACGTCGTCGAGGTCGGCGGCGCCAATAAGGACGGAGGTCAGGCCCGCCGCGGACTCGACGCCGAGATAGTCCCCGAACGACGGGCGGCGCAGGTCGCCCTCGATCAGGCAGACCCGGGCACCGCCCTGGGCCAGGCTGATGGCCAGGTTGCAGATCGTGATGGTCTTGCCCTCTCCCGCCACGGAGCTGCTGACGAGGATCGACCGGGGGCCGGCATCCACGTCGACGAACTGAAGGTTGGTGCGAAGCTGACGGAATGCCTCCGCGCGGGCGGAGTGCAGCCGGGCGTTGGTGATGAGCGGCCGGCGGACCGCGTCGGTGTCGAAGGCGATCACGGCCAGGTTGGGCAGGTCCGTCGACTCCCGCGCGTCCTCCACCCCGGAAATGCTGGTGTCCAGGCGGAAGCGGACGAGCGCCACCGCCACGCCGGCAATCAGCCCGAGCAGCAGACCGAGAGCCATGTTGCGGGTCGGTTGCGGGGAGACCGGGGAGACCGGCAGCTTGGCGCGTTCCCAGACGCTCACCCGAACCGACGGCGATTCGTTGCCCGCNGGAGCCTCGATCTGGGCGACGGCGACGGAGAACGACTCGCCGACCGCGTCGGCGATCGACTGGGCCCTTCTCGGCACCCGGTCGCGAACGGTGGCGCGCAGCAGCACGGTGTCCGGGACCGCCTGCGCGGAGATCTGCCCCCGCAGTGCCTCCGGGGTCGACTTCAGGTGGAGCCGGTCGATGACCGAGGCCGCCACCCGCTCGCTGGCCACGAGGTTCGCGTAGGACTTCACCCGCTGCTGGGAGAGCAGCCCGCCCTGGTAGGCCGAGGCGGCGCCCTCGGCATTGTCGGGCGAGGAGACGACCATGGTCACGGACGCGGCGTACTCCTTCGTCGCCCGCCAGGTCGAGGCGGCGGCAAGCAGGCCGCCGAGCACCACGCAGGCCACCATGAGCATCCAGCTGCGGCGAAGGACGCGGACATAGTCGCGCAGTTCCACTCGTCGACCACCCTCCGGGATGTATGTACCGACCACTCACGTCATCGAGGATCGCCTCAACATACTCGATGAGTAGCGATTATTTTACTCTCAGTCACGCTTACCCTATGACCTCATGTGGAGACGTAGAGTAGACGGCACGGTCGACCGGCGGCGGACAGCGCACCTCGCGCGGCGCGTCCTGAGGCTCAACCTCCGCCAACGGGTCGGACTGCAGATCGCCCTGGACAGCGCGGCGATGGTCCTCGGCCTCACGTCGGCCCAGCTCGGAAGGTTCGACTTCGCCCACGACGCCCTGGCCGACCTCGACTTCTGGGTGATCTGCGCCCTGGCGGTCTGCCTGCTCCATTTCCTGGGCACGGCGCTGCACCTCTATCTGGGGCGTTACCGCTTCGGCGGCTTCGAGGAGGTCCTCGGGCTGCTCGTGGCGGTGCTGCTGACGAACGTCGGCGTGCTCGTCGTCATCGCCGTGTTCAGCTCGCCGCGCCCGATGCCGCTGAGCGTGCCGCTGCTGGGCGGTGCGGTGACCCTGGTCGTGATGTTCGGCGTGCGCTACCTGTGGCGGCTGGTGGAGGAGCAGCTACGCCGGCCGAACCGGGACAGCGCCGAGCCGGTGCTGATCTTCGGCGCCGGCGACGGAGCCGAAGGGGTCCTCGCGGCGATGCTGCGCACCCAGGACAGCCCCTACTACCCCGTCGCCCTGCTGGACGACGACCCGAACCTGCACAACCTGCGCCTGTTCGGGGTCCGGGTGCTCGGCGGACGGGAGTCGATCGGCCCGGTTGCGGCAGCCACCGGAGCGAGGACCCTGCTGGTGGCCATCCCGAGCGCGGACGCCGGACTGCTCCGGGACATCAGCAGAATCGCCGAGAGCGTCGGTCTCATCGTGAAGGTCCTGCCCAAGGTCGCCGATCTGATCGACGGACGGGTCGGCGTCGGCGACATCCGCGACCTGGACCTCGCCGACCTGCTCGGCCGCCGCCAGGTCCGCACCGACATGGCCGCCGCCGGGAGCTACCTGGTGGGGCGCCGGGTGCTGGTGACCGGCGCGGGCGGGTCGATCGGCTCGGAGCTGTGCCGACAGATCGCCGGGTATGGTCCGGCCGAACTGATCATGCTGGACCGGGACGAGTCCGCGCTGCGGGCGGTGCAACTGTCGATCACCGGCCGCGCGATGCTCGACGACGACGCGATCGTGCTCGGCGACATCCGCGACCTCGACCTCGTCACCACGCTGTTCATGGAGCGCCGACCGCAGGTCGTCTTCCACGCCGCCGCCCTCAAACACCTCCCCCTGCTCGAACGCTTCCCCGGGGAGTCGGTGAAGACCAACGTCTGGGGCACGCTGGCGATCCTGCGGACGGCCGTGGCCTGCGGCGTCGAGCGGTTGGTGAACATCTCGACGGACAAGGCCGCCAACCCGGTCAGCGCGCTGGGCTACTCGAAGCGGATCACCGAACGGCTCACCGCCCACCTGGCCCGGGAGGCCGACGGAACGCTGGTCAGCGTGCGGTTCGGCAACGTGCTGGGCAGCAACGGCTCCGTGCTCACCGTCTTCGCCGGCCAGCTCGCCGCCGGTGGCCCGATCACGGTCACCCATCCCGACGTCACCCGGTACTTCATGACCATCCCCGAGGCCGTTCAGCTCGTGCTGCAGGCCGGCGCGCTCGGCGCCCCCGGTGAGGCCCTCGTCCTCGACATGGGCGACCCGGTGCGGATCGCGGACGTCGCCGCGCGGCTCGCGGCTCGCGAGAGGCAGCCGATCGAGATCGTCTACACCGGCCTGGGCCGCGGGGAGAAGCTGCACGAGGAGCTGTTCGGCGACGGCGAGACCGACCAGCGCCCGCACCATCCCCTGATCTCGCATGTCGATGTGCCCGCGCTGGACCCGACCCGGGCGCTCGCCCTCGACCCCTGGGCCCCGCCGGCGCAGGTGCTGGCCGAGCTCGCCGCCCTGGCCCGCGAGGAGGTCCTCGTCCCCGCCACCGCGGCTGTCGAGACCCCGGCCGCCCCGCCCGCCCCGGCGGCCGGCCTGATTCCCCGCCAGCCGACCGCGGACCGCTCCGACGCCACCCGGCCCGTCACGCCGTGACCCGGCGGGCGGCGATGGGTCAGAATCGCTCGGATGCCGGTGCACCGGGCACCGCGCCGGGACCGGCGCCCGGTGTGGTGCCGGTCCGGTCGGCGTACCAGGCGACCGTCGCCTCCAGCGCGGCGGCGAGGTCCAGTCCGGTCGCATCGGGGAACAGCGTCCGCATCGTCGCCGCGTCCGCCTGGGAGTCGCGGATGTCGCCGGTGCGAGGGGCGTCGTGGTGCACGCTCAGCCGGCGCCCGACGATGCGCTCCAGCTCGCTGATGACGGTGAGCAGATCCGTGCGGGTGCCGAAGGCGATGTTGACCGGCCGCGGGTGGCTCACCCGGCGCACCGCCGCGTCGCACAGCATGTCGGC
Organism: Frankia sp. ACN1ag; assembly: GCF_001414035.1. NCBI lineage: Bacteria > Bacillati > Actinomycetota > Actinomycetes > Frankiales > Frankiaceae > Frankia > Frankia sp. ACN1ag. The sequence continues at coordinate 126,381 of NZ_LJPA01000014.1, read as the reverse complement.
GATGCCCGCCACGTAGGTGAAGTCCCGGGTCTGGCGGCCGTCGCCGTGGACCGTCAGCGACCGTCCCGCGAGCGCGGCGTCGATGAAGGAAGGGACGACGGCGGCGTAGGCGTGCCCCACCGACTGGTACGGGCCGAACACGTTGAACAGCCGGACGGCCAGCACGGGCAGGCCGAACCCGGCCTGATAGGCCAGCGCGTACCCCTCCGCGGCGAGCTTCGAGGCCGCGTAGGGGCTACGCGGCAGGGTGGGGGCGTCCTCCGCGCGGGGCAGCGGCCCCGCCCCGCCGTAGACGGACGACGACGACGTGAGGACGACGTGGGTTTCGGCGCGCTGGGCGACGCCGAGCACCGTCAGGGTGCCCGTCGCGTTGACCGTGTGGGTGGCCATGGGGTCCAGCAGTGAACGTTCCACCGACGGCCGCGCGGCCAGGTGCACGATGCTCCCCGCTCCCGTGCACGCCTCCTCGACCAGGGAACGGTCGGTGACGCTGCCGATCACCAGCTTCACGGGCAGGCCCGCGAGGTTCGACACCGCCCCGGTACTGAGATCGTCGATCACCACCACCTCGGCCCCGGTGGCGAGCAGCGCTCTGGTCAGGTGGGCACCGATGAAACCGGCACCGCCCGTCACGACTACCTTCACCGATTCATCACCCTTCGAATTCAGAAGGATGCTGATAGTAGTTGAGTCGACCCGATCCGCCGACCACCCCGCGCGGAGGCGGCCGAGAACACCGCCCACACGGCTACCTTGAGTGTCACGTTGAACTCATAGTGACGCCGGTCTAGGGTCACCGCGTGCCCGACCACCCGCGCTCGCTGGTCATCGTGGGCGCCGGCGGCCACGGCCGGGAGTTGCTCGACGTGGTCGAGGCGGTCAACATGGCCGACGGCCGGACCCGCTACACCTTCCTCGGCTTCCTCGACGACGGGTCGGCGGACCCCGACCCCGTCGCCCGCCGCGGCGCGCCCCTGCTCGGCGGGCTGGACCTGCTCGGCCGCCTCGACGCCGACTACCTGATCGGCTTCGGTGACGCCGCCGCCCGCCTCCGCGTCGACCGGTACGCCAGCGTCCACGGCCGGCGCCCCGCGACTCTCGTCCACCCCCGCGCCAGCCTCGGCGGCGACGTCCGCCTCGGGCCCGGCACCGTGGTCTGCGCGCTGGCCAGCATCACCACGAACGTCCGCACCGGTCGGCACGTGGTGGTCAACGTCGGCGCCAGCGTGGCCCACGACTGCCGCCTCGGCGACTACGTGACGGTCGCGCCAGGAGCGCGGATCTCCGGCGGGGTGGCCGTCGGCGCCCAGGCGTGGATCGGCGCCCAGGCCAACATCGTCGCCCGCCGCAACGTCGGCGACCGCGCCGTCGTCGGCGCCGGTTCCGTCGTCACCGACGACATCCGCGCCGCCCAGGTCGTCGCGGGCGTGCCCGCCCGGCCGATCGACGCCGCCCCCGACCGACCGCGGCCGCCCGGCGACCGCACCGGCCGCCCGCCCGGCCAACGCGACGCCCCGACATCGGGCTGAGGGCACCGATTCGCCTGTTTCGGCCCGGCGGGTGCCACCCATGGCCCTAGGATCGCCTTGTGGAGCGTTGGTTCAACCTCGCGGGCTGCGACAACGTACGCGATCTCGGTGGGCTGCCCACCGTCGACGGAGCGGCCACCCGGCACGGCGTGTTCCTGCGCTCCGATTCGGTGCAGACGCTGACCGAGGCCGATGTCCTGCTGCTGCGGGAGACCTTCGGCCTGCGGACGATCATCGATCTACGGGCCAGGGAAGAGGCGGCGCGGGAGGGCCGGGGGCCCCTCGCCGCACATCCCATCGACTATCACAACCTGTCGTTCCTGCCCGGCGAGTGGGTGATGCCGGACGATCCGCGGTACCCCGCGATCGTCCGGGACCTCGACTCGGTCGACCGCATCGAGCACTACCTGGACTACCTGCGGCTGGCCGGCCCCGCCGTGGCACAGGCGCTGCGGGTGCTGGCCCAGCCCACCACGGGCCCCGCGTTGTTCCACTGCGCGGCCGGCAAGGACCGCACCGGCGTCCTCGCGGCCCTGCTGCTGAGCATCGCCGGGGTCGACCGGGACGCGATCGTCGCCGACTACGCGCAGACCAACGAGCGGATCCACCTGGTCAACGCGCGCCTGGCGAAGCGTCCCTCCTACAACCGGCCGACCGCCCCGCTCACGCCCGACCAGCTCTCCTGCCGCCCGGAGGTCATGCGGGGCTTCCTCGCCGGCGTCGACGCCGGCTGGGGCGGCCCGGCCGCCTGGGCCCTGAAGGCGGGTCTCGCCGAGTCGGACCTGACCGCGCTGCGTCAGAGCCTGGTCGCCTAGTCCACGCCGGCAGCGGACCGTCCGGACTGCCATGACTGACCGGACCCCACCGACCCCACCGCCGCCGGGGGAAGATGCGCACATGTACCACCGGGTGTCCCTGCGAGCGGTCCTGGCCGTTCTGCTCGCGGTCACGCTGGTGGCGAGCTGCGGCATCCTGCGGCGGACCCACCGCGTGCCGGACGACCTGATCCCGGTGTTCCGCTCGGCCGCCACCGCGTACGGCATCCTGACCCCCGCCCAGCTCGCCGCGCAGGCACGCGTCGAAAGCAAGTTCGACGCGCGGGCGGTGTCGCATGCCGGTGCCCGCGGCATCATGCAGTTCCTGCCCACCACCTGGGCGGCCTTCGGGCTCGACGGCAACGAGGACGGTGTGGCGGATCCGCTGGACCCCCGCGACGCCATCCTGTCCGCCGCGTACTACGAATCGCGGCTCGCCGAACAGGTCGCTCACCTGCCGGGGGACCGCGTCTCGCTGATCCTCGCCGCCTACAACGCCGGGCCGGACGCCGTGCGTCTCGCGGGCGGCATCCCCGACATCGGCGAGACCCAGGCGTACGTGACGAAGGTCCGGGACTGGGCGGACACCTACTCCGACCAGCTCTGACCAGACCGCCCGCGCCGTCGGTCTCCTCAGCCCACCCGCAGCCGCTCCCCCGGCACCACGACCTCGTCGCCGGGGACGAGCTGACGCCCGCGGCGACTCTCCACCTCTCCGTTGACCCGCACCAGGCCGCCCGCCAGCAGCCCCTTCACCTCCGACCCGACGCCGACGACGTCGGCGAGCTTGAGGAACTGGCCCAGCCGGATCGCGTCACCCTGGATGCTCACCTCACGCATGCCCTCAAGCATCGCCGGTACCCGTGGCCGGGCGCGCGGGGCATCCCCCGGTGCACCCACCCCGTCGAGCCCGCCCGGTCCGCCGGCCTTGGGCCGGACACGCCGCACAGCGGGCTGCTCGCGGCCGACGCCCCGCACAGGCACCATCGGGCGTGGCCGGCGCGACCGTGAACACACCCGCTCACCCGCGTCACCGGCCCGTCCGGACCACCGTTCGGGAACGACAATCCACATCCCGGGCGGAGGGCTGAGGCATGCTGGCGGACGTGGCAGGTATCCCCTCGGACCCGTCGGACGGGACGGGCAGGCGCGGCAGCGGATCCCCGCGACCAGCGAAAACGCCCGGCAGCGGCCCGCCGGCACCGCGCGCCGCGCCCCCGCCTGCCGCGCCGGACGGTCGAGAAGCCCCACTCCACGGCTCACCCGCCGCGCCGGCCGACCCACTCCGTCCACCGGACGGCCCAGGTGACTCGCCGGACAGCCTGCTCGACTCGGACGATTCACGCGCCCCATCAGGCGAACCACGCGCCCCGGCGGACGGTCCCTTTGCCTCGGCGGGCGACGGGGACGGCGACCCCACGCCGGCCGAGGCCGATCGGGCGGCCGCGCGACGCCGCATCGCCGCGCGCGGGCGGGCGAGGCGCGGCGTGCGCACCCCCGCCCTCGGCACCGCGGCCCCGGGCGAGCTACCCGCCCTCGACGACTACCCGGACCAGCGCATCCCCCCGCTGGACAGCCTGCGCACGGGTGTCCAGACCGGCGATGGGTCGGGATCGGCGACTGTCGGCCGCACGGGCGAGGACGTGGTCCGACGGGTCGAACGCTCCAGCGGGATGCTCGCCTCCCGGGCCGCGGCGCGGATGAGCGAGGTCCTGCCCTGGTTTCCGGCCATGTCGGCGAGCCATCGGGCCGGAATCCAACTCGTGGTGCAGGCCGGTATCTCCTCGTTCGTCGAGTGGTGCCGGCGGCCCGAGCATGCCCGGCAACTGTCGGAGGACGTCTTCCGGGTCGCCCCACGCGAGCTCGTGCGGGCGGTGACCTTCCGCCGCCTGGTCGATCTGGTCCGGGTCGCGGTGGAGGCGATCGAGGCCGAGGTGCCGAACATGGCCGGCCCGGAGGACGAGCTGCGGCTGCTCGCCGACGTCCTGCGCTACTCCCGCGACATCGCCTTCGCCGGGGCGGTCGTCTACGCCCGCGCCGCCGAGGAGCGCGGCGCCTGGGACGCCCGGCTGGAGGCGCTGGTCGTCGATCACGTGGTGCGCGGCGAGGTGGACCGGGCGCTGCCGTCACGGGCGGCGGCGGTGGGCTGGCGCAACCCGCCGGCCGTGACCGTCATCGTCGGCGGGGCCGAGGGCAACGCGCCGGAGGCGGTGGTCGACGAGGTGCACCGGCTGGCCCGGGCGGCCCAGCTGGAGGTGCTCGCCGGGGTCCATCACAACCGGCTGGTGATGGTGGTCGGCGGCCGGTTCGCCACTTCCGACAGCACCGGCCGACCCGACGGGATGGCGACCGCCACCGCGGCCGGCGACAACGCGACCGCTGGCGGCCCCACCGGCGCAGGCACGCCGAGCGGCCCGGCGCCGGGCCGGCAGCCCGGCACTGCGGTGCACACCGCGCTCGACGCGGCCCGGGCGCTGCTGCCCGCCTGCGGTCCGGGGCCGGTCGTCGTCGGCCCGGTCGTCGCCGACCTGACCGGCGCGCCGCGCGCGGCTCGGGTGGCGCTCGCCGCGACCGACGTCGTCGCCGCCTGGCCGGCCGCGCCCCGGCCGGTTCAGGCCCGGGCGTTGCTGCCGGAACTGGCGCTGGCCGGGGATGCCGACGCCCGGCGGGCGCTTGTCGAGGAGGTCTATCTGCCGCTGCGCGACGCGGGCACGCCGTTGTTGGAGACCGCCGGGGCATACCTCGACTTCGGTTCGTCCCTGGAGGCCACGGCCCGAGCCCTCTATCTCCATACCAACACTGTCCGTTACCGGCTACGGAAGGCCGCGGAGGTCTGCGGTCTCGACCCGGCGGATCACCGGGAGCGTTTCATCCTGCATGTTGCGCTCGTCCTGGGACGCCTCGACGGTGCGTTATCTACAGGGAAAACATGATCGGGTGCATCGCTCCGGAGTCGTCGCACCCCAGTGCGAGAACGGTCACATCAGGCCACTCTGCTGGCCTGTCACGCGAATCCGGCCCGATGCCCGCAGCACGAACGAATTCACGGTGACGGCAGATCGGTTTGTAGGCCATCTACAACGCCCGGTCGGGACATCGGTGAGTGGCCGCCAGCGACAAGTAGTCCTCGCGAAGGGTTAGGTAGTCACGTGCTCGCGATCCTCGCACCCGGCCAGGGTGCACAGACCCCCGGACAGCTCCGCGCCTGGCGTGGCCTCCCCGGGGCGGAGGAAAGGCTGCGCTGGTGGTCGGCCGCGGCCGGCATCGATCTGCTGGAGGTCGGGTGCGAGGCGCCCGCCGAGACGATCCGGGACACGGCGATCGCTCAGCCGCTCATCGTCGCCAGCGGTCTCATCGCCGCCGAACAGCTCGGCCTGCCGGTCGCCGCCCCGGTCGGTACCACCTCGCTCGTCCTGGCGGGCCACAGCGTCGGTGAGATCACCGCCGCGGCCCTCACCGGCATCCTCTCGGCGGAGGAGGCCCTGGTCCTCGTGGCCCTGCGCGGCCGCGCGATGGCCGAGGCCTCCGCGCGGACCGAGACCGGAATGACGGCGCTGCTCGGTGGGGAGCCGGAGGCGGTGACCGCCCGGCTGGACGAGCTCGGTCTGACTGCGGCGAACCGCAACGGCGCCGGCCAGATCGTCGCCGCCGGCACGACGGAGGACCTCGCCCGGCTCGCGGCGCAGCCGCCCGCGGGCGTCCGGCTGCGCCCGCTGTCCGTCGCCGGTGCCTTCCACACCCACCACATGTCCTCGGCGCGCGACGCGCTCGACGCCGTCGCCGGCGGCATCCGGCCGGCCGTGGCCCGGGTGGCGACCCTGTCCAACGCCGACGGCGCGATCGTCACGGACCCGGCCGATCTCGTCTCCCGACTCGTCGCCCAGGTCGCCGCGCCGGTGCGGTGGGACCTGTGCCTGGCGACACTGCGGGAGCTCGGTGTCACCGCGGTCATCGAGCTGCCACCGGCCGGCACCCTGGCCGGAATCGCCCGCCGCGAACTGCCCGGCGTGAAGATCCTCGCCGTGAAGAGCCCGGACGACCTGCCCGCCGCGCGCGACCTGATCGCCGAACACGTCGGCACCGACCACCTCAGCCAGGCGCCGGCGAGCCCAGCGCCGCGGACGCCGCCGGACGCGCTGCCGGCAGGCGACGCGGCCCTCGTCGGGGTGCGGGCGTGAGCGCCACGGGCGGAGCCCGGATGCTCGGGCTCGGCGTCTACCGCCCGGCGCGGGTCGTCACCAACGACGAGATCGCCCAGCGGGTCGACACCTCGGACGCGTGGATCCAGAGCCGCACCGGCATCGCCACCCGGCGGATCGCCGACGAGGAGGAGACGACCGTCGCCATGGGCGCGGCCGCCGCGGAGAAGGCGCTCGCGGCCGCCGGCCTGACGGCGGACACCATCGACCTCGTCATCGGCGCGACCTGTACCTCGCCCTCGCAGATCCCCGGCGCCGGGCCGCAGATCGCCCACCGCATCGGGGCCGGCCAGGCCGGCGCGTTCGACATCAACGGCGCCTGCGCCGGGTTCAGCTACGCGGTGTCGACGGCCGCCGACATGGTTCGCGCCGGCAGCGTGCGCCACGTCCTCGTCGTCGCCACCGAGCGGCTGTCGGACTACACCGACTGGGATGACCGCAGCACCTGCATCCTGCTCGCCGACGGCGCCGGGGCGACCGTGATCGGCGCGGCCGAGACCGACGAGATCGGCCCGGCGGTCTGGGGCCACGACGGCTCCCGGCCGGAGGTGATTCGCGTCCCCGGCTACGGGGACAACATGTTCCGCATGGAAGGCCAGGCGGTCTTCCGCTGGGCGATCTCCCTGGTGCCGACCGTGCGGCAGATCTGCGAACGGGCCGGCGTGGCGCCCGACGAGCTCGCGGGTATCGTTCCGCATCAGGCCAACCTGCGGATCGTCGAGGCACTCGCGACGGGCATCGGCGCCACGAACGCCGCCGTCGCCCGCGACGTCGTCGACTCGGGCAACACCTCCGCCGCGAGCATTCCGCTGGGGCTCGCCCGCCTGCTCGACACCGGCGAGATCCGCCGGGGCGACCCGGTGCTGCTGTTCGGTTTCGGCGCCGGCCTGACCTACTGCGGGCAGGTCGTGCGATGCCCGTGACCTTGCTTGACCTCGCGGCGCGGATGTCCGCGCGCCGCGCCCCCGGCGGTCCGATGACCGGGCCCGCCACACCCCTGTCCCAGGTACCAGCACCCCGGCGCACGCCCGCGACGATCGCCTGATCGCGCGCAGCCACCGCCGCCACCAGAGCCCAGATCCCACAGGAGGAACCACCGTGTCCCAGGACATTCTCGCCGGTCTCGCCGTCATCCTCGAAGAGGTCGCCGGTGTCGACCCCGCCGACGTCACCCCCGAGAAGACCTTCATCGACGACCTGGACGTGGACTCGCTGTCCATGGTCGAGGTGGTCGTCGCCGCGGAGGAGAAGTTCTCCGTGAAGATCCCGGACGACGACGTGAAGTCCCTCAAGACCGTCGGCGACGCGGTCTCGTACATCCAGCGGGCTGGTGTGGCGGCGTGACCACAACCCCAAGGCAGGTCGTCGTCACCGGCCTCGGGGCAACCACTCCCCTCGGTGGCGATGTCGCCTCGACGTGGGCGGGTCTGCTCGCGGGCCGCTCCGGCGCCAGGCGGCTCACCGAGGAATGGATCGAGCAACTTCCGGTCCAGATCGGCGCGCCGCTCGCGGCAGAACTCCCGCTGGGCCGGGTCGAGGCACGCACCCTCGACCGCAGCCAGCAGATGGCGCTGGTCGCCGCCCGCGAGGCGTGGGCCGACGCGGGCTCGCCCGACGTCGACCAGGAGCGCCTCGCGGCCTGCGTAGCCTCCGGCATCGGCGGCGTGATCACCCTTCTCACCCAGCACGACGTGCTGCGGGAGAAGGGTGCCCGGCGGGTCTCGCCGCACGTGGTGCCCATGCTCATGCCCAACGGACCGGCGAGCACGGTCGGCCTGGAGTTCAAGGCCAAGGCGGGCGTGCACGCCCCGGTCAGCGCCTGCGCGTCCGGCTCGGAGGCCATCGCCCTCGGGCTGGACATCATCCGGGCCGGTCGGGCGGACGTCGTCATCGCCGGCGGGACCGAGGCCGCGATCGCGGCCCTGCCGATAGCCGGCTTCGCCCAGATGCAGGCCCTGTCCCGCCGCAACGACACGCCGGAGACGGCGTCCCGCCCGTTCGACAAGGCGCGGGACGGCTTCGTGCTCGGCGAGGGCGCGGCGATCCTGGTCCTGGAGGCCGCCGAGCACGCCGCCGCCCGCGGCGCGCGGGTCCACGGCACGCTGGCGGGCGCCGGGATCAGCTCGGACGCCTACCACATCGCCGCGCCGGATCCCACCGGTGCCGGCGCCGCGCGGGCCGTTCGTGCCGCGTTGCGCTCGGCGTCGCTGGAGCCCACCGACATCATCCACATCAACGCACACGCCACGTCGACCCCGTCGGGTGATGTGGCTGAGGCGGTGGCCCTGCGCTCCGCGCTGGGCAACCACATCGACGAGGTCGCGGTGACGTCGACCAAGTCGATGACCGGTCACCTGCTCGGGGCGGCCGGCGCGGTGGAGGCGGTGGTCAGCATCCTGGCCCTGCGCGAGCGGATCGTCCCGGCGACCCGCAACCTCGACGCCCTCGACGACGAGATCGCGCTCGATGTCGTGAGCATCGACAACCGCAAGATCGGCACGGGCGCGGCCCTGTCGAACTCGTTCGGCTTCGGCGGCCACGACGTCTGTCTGGCCTTCACGGTCTGACGACCCCGCCGCGGGGACGGCCCACGCCGCCCCGTACCGGCCGGGCACCCGGCCGTCACCGTCGGGACGCCGGCGGAGCCGCATGCCGCGCCCAGCCAGGCGCGGATCCGGATCCGCCGGCCACAGCGACGGCGGTGAGGCACCGAACGGGTGCCCGCCTGGCTCAGCACCACCCCTGCTCCGCCGCTGAGCGCTGCACCAGATCCGCCCATCGCAGTCACCTAGATGTCGCCGTGACGCCGGCCGCCCCACCGCCGCCACGGCACCGCCCGCCGGTGCGGCGGGCGCCCATGGTCGCCGGACCGAGTGTCTCGCGGGTGCCGGCGCGTACCCCAGGTGGTCGCGCGTCGGCCGATGAACCGGTCCGACGCCGTTCAGGCAAGGAGACGCACGGTGAGTCTGTCCACGATCGACCGAGTTGACCCCCGCACACCCGAGGCCCGGCTTGGCCGGTTCTTCGACGCCGACACGGTGTCCCTGTTCGCAGCCGGCGACACCTCTGGGGTCGTCGCCGGCCAGGGCCTCGTCGACGGGAACGAAGTCGTCGCATTCGCCACCGACCCGACCGTACAGGGTGGGGCGATGGGGCGCGACGGCTGCGCCCGCATCGTCCACGCCATCGAGTCCGCCGTCCGGCTCGGCTGCCCGGTCGTCGGCATCTGGCACTCCGGCGGCGCCCGACTGCAGGAAGGCGTCGCCTCGCTCGACGGTGTCGGACGGATCTTCGCCGCGACCGTCCGGGCCTCCGGCCGTGTCCCCCAGCTCTCGCTGGTGCTCGGCGCGGCGGCGGGCGGCGCTGCCTACGGCCCTGCGCTGACCGACATCGTCATCATGGGGCCCGAGGCGAAGGTCTTCGTCACCGGCCCGGACGTGGTGCGATCGGTGACAGGCGAGGAGTGCACCGCCACCAGCCTCGGCGGCCCCGAGGTGCACTCCAAGCGCAGCGGAGTCGTGCACGTGACCTGCGACTCCGAGGACGAGGCGATCGAGCGGACCCGCGCGCTCGCGGTGCTGCTCGCCGACCAGCGTGACATCGGCCAGGTCGCCGGGCGCGAGCTCGCCGAGCTGCTGCCCGAGAACCCGCGGCGGGCCTACGACGTGCGGCCGCTGGTGAACGCCGTGCTGGACGGCGAGGGCATCGAGCTGCACCCGAAGTGGGCCCCGAACATCGTGACCTCGCTCGGCCGGCTCGGTGGCCGCACCGTCGGGGTGGTCGCGAACAACCCGCTGCGCCGCGGCGGCTGCCTCGACGCCACCTCCGCCGAGAAGGCGGCGCGCTTCGTGCGCATGTGCGACTCGTTCGGCGTGCCGCTGATCGTCCTGGTCGACGTGCCCGGCTACCTGCCGGGCGTCGGGCAGGAATGGGAGGGCGTCGTCCGCCGCGGGGCGAAGCTGCTCTACGCCTTCGCCGAGTGCACCGTGCCCCGGGTCACCGTCGTGACGCGCAAGGCCTACGGCGGCGCGTACATCGCGATGAACGCCAGCTCGCTCGGGGCGACGGCCGTGTTCGCGTGGCCGACGGCGCAGGTCGCCGTCATGGGCGCGGAGGCCGCCGTCGGCATCCTGCACCGGCGCAAGCTGGCCGAGGTGCCGGCCCAGCGCCGACCGGACGTGCTCGCGGAGCTCACCGAGGAGCACATCCGCACCGTCGGCGGCATCGACCGGGCCGTCGAGCTGGGTGTGATCGACGCCGTCGTCACCCCGGCCGCGACCCGAGGCGCTGTCGCCTCCGCGCTGGCCAGCGCGCTCGCCGACGCCCGCGCCGACAAGAACGTCCACGGCAACATCCCGCTGTAGCGGCCACCGGGGCCACCGCGCCCCGTCTCCCGGTACCCTCGGACTCCCCTGACCCGGGGTCCGAGCCGGAGACCGTTCCGCCCCCGACCGTCTTCCCCTGCGTCTGTACCGCCCGATCGTGGCACTCATCCGTCCGCCAACTGCATCCAGGTGCGCACGACGTTGCTCATCTGCCGCGGGTTCATCCACAGGGCGGCGCGGGCGAAGATCGGATCCGCCCGCAAGGCGACCTCACGCCGCTCCGGTGCGGCGGCGGGCGCGATCGCCCGCATGTGCTCAAAGCTGAGACTGCCCGCGCGGAAGGCTTCACCGGAGGCCGGCAGCGCCTCGACGGCACGCGCGACCACCAGTGCCGTGGCCGTCGTGGGGTGCACCAGCCGGCATTCCCGCCGCAGCCAGGCCGCGGCCGACCGCGCACCGTCGAGCCGCCACAGCCCGCGCCGGTCGAATTCGGCCAGCAGCCGGATCCACAGCGCGTCGGTGGCGTCGACCAGCCGGCGGACGTCGACGACCAGCAGGGCGACCTCCGCATCGGGCAGCTCGCGCGCGTCGACGGCGACGACCCCGCCCAGCAACGCCTCGACATCGATCACGATCACCAACCCCTCCCGCACCGATGCACCGCACCGGACTCGGGCGGAACTCTGCCCACCCCACGGCGCATCAATCGAACGTATGTTCGCATAGTAGAGCGGGTTGCGGCGAAAGCCAACCGCCGACTCAGCTCCGTCACCATCGGGCAAGATGTTTACCTGTTGCGAAATAACGATTCGCCGCCAGGCGTTGATCCGCCTGGAGGTGTGTGCATGTCCCTGCAGGTCGACAGTCCCGGCCGGCCCCCGGCGACGGAGCCGGACCGGCCGGACCCCGGTACCAGTGCCACGGCTGGATCAGCCGTGGTGGCCGCACCGAGCGGCGGCACCTTCGCCGCCCTGCGGATACCGAACTTCCGCCGCTTCCTCACCGGGCAGGTCGTCTCGCTGTGCGGGACCTGGATGCAGACCATCGCCCTGGGCTGGCTGGTGCTGTCGCTGGGCGCCTCGGGAACCGCCCTCGGCCTGGTGACGGCCGCACAGTTCCTGCCGGTGCTGCTCTTCGGGCCCTACGGCGGCCTCATCGCCGACCGGACCAACCGACGACAGCTACTGATGATCACCCAGGTCGGTTCCGGGCTCGCCGCGCTGGCCCTGGGCGTGCTGGATCTGACGGGCACCGCCCGGCTGTGGATGGTCGCGGTGGCCGCGGCGCTCATCGGCCTGTGCAGCGCGGTCGACAACCCGGCCCGGCAGAGCTTCGTGCAGGAGATGGTCGGTTCCGATCACCTCCCGAACGCGATCACCCTGAACTCGGTGACGGTGAACGCGGCCCGCATCGTCGGACCGGCCATCGCGGGCGTGGTCATCCTGGCCGTCGGCACGGCCGGGTGCTTCCTGATCAACGCGGCGTCGTTCGGCGCGGTGCTGGTCGCCCTGCACCGCATGGACACCTCGGCGCTGTACGAGAGGCCGCCGGTGCACCGGGCGCCGGGGCAGCTACGGGCCGGTTTCGCCTACGTCCGACGCACCCCGGCGCTGCGCATTCCGCTGATCATGATGCTGGTCATCGGCGCGCTGTCGTACGAGTTCCAGGTCGTGCTGCCGCTGGTGGCGCGGGAGACCTTCGGCGGCAACGCGGCGACCTACAGCATGATGACCTCCGCCATGGGAGCCGGCGCGGTCATCGGCGGGCTGCTGGTGGCCCGTCGCCGCCGCATCGGCGTCCGGCCGCTCGGAGTGATCGCCGGGGCCTTCGGCATCGCGTTCCTGCTCGCCGCCGCCGCGCCCTCCATCGAGCTGGAGCTGGCCGCGCTCGTGCTGGTGGGCGGGACGAGCGTCGCGTTCATCTCGACGGGGAACGCGACCGTGCAGCTCTCCGCCGACCCGGCCATGCGCGGGCGGGTGCTGGCGCTGTGGTCGGTGGCGTTCCTCGGCACGACCCCGTTCGGCGGGCCGATCGCCGGTTGGGTCGCGCAGACCTTCGGCCCGCGCGCCGGCCTGCTACTCGCCGCCGGCGCGGCCCTCGCCGCGGCCGTGTTCGCCCTCGCCTCGCTACGCCCCTCCCCGGCCGCCGACACCCAGCCCCCGGCACGGGGCAGAGCGGGGCGGGCGAAGGCGATCGAATGACCCTCAGCGGTCACTCGACCTAGTTGCCGGGGGCCTCCTGGCCCTGACCCGTGGCCGACGGCCGGCCGGCGAGTGGGGTCGGCGGGGCCGCCGCCGGGACCGTGAACGACGACCCTGCCGCCTCGGCGGAGCTGCTCGCCGCCGCGCGGCCGAGCTCGGGCAGCTTGTGCAGCTCCCGGGTCTGGCCGCGATGCGCCCGCACGGCGTCGGAATGGTAGCGCTCGGCGACGTTGAGGAAGTCCGGCTCGTGGTATCGACGGCCGTCGACGGTGGGCCCCGTGCGGCCCTCCATGATGGCTTCCACATCCTCGCCGGTGATCGTCTTGTGGGTCTCCAGGGCGTGGGTCAGGGCGAGGATCTCCCGACGGTTCGCGCCCAGCACCGCCTCGGTGCGCTCGTAGAGCTCGCGCAGCTTGACCTCGACCTGCTCGCCGAAGGGCCGGTCGGCGTCGATGGAGGCGTTACCCATCTGCTGTTCGAGCATGGACAGCCGGGAGGCCAGGGTCTCGCCCATCGCCGCCGAGGAGATGAAGTTGGCGACGAGCAGGGTGGCGCTGCGCAGGTCGCCGCCGACCCCGACGGTGTTGTCTCCCTCGAAGAACATCCGCTCCCCGGCGAGGGAGGCCAGCGAGACCATCACCTGGATCTCGATCTCGGACTTCCACATGAACATCCGGTCCTCGACGGCGACGTGGGCCACGAAGCCGCCAACACCGCCGCGCCGCTCGATGGTCGCCAGATCGATCACGCGACCGCGCTGCATCCGGTAGGCGACGACGGCGTGGCACGCCTCGTGCAGGGCGATGCTGTGCCGTTCCCGGTCGATGTGCTCGTGGTCGTCGGCGAGGCCGTACTCCTTGATCACCCGAGCCCGGAGCATGTCCTGCCAGGTGATCACCTCGCGGCCGTCCTTGACCGCCTGCACCAGCGCCTCGTTGACGGTGTCCTTGATGGTCGCGCCGGTGGACTCCGGGCTCATGATGGCAAGCCGGTCGATCTGCTCTGGGGTGAGCTCGTGGCGCACCTTCGCGAGGTACCCCTCGAAGGTGCGGATCCGGCCCTCCTTGCTCGGGTAGCCGACCTTGTACTGGCGGTCGATACGGCCGGGACGCAGCAGCGCCTCGTCCAGCGACTGCGGCATGTTCGTCGCCATCATCACCAGGATGCGGTACTTCGGCGGCGGCTTCGGACGCATGCCGAGCGTGCGGCGCACCACCCGGTTGAGGAACCCACGCGGCTTCTTCAGCCCCGACATCTCGGTGAGCAGCGCCTGCAGGGTGCCGTCGAACCCGCCGCCACCACCGCCCATCACGAACTGCTCCCGCGCCTGCTCCCGGGTGATCTCCGAGCGGGCGGCGGAGCTGAGGTAGGACAGGCCGTTGCACAGGTCACGCGATCCGCCGTCGCCCCGCGCGCCGAACGGGTCGGCGAGGCGTCCCGCCGGGCCCGATCCGGCCATGCCCGACGCCATCCGGGACGCCCCGGCCGCGGGCGCGCCCTGGCGGGCGAACCACGACCGCGCCCCGCTGCCCATCCCACCGAAGCCGCCGTTCAGCGCGCCGCGGCTGCCCAGCGTGTCGGCCTCGTCGAAGAAGACGATGACGCCGCCGTAGCGCAGCGAGAGCTTGCGCAGCTTGCGGAACAGCGACTTCACCTTGAGGATGCCCACGCCGATGAACATCGCCGAGAAGGCGCCCGGGTCGACGAACACGAAGGGTTTGCCGGTCTCCCCGGCCACCGCCTCCGCGATGAGCGTCTTGCCGGTGCCGGGCGGCCCCCACAGCAGGATGCCGCCGGGCACGTGCCCGCCGCGACTCTCGATCTCCTCGGGCCGTTCCAGGTAGAAGACGTTCTCCTGTACTCGGCTGACGACGTGGTCCTGACCCCACACGTCGGCGAAGCGGGTGGTGATGTCCTCCGGGAAGTAGGTGTCGACCCCGCCCTTGGACAGGAACCAGAACATGACGACGAACTGGCCGACGACCAGGACCATCAGCAGGACGATCTGCAGGACGAACGGGATGGCCTTCCACAGATCACCCGGCACCTGCACGAGCGCGTCGAAGACCGAGGTGTGGGACAGCCGGGCGTAGACGAACAGGGCGAGGGCGAGCGCCACGACCCACTTCGCCGCGCGGCTGAGCCGGTAGCGGTTCCAGTCGTTGAGCCGCAGCATCCGGCGCTCCGCCCGGCCGAAGACCCGGTCGGTCCAGAACACGTGGTAGGCCGACCACCGCTCGGCGATGAGCATGTGGAGCTGATGCAGCACCTCAAGGCCGAACAGGACGAGCACCCAGGCGCTCTTCCTGGCCTGGATCCGGAACGCGTCGCCCCAGGTCATCAGCGGATCGCCGGAGACGTCCGCAGCCACCACGAACAGGAACACGGCGCCGAGCAGGATCAGGAACTTCACCCGGTCCCACAGCGGGAGCGGTCGGCGGCGCGGCTTCCCGTCGCCCTTGGCCGTCGTCTCCGGCTGCGCCGTCGCAGTCGACGCCGTCGGCCCGCCGGGCGGCACAGGGCCGTCCGGCCCGTCAGCGCGGATCCCGTCCGCGCGGATCCCGTCTGCGTGGTCCATCACGCCCATCCCTACTGCCCTCGGTCCGTCGGCTCGATCGTGAAGGACTTGGCCACATCGCCGATCTGGTCTGCGTGTTGCGCATAGCACAGCGACGAACACGCGAGGATGAGCTGGTNGAGAACCGTCTGCCCGTTGTCGAGCAGACTCGTCTGGTCGATGGTGACCAGGCCGGCGTCGGTCTGCACCTGGTAGACGAGGTGCACCCCGTGCACGCCGTCCTTCTTGTGCACGACCTCGTCCGCCAGCAGCAGGAAGTCGGGCGTCAGCCGGGCGCCGTAGGGGTCCTGGCGCACGGCCTTTTCCTGCGCGGCCACCGCGTCGTCCACCGACAGGACGAAGTTGCGCAGGTCGTTGGTCGACACCGCGTTCGCCTCCTCCGGCAGCAGGTGGCGAACCTGCGCGAACCCCTTGGGCAGGGTGGCGTCCGGGACGAGCAGGCGCGAGTCGTCGAATCGCCGGGCCGCGTCGATGCCCACGACCCATTCCCGCGACATCAACCCCTGCAGCATCTCGGGACTGACGTTGCGGGCATCGATACCGAACAGGGCCGGGCCGGGCATCTCCTGGTGATTCCACCCGTTCGGAACCCGGAGAAACGCGCCGTCCTTCTTGTTTGTCACATATTCGTAACTCGGCGAGCCGCAGCCGCCGACCAAAAGCACCGCCGCCGCTACCGTGAGCAGTAGCAGGGTGCCTGGGAGAGACTTTCGGCGCGGACGGGTCGTCCGACGTCGAGCCGCCACGGCAAACCTCCCGCCTCGCAAGGTCGAACGCATGGTGCGGCGCCGGGCCATGGGTCCATATCGCTTTCCTCCGAAAAGTGTGGNCCAGAAGCCGCCCGACGTGCACAACCTTCACCAAAAAGGGTGAGGCTCCATNCCCTCCGCTGTCGGGCCTCGACCGGCGGCGCCACCGTCACGCGCAACCGCGCCACCTGCCCACGGAGGGCTCCCGCCGGCCGGTCCGACGCCCCGCGGCCGAACTTTCGGGCGGCCAGAATCACCGTCCCGTGCCGGCCCGGTCGTCGGCCCGGGTGTCACCCGGGTCCGGCGAGCATCGCCGCGGGGTCGCGTCGCGCCGGTCAGGTCCATGGTGGATACCCGGAAGGCCTCGGCCGAATCGGTGGGACGCGACCCACGTTCCCGCTCACCCACACCGGGCCTCACCCATCGGACGAGCGTGCCGGTCGATTTCCCGGCCGGAGCCGGCTCCACACCCCGCGGGCCCGACCGACCACATCAGGACACGCCGACCGTGGGGCACACTGTCGGTATGGCGCACTATCGGCGTGGTCGAAAGGTTCCTGCGCTTCGTCCCACTCGACGTCACCTCGTCGGGGGGCTGACGGTGGTCGCGGTGTTCGCCCTGGTGGGGCTGACGGCGTGGAACCCGATCGCGGCCGTGCCCGCGCTGGCGGCGATCATCGTGCTCGGCGTGATCGACTGGGCCGTCGTGACGGCCGCGCCCGGCGCGGACGACCTGCCCTCCGGCCCGGCCGCCTTCACCGGCGACGAGCCCGAGTGGGCCGACGACCTCGACACCCCGACGCAGGTGCTGCCCCGGCTGACCTTCGGCTACGCCCGGGCGACGAGCGGCGGCGAGCAGTACGAGGAGCCCGACCAGGACGCGGTGCGCACCATGGCGATCGACATGCGCGGCTACCTCGACGAGGCGGGCCCCGGCCGGATGGGCTGAGCGGTCTCGTCCGCCCGCCGGTCGAGCACCGCCTGCCGGTCAAGCAGACCGTGCACGGCGGCCGTCACCGCACGGACCGCCGCCACCGTGTCGGTGCCGCCGACGGCGGCGTCTCGGCCCGCCGCGAGTCCCACCAGGAAGGCGGTCAGCGGCGCCGCCGGGCGCGCGACCCCGTGGGCGACGTCCCGAGTGAGATCGAGGATCGCGGCGACGTCGACGCCCGTCATCTCCAGACCGAGCTCGGCGCCGACCTGGGCGAGCCATCGGTCCAGGACGTCGCCGCCACCACCGGGCGGCGGGCTGTCCCCGGGGGGCGGGGTGTGAGCGGAGGTCATCGTCACATCGTGCCCGGCCGGACCCGGCCGGCCCATCGCCGTGCGCGAGCCACGTCGGCGGGCGCGTCACAGTCCAGGCAGGCGAGGGCGTCCGCGCGCACGGACGTCACCACCTGGTCGGTGAACAGGCCGCGCACCGGCCGCCCGACCGGGTCGGCCGGCAGCGCGGCACGCAGCCTCGCGGTACGCCAGACCGCGGCGAGGTACTGGCGCCGCCCGCCCGGGTCGACCAGGACGGCGGCGTGCGCCGCTGGCTCCTCGGCGCCGCGGCGCAGCAGCTCGATCTCCCGACCGGTGAGGAACGGCAGGTCGGCCGCGAGGACGGCGACGAACGGGGTGGCGACCACGGCCAGCCCCGCGGCGATCGCCGCGACCGGGCCGCCGCCCGGCGGGTCCTCCCGGCACCACCACACCCCGCCCTCGGGAGGCGCCGCGAGCTGTCGGCGGGGGCCGACGACGACGATGCGCTCGGTGCCGGCGCCGGCGACCGCGGCGAGCACCCGATCGAGCAGGGTGGTGCCGCCGACGACGACGGCCGGCTTGTCCCGACCGCCGAGGCGGCGGGCGGCACCGCCGGCGAGCACGAGTGCGCTGCAGCCGGCCCGCGGGGCGGTCATCCGCCGATCGCCGACATGGGCCGGTCCGGCTGCCGGAAACCGCGCTCGCCGATCCCGTGGCCGGTCTTCTTGCCCCACACCGCGGCCCGCCACAGCGCGGCGAGCCGCTCGTCGTCCGCGCCGGCGCGCAGGGCCGCGCGCAGATCGCTCTCCTCCCGGGCGAACAGGCAGTTGCGCACCTGGCCGTCGGCGGTCAGCCGGACCCGGTCGCAGGCCGCGCAGAAGGGGGCGGAGACGGAGCCGATCACCCCGACCCGACCGGGCCCACCGTCGACCTCGAACAGCTCGGCGGGCGCGCTGCCCCGCCCCGGCAGGGGCCGCAGCGTGAACTCGGCGCGCAGGGCCGCGAGGATCTCCGCCGCGGTGACCATCGCCGAACGCTGCCAACCGTGCTGGGCGTCGAGCGGCATCTGCTCGATGAACCGCAGCTCGTACCCCCCGGCCAGCGACCAGCGCAGCAGGCGGGCAGCCTCGTCGTCGTTGACGCCCCGGACGAGGACACTGTTGACCTTGACCGGGGCAAGACCGGCCGCCGCGGCGGCGCGCAGCCCCGCGAGCACGTCGCCGTGCCTGTCGCGGCGGGTGATCCGGGCGAAGCGGGTCGGTTCCAGGGTGTCCAGGGAGACGTTCACCCGGTCCAGGCCGGCCGCGCGCAACGGCTCGGCCAACCGGACGAGCGAGAGCCCGTTCGTGGTGAGCGAGAGTTCCGGCCGCGGCCGCAGGGAGGCGAGCCGGGCCACCAGCGCCGCGAGACCCGGCCGCAGGGTGGGCTCACCGCCGGTGAGTCGGACCTCGGTCACGCCGAGCAGCCGCACCGCGATGCCGACCAGGCGAACGATCTCGTCGTCGGTCAGCAGACGCGCCGGCGCCAGCCAGGGCAGGCCGTCGGCGGGCATGCAGTAGACGCACCGCAGATTGCACCGGTCGGTCAGCGACACTCGCAGGTCCGTCGCAACGCGACCATGGGTGTCGACAAGACTCACCGGTCCAGCGTATAGAGCCCAAGCGCCCCAACCCACCGGGCCCTTCGGCCGGGGCGGACGGCCAGGCGGACCGACCGGTGATGCCGGCAAGGCAGACCCGGTCGGGCCGACCGAACCACGCCCCGGCCGAGCCCGCGGACGCCGCCGGGCGGCGGGCCGGGGGCGTCGCGCCGCCCCTGGCCGTCGCGCGCCGAAGGGGCTGCCGGGCGGGCGGCCGGCGCCCGTGGTCAGCGGGCCTGCGAGACTTAGCTCTCGGCGGTCGATGGACCGGCCCACCCGGCCGCGCATGTGCGGCGGGCGGCGCCGTCCGCGCACGCGACCGCGGGGCCGGCGACGCCGGCGCCACAGGCGGGAACTTTCGGCGCGGGGAGGGGCTGGGCAATGCAGGTCTTCGGAGTTGACGTCGGAGGAAGCGGGATCAAGGGCGCTCCGGTCAACATCGAGGACGGCACGCTGGCCGCGCCCCGGTTGCGGATCCCGACCCCACAGCCCGCCGAGCCTGCCGCCGTCGCGGCGACCATCGCCGAGGTCGTCGGCCACTTCGGCTGGTCCGGTCCGGTGGGTGTCGCCCTGCCGTCGGTGGTCAAGAACGGCGTGGCGCTGACGGCGGCGAACATCGCGTCGTCCTGGATCGGCACCGACATCGTCGGCCTGCTCGCCGGCGTCCTCGGCCGAACCGACGGGGATGCCACCTCGGTGCCGGCGCAGCCGCCCGGATCCGCCACTGCGGCGGACATCACCACGGTGAACGACGCGGACGCGGCCGGGATCGCGGAGATGGCCTTCGGGGCGGGCCGCGACACCGCCGGACTGGTCATCATGACGACGTTCGGCNCCGGCATCGGGACCGCTCTGTTCCTGCACGGGCAGCTCATCCCGAACACCGAGCTCGGGCACCTGGAGATCCAGGGACACGACGCGGAGACGAAGGCCTCCGACGCGGCCCGCGAGCGGGAGGACCTGTCGTGGGAGAAGTGGGCCAAGCGGGTGACCCGGTACCTCAACACGCTCGAGGCACTGCTCTGGCCCGATCTGATCATCATCGGCGGCGGGGTCAGCAAGAAGACCGACAAGTTCCTCGACCAGCTCGACCTGCGCACCCGAGTGGTACCGGCACAGCTACAGAACGAGGCGGGCATCGTCGGCGCCGCGCTGTCCGGCCTGGCCGATCAGAGCCGCCCGCGCCCGTCGGCCCGCCCGACGCGGCGGCGGGGACCGGCGACCCGCCCGCCCGGCGGCCGCCGGCCGTAGGATCATCCGGCCGGCTCCCGGGCCCGGACGGACAGGCCCGACTCGGTCAGACTGTGCGTGTCGTCCGCCGTCAGCCCACCAGCCGGCCGCATCGATGGCAGGGTGTCACCTACCGGGACGCACAGGCCGAAGGCGGGTTCAGGTGCGTCATGCCGATCTGCTCGCAGGCTCGTCGGCCGACCGGCGAGATGTGCGCCGCGGCATGCCGACCCGGGCACGGTACGGCTTCGAGTGAACAGGAGGCGCCATGCGTGAGCTGAGGGCGGTCGCACTCAGCGAGGACGGCGGCTACCTCGTGCTCGCGGACGCAGGCGGCAGGACCGACGGTGAGCAGTTCCGAGTGCCGGTGGACGACCGGCTCCGGGCTGCCCTGCGCGGGATGCGCCGCAGCGAGGTGCGCACCGAAAGCGCGCTGACCCCGCGGGAGATCCAGGCCCGGCTGCGCGCCGGGGAGACCGCCGCGGAGGTCGCCAGAGCCGCCGGCATACCCGTGGAGCGGGTGGAGCGTTACGAGGGTCCCGTGCTGGCCGAGCGCGCCCGCGTCGTGCAGGAGGCCCGGGCGGCGCTGCTGCCCAAGGACCCCGGCGGGGTGCCCGGGCGGCCGCTCGGCGAGGTCGTCGACGCCCGGCTGATCGTCGCCCAGGACAATCCCGCCGCCGCTCAGTGGGACGCCTGGCGCCGCGTCGACGGAATCTGGCTCGTTCAGCTCACCTCGGACAGCCGCTGCGCCCGCTGGACGTGGGATCCGGTCGTGCGCCGGGTCCGCCCCCACGACGACGCCGCCCGGGCGCTGGTCGCCCCGGAAAGCGCCGAGCAGCCCCCACCGCCGCCGCCCGCGCCGCCCGTGCTGCGGGCCGCGGGTCCGGCGCTGACGCTCGTGTCCGACCAGGGGCTGCCCGCCACGCCAGCCCAGCCGACGGTCGCCGCCGCCCCGCCCCCGGCGGCGCCGCAGGAGCCCATGGTCCGGCCCCATGTCCAGCCCACCGCCTTTCCCGCCGCCCCGGCGGCCGCCTACCCCGCCGAGGATCGTCCGTCCGGTGGCGGCGGGACGCCTCCGCAGCGTCCCGCGGCCGTGCCGCCGGCCGCCGCCACGATGCGGCACCCGTCGGCACGTGCCGACGGCCGCTGGCAGCCGGCGCCCCGGGAGCACTGGGACGAGCCGGCCCGGACCGAGACGTTCCGCGCCGTGCCGGAGCCGGGCCCTGCCGCCGGCCGTGACGAGCCGGCCGCCGACTACTCCGCCACGACCCGCCCGGTGACCCGGCCCGAGCCGGAGCCGGCCGAATCCTGGGCCGCCCCGGCGGGGGGCGAGGCGGCCGGTGAGGCTCCTGACCTTTCCCTGCCCGCCGAGGAGGCTGGTGCGCGCCGCCCCGAGCCGCAGACGCCGCGGCGGACGGCGGCGACCCGGGTCGGCTCGCTGCCGCGCGGGACCGGCCGCCGGGTCGCCCCCGAGCCGGGCGGCACCAGGACCGCCGCCGCGCCGCCGGCAGCCGCCACCGGTCGCGCCGCCCCGGCCGCCCGGTCGTCCCGACCGGGCGCACCGGCCGCAGCCGGATCCGGACGAACGGGAGGAACCCCCCGGGCCGCCGTCGCCCAGGCCGGCGCGCCGGCCGTGACTTCCGCCACGTCGCCGGCCGGATCCGGCGTGACGCCCGCCGCGGCCGCCGGCCCGAGCGCCGCCGCCGGGGCACCCACCCGCCCGGCCAGGCCGGTCGCCACCCCCCCGGACCGGCGTCCGGGGCAGGCCGACGATGCCGCCGCCGCAGCGCCATCCGCGGATGGCGGCGCCTCCGCCACCCCCACCGAGGAGTCGGCCCAGACACCCGCGGTGAGCTCCCCCGCGGTCCCGAGCGCGGCGGAAGGAGCCCCCGCCACCGCCGCCAGGCAACGCCGAGGCGCGTCGGCGCCAGCGGCCAAGGGTGAGCCGTCTTCTACCGATCCGGAGGATTCGACGACGGAGGGTACCGACGAGTCGACCGCAGAGAAGTCGAGTGCACCCGCTGCGTCACGAAGCCGCCAGAACAACGGCACCCGTGGGGGGGAACGTCCCGCAGGCGGTCGACGTGGACGCAAGTCAGTGCCAGCATGGGACGACATCGTCTTCGGCGCCCGACGGCCCTGATCAGGCCGTAGCTCGCCGGGGGCGAGTAACCGTCCGCGGGTCCGAAGCTCCGCGGACACCACGCCGCTCTGGATGCAATGACGCCACGAGAGCCGGCTGTGAGTAAACCGTCACATGGTCAGCAGGAACGTCTGACCGCCTAACACAGTTGGAGTAGATGTGACAGGGACTACCACGAAGCCGACGCTGACCAACCTCGATCGTTGCGACCGGTGCGGTGCCCAGGCATACGTGCGGGTGGTGCTGCCTGGCGGCGGGGATCTCCTTTTCTGCCGCCATCATGCCAAGTCGCACGACTCCAAGCTGCGTGAGATGGCCGTCGAATACCACGACGAGACCGACAAGCTCAGCGTGTCCTGAGTCCTACGCTCAGGTATTAAAGGGGCATGCCACGACCACGTGGCGTGCCCCTTTCGCTGCTCCCAGTCACGGTGGAGAGCGGGCACGGTGACGTCAGACCGAGCGTTTCCCCGCCCCCTCCCCCAATCAGGGGATCTACCCCGACACCGTGTGGGCGCCGTTGACCTCCAGGCACTCCACCAGGCCATACGGTGGGGCCGTGTCCGCCATGGGGAAGGAGGCGTCCACCCTCGTGGCTCGCAGCCCGGCGCGGGGCCGCTGGTCGGTGCTGCTTCGCCGGGTCGTCCTCGAGGCCAACCCGGAACTGGTGGCGCACGCCCGGGAGCGTCGCACGGTGGCCCAGGCGAAGGTGCGGCGCAGCGCGATGTTCCGCCGTCTTGACCGCCAGCAGCGCCGGGTCCCCCGGGGGCCGCTGCGCCTGGCCCGCACGACGCTCGCCAACGCCTGGCGCCACCGGGTGCTGGGCCTGGCGGCGGAGGCGGGATTCTGGCAGTTGCTGTCCCTGCCGCCGTTGCTGCTGTCCCTGCTCGGTGCGCTCGGCTATGTCGCCGACGCCATCGGCGGGGACGCCCTCAGCAGCATCCGGGACAGCATCCTGCGCGGAGCCGGTGACCTGCTGACCGAGTCGGTGGTCGACGACGCGGTGCGGCCCACCGTGGACGAGATCCTCTCTCGCGGTCGGCCGGATGTGATCTCCATCGGCTTCGTGCTGTCGTTGTGGACCGGTTCGACGGCGATGGCAACCTTCGTCAACACCATCACCATCGCCTACGGCCAGCGCGACCAGCGCTCCGCGGTGCGTAGCCGACTGGTGGCGCTGGGGCTGTTCCTCGCCCAGGTCGCCAGCGGCGTGATCATCCTGCCGGCGCTGATCCTGGGACCTGGGCTGATCTCCCGGATTCTCGACGCCGACCANCACCCGTCGGTCGACCATCTGCTGACCCTGCTGTTCTGGCCGGTCGTCGGGCTGGTCGCGCTGTCGATGCTGACCTCGCTGTACCACCTCTCCCTACCGGTGCGCAGGCCCTGGTGGCGGGCGCTTCCCGGGGCCACCCTGGCGCTGGTGTGCTGGCTGGTCGGCAGCGACGTGCTGCGGCTGTACCTGGAGATCGTGTTCAGCCACGAGCTGGTCTACGGCTCGCTGGGAGCGCCGGTGGCGGCGCTGTTGTTCTTCTACATCACCGCTCTGGCGGTACTGCTGGGCGCCGAGCTCAACGCGGCGCTGGACGAGCAGTCCTCCCAGCGCAGGAGGAGGCGGGACGGCGGGCCCACCACCGGCGACACCTCACCTCCCACCGACAGTCCGCCCGCCGCCGACAGTCCGCCTTTCCCAGACAGCCCGCCTCCCGCCGGCAACCCGCCTGCTGCCGGCGGCCCGGCTGCTGTCGGCGGCCCGGCTGCTGTCGGCGGCCCGGCTTCCACGGAGCATCCGCGTTCCGCCGGCGGTCAGTCCGCCGGCGGCGGCTCGCCGACCGGTGACGGCCCGTGCCCGGTCGTCAGGGAGGCCGATCCGCCCGGCCCCGGCGGCGGCGTCTCGTTCGAGCGTTGCGCCGTCGACGACGGCCCCACCACGCCGACGACCCCGCTGTGGCGAGGGCCTGCTCAGTAGGTGCAGGAGACGCCCGCCGGGGCGGCGGCCGGAGTCGACTGTGCGCTGACCGGCGCTCCGTCGCCCACGGCCACAGCCGGCCGGGACCAGGACACCGGGACGGCCGCGGTGGTGGCCGGACCGGCGGGCAACGCGCCCGCCGGACTCACCCCGGCGGCGCGACCGCCGAAGGGCTTCAGGAAGGCACCGAGCTGGTCGGAATCGGGCACCAGCACGCTCTGCCCGGCGCGTTGACCGGCCGCGGCCGGCACGGTGGCGAACGCGACCCCACCGGAACCGATCGACTGCATGCGGACCGCCAGCAGGCGCAGATCGGCCAGGGAGGTGCCGTCATCGAGGGTGATCGCCGAGGTCGCGGCGTCGACCACATCGATCAGCTTCGCCGGATTGAGCAGCGTGTCGGTGGAGGCGATCCGTTGGAAGACGACCCCCAGGAACTGCTGCTGGCGGCGGATCCGGTCGATGTCGCTCTCCGGTAGGCCGTACCGCTGGCGGACGAAGGCCAGGGCCTGCGCGCCGTTCAGCCGGTTCTCCCCCACCTGGCCGGAGAACCCCGAGTAGTGGTCATGCAGGTTGTCGAAGCCGCGCGCCCTCAGCTCGGCCGGCAGCTCCCTGATGCAGACGGTGACCCCGCCCAGGGCGTCGGTCATCCCCTGGAAGCCGACGAAGTCGATCTGCACGTAGTGGTCGACGCGGATCCCGGTGAGGCCCTCGATGGTCGCGACCAGCAGGGACGGGCCGCCGTAGGAGAAGGCCGAGTTCAGCTTGGAACGCTGGGCCGCGTGCTGGGCGCCCCGCGCGTCGGTGTAGGCCGGGATCCGCACCCACAGGTCGCGGGGGAAGGAGATCAGGGTCGTCGAACCGTTGCCGTCGAGATGGGCGAGGATCGTGGTGTCTGACCGCTGCCCCTCGGCCACCCCGAACTCGCCGTTGGTCCCCGCCCGGGTGTCGGATCCGACCAGCAGGATGTTCTGGGTGCCGCCGGCGGCGGACGCCGGCCGGTCCACGCCGGCGGAGAAGGTCAGGGGGGTGTGTCGGACCCGGCCGTCGTAGTGTCGCAGCACGGCCCAGCCGCTGGTGGCCAGAACGAGCACGACCGCGGCGAGCACCGCCGCGACGGCGGTGACGCCGCGGCGGATCGAGCTGTGGCGCGGCGCGGGTTCGCCGGTTTCCGGCAGGTCCGGCCGGGTCGGGCCGGGCGCAGCGGCAACCCGACGGCCGCCGGGCGGCGCGGCGCGACCAGCCTGGGGATCACGCCCGGCGTGGGGATCACGGCCCGAACGGGGATCGCCGTAGGGATCGCGGGAACCGCCGCCGGCGCCCGGCTGGGCCCGTGGACGAGCCGGGCGGTCCACCGCGGGCGGAGGCGACCCGGCGTCGCGGCGCGGCCACTGCCCCGCGGGCCAGTTCTCCTCAGCGGCGGGCCGGGGGGCATCACGTCGGGGGGCATCACGTCGCCGGCCGCCGCCCTCCCCCGCGCGGCGTCCCGCGGGCGGCCCGTGCCGTTCCGGCCGCTCCGGAGGCCAGGTCATGGCCGCCTCCCCCTCCCTCATCCACCGGGAGCAGATCTCCCGCGCCGGCCGGCGCCGCGATCGACGCGTTGCCGCCGGTCCCGGCGGTGCGCCGCGAGCCGACGAACGGAACACTCCGGGACAGCCTCTCACCGATCCCGTGCCGTGGGGCACCCTCGGCGTCCTCGGCGGCTGTCGGATGGGCGACCCGGCACGCCGGCGACCGCGGGTCCGACCAGCACGCGGCACGCGGTCCCGACTCACAATCCGTGGACGCGGCCGTCGACCGCAATTGCGGACCCGCATCGACGATCGGGCCGAAAATGCCGACATCGGCCGGATGTGAGGTCACTTACAGCACCCTGGTGGAGTCACCCGCGTCGACTCGGATGTCCCGGCTCACCGGGAGCCGCCCGATCCCTGCCGCAGGAGGCGGATGAACACGCGGATATCGGGCCGGGATTGCGGTGACCGATGACGTCCGCACCCGGACCGAACCTCCCTCGGGCGCACCGCCCCGGGCCCTTACCCGGGGTCCGGGACCCCCGTCAACGGGCAGCGACAGAAAGTTACGTAACGGCGGATTTGGCGGATCTCGCACAACCGATTGCTTGCCCGCGTTAACCCGTTCGAAGCGGGAAGGCCAGCCCTTGGGTAACCTTCCGAAGTTGCCGGACGCAGCCGGCACAGACCCTCGACCCCGGCGAACGGATGACGGCGCGCACGAGTACCCGATCGCCGAGCGACGGATCGGGTCGGGCGCCATCCGGATCGGCTCACATCATCCGGACGATCGGCGTACCGAAAATCCGGCTCCGACCCCGGCGAGATGTCCGCTGCGGTCTCGATGGACGGCGGACCGGTTCAGCACTACCCGCCGGAGCGCGACCCGGCCTACCGTTAACGGTATGAGTGCCCAGTCCCACCAAAGCACACCTCCACCGGCCGGCACGGGGGTACCCGAGGGAGCCCCGGCGGAGCGTGACCAGAACGTCAGCACAGCCGGCGAAGCGGACGTTGTCCGCCCCCGCATCGATGTACCCGGGGCGACGACGGATTCCGCTGGCGCGGAGTCGGATTCGGAGCCCGCGACCGCCGGGACCGGCGAGTCGACGGTCGAACCGACGGCGCCTTCCGGCCGCGAACCCGGCCAGGCCAACCACGATGAGGAACCACACGCGGCGTTCCGGCGGTTTATGGCAACCGGCTGGGCGCCCATTGACGACGCTGTGCCATCCCGCGATGACTGTGCACCCTACACCGCGAAACGCCGCGCCTTGTTGGGCTCACGGTTCCCGACCGATGCCCTCGTGGTGCCCAGCGGCGGCCTGCGGGTACGGGCAAACGACACGGATTTTCCGTTCCGTCCGGGAAGTGACTTCTTCTGGTTGACAGGCTGTCATGAACCCGATGCGGTGCTGGTTCTGCTACCCAACGCGGCCGGTGAGCACGATGCCACGCTGTATGTCGCCGGCCGCTCGGACCGGTCGAGCTCGGCGTTCTACACCGACCGCCGATACGGGGAACTCTGGGTCGGTCCCCGGCCGGGGGTTCGCGAGACAGCCGCCGCCCTGGAGATCGAGTGCCGGCCGCTGACCGATCTGCGGGGCGCGCTGGCCCGACTGGCGCCGGGAAACACCAGGACGCTGCGGGGAATCGATCCACTGGTCGACCGCTCGGTGCTGCGGTGGTCCGACGACAGATCGGGCGACGACCGCGATGTGGTCCTCGCGCAGGCCCTTTCCGAGCTGCGGCTGGTCAAGGACGACTTCGAGATCGCCCGGTTGGACGAGGCGGTCGCGGCGACGGCGCGAGGCTTCACCGAGTGCGTGGGGGAAATCGGCCGCGCGATGGAGCTGCCCAACGGGGAACGCTGGTTGGAGGGCACCTTCTGGCGGCGCGCTCGCGTCGACGGCAACGACGTCGGCTACGGCTCCATCGTCGCCTGCGGGCACCATGCAACCACCCTGCACTGGGTGCGCGACGACGGACCGGTGCGCGCCGGTGAGCTGGCCCTGCTGGACATGGGGGTGGAGGGGAGGTCGCTCTACACCGCCGACGTCACCCGCACGCTGCCGATCACCGGCCGTTTCACGGACCTGCAGCGCCAGGTATACGACGTGGTTCTCCGCGCGCAGCAGGCCGGCATCGACGCGGTCCGCCCGGGAGCCTCGTTCCTGGCTCCACACCGAGCGGCGATGCAGGTCATCGCCACCGCGCTGGCGGACTGGGGGCTGCTGCCGGATGGGGCCCAGGCATCGCTGTCGGAGGATCCCCACGCACCGGGCGCGGGGATCCACCGCCGATACACGTTGCACGCCACGTCGCACATGCTCGGGCTGGACGTGCACGACTGCGCCCAGGCGCGGGACGAGACCTACCGGGATGCGGCACTGGAGCCGGGGATGGTGCTGACGGTGGAACCGGGCCTGTACTTCCAGCCCGACGACCTCACCGTTCCGCCCGAGCTGCGCGGCATCGGGGTCCGGATAGAAGATGACATCCTGGTCACCGGCGAGGGAAGGCGGAACATGTCCGCCGGGCTTCCGCGAACCTCGGAAGACGTCGAAAACTGGATGGGCCGGCATCTGCCGAACTGACGCAACGAACAGAGCCGACGACAGCGCGCGTCGGCTCGGAGGTCAAACGTTCCTGCCACACCGGCCAGGCCGGTGTGGCAGGAACCTGCCCTGGCAAAACCTGATCAGCAGGTCTTTGGGCGCCGGGGCCTGCGGCCCGCGGCCGAATACCGCGGGCACGGCGGGTACTACGGGGTCCACCGCTTCGAGTCTCGACCCGGAAAAGTCGTCAAGACCAGGATCAGTGGGCCTTGTCGTACGCCTCGACGATGTTGGAGGCGATACGGCCACGGTCACTCACCGTGTATCCGTTGCTGCGCGCCCACTCGCGAATGTCGGCGGTGCGGTCGGTTCCGCCGGTACGCCGCGAAGCGGTACGCACGCCACGGCGGCTGCCCGCCGCACGGCCGCCGGAACGGCGGGCCGCAGTCACGAACGGGGCCAGCGACTCACGCAACTTCGTCGCGTTCTTCTCCGACAGGTCGATCTCATACTGCGCACCGTCGAGTCCGAAGCGGACAGTCTCGTCGGCCTCTTCTCCACTGAGATCGTCAATCAACGAGACGATGGTCTTCTGGGCCATGCCACACTCCTTCAGGTCAGCGGACCGCAGAACTCACGCGTCTAGTATTACCACGAGAACACCGGGAACTGTCACGCCTGGTTCGACGGACTCGCAGACTTGGGGCCGCCGAACACGAAGACACCGGTCTAGGCACGCTGGTGAGGCTGTCGGAGTGCGGAACCCAAAGACGGTGGCCAAGCTCGGCATGATAGGGGCGATCATGTTCTGCGAATCACACCTTCCGAGCCGAAACGCCGGCCGCAAGCGGACAGTTGGGCCGCCGTCGGCCGGGCGGCGACCATGTCCGCCGACCTTGGGACACCGATCGTGTTCGTCTACCGACTCCCCGGACGATTGCCGGGCAATCGGCAGGCATCAGCCGGTGGGTGCTTTGGGGTGCTGGCGCCGCGAGCGGAACCGACCGGTACGAATGCCAAAGGCGATCGTGGCGGCGGATGAGTACGCCTGATTCCGGCGCCGACCCTATGGCTCGGCGCACGGACGAGTACCCACGGACGTGGGTGGTGGACGGTGCCAACGTCATTGGGTCCCGGGCCGACGGCTGGTGGCGCGACCGTCCGGGCGCGGCCCGGCGCCTGCTCGCCGATATTTCGGCCTGGATCGCCGGGTCCGACGGGCACGTCGGATCGCCCGGGTCAGCGGAATGGCCGACGGGGATCGTGGTCGTTCTGGAAGGGGCGGCCCGGGCCGGGGTTCCCGCCGCCGCGGTGGTCGTCGAGCCGGCTCCGGCGAAGTCCCTGGCTCCCGACGATGACCATGTCCAGTCACGCGGAAGCACGGACCAGCCGAGCGGGAACACGGATCAGCCGAGCGGGAACACGGACCGGCGGGCCGGGAACAGCTACCAGCCGGCCGGGAACACCGGCCGGCCACGCGGGAAGGGCGATCGGTCTACGGGGAAGGGCGACCACTCGGCCGAGAACGGTGACAGCTACGCGAGGAAGGGCCGCCGCTCGCCTGGCGACGGCGACGGCGACGGCAATTCCGGGAACGGCGCCGACCGATCGGACGCGACGAACGACGACAGCGCCGCACCCTCACTCGCCGTCGTCCACGCGCCCGGGAACGGCGATGACGCGATCGTCGACGCCGCCCGCGACGCCGGCCCCGGCGTCATCGTGATCACTTCGGATCGCGGGCTCACCGCCCGCGTCCGCGCCCTCGGCGGCGAGGTGCGTGGCGCCGGCTGGCTGTGGGACCGGCTTCGGCGGTAAGCGCGCCCGCGCGGTTCTCGGCTGCACCCGGCTCCGCCCACCGGGCTCACCGCCCGGCCGCTTCCGGGTCGACCCGTCCGGCATACCCCTTCCGGGGCTCCCAACGCGCGTGCGGGGCCGGAAGGGTGCTATGGGAGAAAAAGACCCGACCGTGGTGCCAGCGCGGGTCTGACGCCTTCTGAGGGCCTCGCGTCGCCCTGGCGCACCAGTCCGCGCCGCGTCGACCACGCATCGCCCGGGAAACCCGGCCGGAGGCCCGCGAGGATCGCCCGAGCGGCGGTCCTCGGGCGCGGCGCCGGCTGCGGACGCCCGGCTCGTCCTGATCCGCCAGGCGGTCCCTGAGACGCGCCGTGCGGACGCCCGGCCGGGGCCGGGCGAGGCGGCACCGGGCGGGACGCAGGCTCAGACGCCGACGGACACCGGTCGCCGCGGCGGCGGGCCGGCGGCCAGGCGGGCGGCGTAGCGCCCGGCCGTGACGCTGACGTCGAGGGGAATCCCGAAGCAGTCGGACAGCCTGGGCGCGGTGAGCACCTCAGCCGCCGGACCCGCGGCCCGCACCTGGCCGCCGCGCACCAGCAGGGCATGGGTGACGCCCACCGGGATCTCCTCGACGTGGTGGCTGACGAGGACGCTGACGGGCGCCGAGGGGTCGGCGGCGAAGCGGGTCAGCCGGCGCAGCAGTGCCTCTCGGGCCCCGAGGTCAAGCCCGGAGGCGGGCTCGTCGAGCAGGAGCAGTTCCGGGTCGCTCATGAGCGACCGGGCGATCAGCACCCGCTTGCGTTCGCCCTCGGACAGCGTCCCGAAGCGCCGGTCCCGCAGCTCCCGGCAGCCGAACTGGGCCAGCAGGCCGGCGGCGCGGGCGAGGTCGACGTCGTCGTACGGCTCGTCGCCGCGCCCGAGCACCGACCAGCCGGCGGTGACCACCGCGTCGAGCACCCGCTCGTCCGGGGGCGGCGTCTCGACCAGCGCCGGGCTGACGACGCCGACCCGGTAGCGCAGCTCGAGAAGGTTCACCGTGCCCAGCCGGTGACCGAACAGGTCGACCGTGCCCGAGGTCGGAAACAGCCGGCCCGAGGCCACCTGCAGGAGGGTCGTCTTTCCCGCACCGTTGGGGCCGAGGACGACCCATCGCTGACCGGGAAACACCTCCCAGGCAACATTTCGCAGAAGGTACGACCCATCCCGCACGACATTGACATTGTCGAGCCGCAGCACCGCGTCCGGCATGCCGCTCACGTTACGCGAGACGTGCCCGCCCGGCGGCGGCGGGACAGCCCGACCCCGCCACACCCGCCCTGCGCCGCCCGCCCGGGCGATCCGATCACGACGCGCCCGGATCGGCGGGGGCCGGCCCCACCAGGTCAACCTCCGCCCAGACCACCTTGCCGTCGGGGATCGGGCGGAAACCGTGCCGCACGGCGAGCCGGGAAACCAGGCCGAGCCCACGCCCGGCCTCGTCGTCCGGCGAGGCGTGCCGGCGCCGGGGCAGCCGGCCGCCGCCGTCGGCGACCTCGACGACAGCCCGGTCACCGAGCCGCCGCAGTCGCACGGACAACGGCGGCCGGCCGTGACGCACGGCGTTGCTCGTCAGCTCGGACAGAACCAGGACGACGGTGTCGATGATCTCGACCGGCAGCTCGGCGTTCTCCAGCGCGAGCCGGCACTGTGCCCGCGCCGCGCGCAGCCCGGACGGACCGTCGACGGTGACGTCGAGCAGCGTCGGTCCGGCGGTCGGTTCGTCGGGCAGGCGGGCGAGCAGCAGCGCCACGGCGTCGTCGGCGGGCGCCGGCTGGTTGTCGCGGCCAAGGCCCGCGCAGGCCGCGGTCGCCAGCGCGTCGAGGTTGTCGTCGGGTGCCTCGCTGGTGCGGGCCAGGACGGCCGCGAGATCCGAGACGCCGGCATCGACGTCCCGGCCGCCCCCGCGGACCAGGCCTTCGGTGAACAGGGCGATGAGGTAGCCCCGGCCCAGGCGGACGGTGTACTCGGTGGCGTCGGTGTACCCCGACGGATCCCGGTGGACATCGCCGAGCGGGGAGNCGACCGCCATGTACAGCCGCGAGACGAGCCCGTCCGGGGCGACCACGAGGGGCGGCGGATGGCCGGCGCTGGCCAGCGTCAACACTCCCGTGTCGAGCTCGGCGATCGCGTAGATGCAGGTCGCGACCTCGCGTCCCGGCAGGTCCGCGACGACCCCGTCGAGCAGCGCCAGCACCTCGCCGGGTGGCAGGTCGAGGCGGGCGCAGGCGCGCGCGGCGGCGCGTAGCTGCCCCATCACGGCGCTCGTGCGCAGCCCCCGACCCCGGACGCCGCCGATCACCAGGGCGGCCCGGCCCGCCCCCAGATCGATCACGTCGAACCATTCCCCGCCGGCGTCCCCCTCGGCCCCGGCGGGCAGGTAGCGGGAAGCCACCTGCAATCCCTTGGGCACCACCGGTGCCGCGCCGCGCAGGGCCTCGTGCAGCTCCACGGCGCCGCTGTGCGCGCTGTGCTCGCGGTCGATGCGCTCCAGGGCGACCCCGGCGCGCGCGGCGAGCTCGGTCAGGAAGGCCAGGTCGGCCTCGGTGAACGGGGCCCGGTCACCGACGGCGGTCAGGCTGAGCACGGCCGCGACCCGGCCGGCCCGCACCACGGGCAGCACGGCCGTCGTGTGGGCGCCGGCCTGACGGATCCAGCGCGCGATGTCGGACGGCGGCTCCCAGCCGTCCCCGGCGTGGCTGACGACCTCCCCGATCCCAC
This sequence comes from Frankia sp. ACN1ag, assembly GCF_001414035.1. Taxonomy (NCBI): domain Bacteria; kingdom Bacillati; phylum Actinomycetota; class Actinomycetes; order Frankiales; family Frankiaceae; genus Frankia; species Frankia sp. ACN1ag. The sequence goes on along the minus strand of NZ_LJPA01000014.1, from coordinate 93,133 downwards.
GGGCCGCGACCTGGGTGATCGGGTTCGCCGGCGAGGCGAGCGCCGCGATCCAGGCGCCGGTCGAAGGCGCGGCGCCGGTCGCGGCGGAACCCGCGACAATCAGCGGCCGCAGCCGCGGAGCCTGCGCCGTCCCGCCCGTTCGCCCACCGCCGTCCTGCTCGGTCCCGGTGACCTGCCCACCGCCGTCCTGCTCGGTCCCGGTGACCTGCGCGCCGCCCTCAGCCGCCGCAACCGCGGTGGGCGCGAGAGCCGGATGGGCCGTGACCAGGTGGACCGCGCACAGGTCCGCGATCTCCGCCACGATCAGCTCCGCGACGGCCCGCAAGGACGGCTCGGGGTCCTCGGCCGCAGTCACGATCTCCGTGGCCCGGGTCAGCAGGCGCAGCCGCCGGTCGGCGCGCTGCCGGGCCTCGCGCTCCTCGTCCGCCGCGGTGAGCGCCGCCTGGGCCCCCGCCGCCTCGGTCACGAGCCGCTCGTGTGCCCTGGCCCGCTCCAGCGCGCGGGCGCCGGCCGCGGCGATGCCACCGAGGTAGGCCCGATCCGCGGCGGTGAAGGTCCGCGGCGCCGGGAAGGCGAAGGTCACCACGCCGAAGGCCGAACCGTCGGGGGCGACCAGCGGCAGCATGGCCCACGCCTGCTCACCCGCCGCCGCGGTGGCGTCGGCGAGACCGGACACCGGCCAGCGAGCGAGCAGCTCCTCCCGGTCGGCCAGGAACAGGGGCCGGGCTCCCCGCACCACCTCGGCCACCGGATGCACCGCTCCCAGCGCCACGTCCGGCCAGCGGCCGGACCGCTGTGCCGGATCCTCGCCGGGTCGGACGAACCGCAGCTCCTCCTGGCCGTCGTCGACCAGCGCGACCCCGCGCCCGGCCGCCCGCGCCGCCTGACCGCCGACGTCGAGGATCGCCGCGAGGACCTCGTCGACCGTGCTGGCCCGGGCCAGCGCGACGGAGAACAGCCCGCCGGACTCGGCCCGTTGCGCGGCCGCCTCGGCCTGTTCGACGGCCGCCTCGGCCCGCTGATCGGCATCGGCCCGCGCCGCCTCGGCGGCCCGCTCCCCGGTGAGGTCGCGGACCACGCCGAGCCACTCGGCCGGCCGCCCGTCGCGCGCTGGACCGGTGCCGGCGGCGGCCTGACCGCCGGCGGCATCCACCGCAGGTCCGGGCACGGGCAGCACCCGGGCGGTGACGACACGCTCGGCGGCGCCCACGCCGCTCGGCGCGGAGATCCGGAATTCGGCCTCGAAGGTCTCGCCGCGTTCGACCGCCCCCCGCCACAGCCGCGCGACCCGGTCCCGGTCATCCGGATGCACCCCGGACAGCCAGCCGCCACCGGCCAACGCCCCCGGTTGCTGGCCGGTGGCGGAACGCCAGCCGGGCAGGTCGACGTCGAGGGCGCCGTCGGCCGTCGCGTGGAACACATCCAGGCCGGCGGCGTCGGCGAGCCCGCGGTAGCGCGCCTGCGCCCGCAGCCGCTCCCGATCGGCGATCTGCAGGCCGGTGACGTCCAACGCGACGAAGGACACCCCCACCGGACCGAGCTGCGGATCGCTCACCGGGAACCAGCTCGCCAGCCAGATCAGCGGTGTTCCGGCCGGGCCCGCGACCCCCACCTCCAGGTCCACCACGGCCTCGCCGGTACGCAGCACCCGGGCCAGCAGAGCGTCGAGTTCGGCATCGCTGTCACCGAGCACCTCGGACACGGTGCGGCCCAGGTGGTCCCGGGCGGACCGGCGGTCCAACCGGGTGAGCGCCTCGTTGACGCGCACGAACCGGCCAGCCCGGTCGAGCAGGGCGAGTCCGACCGGAGCCCGGGCGAACAGGGCATCCAACATCGCGTACGCCGCCACCGCGGGATCCACCCCGCTGCCACCACCGCTGCCACCACCGCTGCCACCGCCACCCGGTGCCGGTGGCCCGCCACGGGCAAGGCTCAGCGGCCCGCGCTCCGGGGGGACGTCCTCGGGGCCTCGCCGCGGGCCGGTCCCGTCGATCACGTCGCGCGGCATCGCCGTGCCGGCCACCGGCGGATCGGCCCGCGGGACCAGTGGCCATCCCTCGGGCAGCACGGGCAGGTCTCGGCCCCCGCCGCTCTCGGGATCCTGGCCGGGCACCAGGCTCGGGCCGGGGGCCGCCGTCGAACCAGGGCTCGCCAGCGAAGCGGGGCTTGCCAGCGAACCAGGGCTCGCCACGGCACCAGGGCCAGGCGTGGACCCGCCGCCGGAGCCGCCGGAACCGCCGGCGACGCCGCCCGGCGCGGGGCGGGCGCCCGGCGCGAGAGCTGGGCCGGGCACGCGGGTCGGCGGGGCAGTCGGTGTGCCGTCGATCGAGCGACCCCCGCCGCTCACGTCCGGCCGACCCGGCCCGGGAACCTGACCCGGCATGATCGGCCCCGAGACCGGCCCGGTCGAGATCGGCCCGGTCGAGATCGGCCCGGTCGAGATCGGCCCGGCGTCTTCCGGACCGCTTCCGGCGGGACCCGTCGCCCCCGACTCCGGCGGCCGCTGCGCGCCCCGCTCCGGGCCGTACATCGGCACCAGCTCCGCCTGCCCGGGTGCCCTCACCCCGGGGATACCCATGGCCTCGATGGGCCCCCCGGAATCGGACTGCGGCACCCCAAAGGCGCCGGATGCGGGCCAGACGGGCGGCTGCCCGGAGTACGGCGACGTCATGGGAGACGATTGTGGACGGTGTGACCATGTTGTGCCGAACCGCCCCGGACGGGAGGTCGGTCGACTACAGGCAGCGCCGGGGTCCAGAAACGCCGCGGTCCGGCGTCCGCCCTGGGCATGGAAGGGCCGGTCACGACCTCCGCCGACAGCACGGTGACCCGCCCGGTCGACACGATGACCGGGTCAAGAGTGAGATGAACCACCTCGGGGATATCGTCGGCGAGCCGGCCGACGCGCAGCACGAGATCCTCCAGCGCTGCGATGTCGACGGGAGTCGAACCGAGGTAGCCGAGCAGCAGCGGCGCCGCCCGCACCGAGCGGACCAGCCGGGCGGCGTCGACGTCGGTCAGCGGCAGGATGTGGTGGGCGCGGTCACCGAGCAGCTCCGTCGCCGGGCCCGACAGGCCGAAGGAGACCAGCGGGCCGTACTGCGGATGCTCCTCGGACCCGACGACCACCGACACGCCGACCGGCGCCATCCGCTGCACGACGATCGGCACCTCCGGCCCGAGCTGGGAGCGCAGCGACGTCCAGGCCGCCCGCACCGCCGCCGCGTCGGGCAGGTCGAGGCGCTGCCCGCGCAGGTCCGGCCGGTGCCGGTACGGGCGGGACCGGGCCTTGACGGCCACCGGGTAGCCGAGCCGCGCAGCCGCCTCGACGGCGCGCCGCGGCGAGGTCACGAGCTCCGCCGGCTGCACCGTGATGCCGTAGCAGTCCAACAGCGCGGCGGCCCGCTCCTCGGGCAGCCGACCGGCCAGGCCGGCGATGATCGCGCGGGCCTCGTCGGTCCGCACGGCCGTCACCGGCTCGATACCGGTCGGGCGAGACCGCCACTGCGCGTAGCCAACGACGCGACGCAGTGCGGTCACCGCGGCCTCCGGTGACGCGTAGGCCGGGATGCCGGCGAGCTCGCCCGGCAGGTCGACGCCCTGCATAGAGGCCAGAATCGGCACGGTGATGCGCTCGGCCGCCTCGACGGCCCCGGCGGCGACCGGGCCCGGCGACGAGGGCGGCAGGCGGGCCAGCGTCACGATGAGTGCGTCGGACCGCTGCGCCGCGGCGAGCAGCGCGGCCGTGAACGCCGCCGAACCGCTGCCCGCGGGCAGCAGGACCTCCTCGACGATCAGACCGGCGGCGTCGGCGGCGTGCGCGGTGAGCCGGACCAGCGCCCGGGAGTCGCCGATCACCGCGACCCGGTTTCCCGCGGGCAGCGGCTGCGAGGTGAGCAGCAGCGCCACGTCGAAAGCCTGCGAGATACGGTCCACGCCGATCACGCCGGCCTGCCGCAGCAGGGCGTCGTCGAGGGCCGAGCGGCCGGAGTACACGGTCACGATCGGCTTGCGCCGGCCGAGACGGCGCGCCAGCCGGGCGAACTTGCGCGGGTTGCCGAACGTCTCGAGGTGCATGATCACCGCGTCGGTCTCCGGGTCCTCCTCCCAGTACTGGAGCAGGTCGTTGCCGCTGACGTCGGCCCGGTCCCCCGCCGAGACGAACACGGACAGCCCGACCCCCCGCGCGGCGGCCGCCTGCAGGATCGCCCCGCCGAACGGTCCGGACTGCGAGTAGCAGCCGACCCGCCCGGCCGGCGGCATCTGGGGCACCATCGACGCGTTCAGGCCCCCCGCCGGGTTCTGGATGCCCATGCTGGCCGGGCCCACGACGCGCATGCCGTCGGCCCGCGCCTCGGCGGCCAGGGCGGCGTCGGCGGCATCGTCACGCTGGTCGGTGAGCACGACCAGCCCCCACACGCCGGCCCGCCCGCACGCGGCGACGACCCCGGGCACCTCGGCCGGCGGCACGCACACGACGGCCAGGTCGATCGGGCGGGGCACCTCCTCGATGCCGCCGTAGGCGCGGATCGAGGCGACCGCGGTGCCGGCCGCCGCGGCGGCCGGGTTCACCGGGTAGACCGGCCCGTCGAAGCCGCCGGTGAGCAGGTGGCGCAGCACCGAGTTGCCCACGGAGCCCGCGGCCCGCCCGGCGCCGATGACGGCGATCGACCGGGGATGCAGCAGCCGGCCGATGGAGGCCGCCTCCGCGCGGTGCTCGCGGGCGCGCATCACCGTCACCGACTGCTCGGTAGGGGTGATCTCGAACGACAGCCGGACGGCGCCGGAGTCCCAGGCCCGGGCGACGGTGTAGCCGGCGTCGAGGAAGACGCGGATCATCTGCCGGTTCTCGCCGAGCACGTCGGCGTCGAAGCGACGGATCCCGCGGTCCCAGGCCGCGGCGGCGAGGTGCTCCAGCAGCACCGAGCCGAGGCCCCGACCCTGCTGGGCGTCCTCCACCAGGAAGGCCACCTCCGCCTCGGTCGGCCGGGCCGCGGTGCCCTCCCAGTGCGCCACGGCGACGAGATCGTCACCGATCATGGCGACGATGGCGCCGCGCAGCCGCTGGTCCACCACGGTCATCCGGTGGATGTCGGCGTCGCTCAGCGCCCGGCGAGCGGTGAAGAAGCGGAAGTAGATCGACTGGGGGGACAGCCGGGTCCAGAACGCCCGCAGCAGCGGGCCGTCGGTCGGCAGGATCGGCCGGATGTGGGCCGTGCCGCCGTCGGTGAGGATGACATCGGCCTCCCACTCCGCCGGGTACGCCAGAGGCGTCTCGTCCCCGGCCGGGGGCGGCAGCGGCGCGGCGCTCACCGGTCCACGGTCGGGTCGAGACCGTGCAGGGGCAGCACCTCGCGCCGGGTGGCGGCGACCGCCCGGTCCAGCGGGTCGTCGGGGTCGCCCTCGCCGGCGTCCCAGGGCCGGTAACGCACGCTCACCCCGTCACCGAGGGTCCGGGGCATCCCCGCCGTGGCTCCGACGGAGTCGTGGCCGGTGACGGCCCGCACCCGTTGCGGGGCCTCGGCGCGCCACTGCGCCGGCAACGCGGTGCCGGGTTCGAGAGGGTGGTGGGCGGCGACCGCCAGCAGTTGCGTCCACGCCCGCGGCACCACCGCGTCCAGCGCGTACCCGCCGCCGCCGCAGGCCAGCCAGCGGCCGTCGCACAGCTCGTGGGACAGCGCGTGCAACGCCTCGTAGGAGGCCCGCTGCCCGTCGACCGACAGCTCCAGATCGGCCAGCGGATCGAGGGCGTGGGTGTCGCAGCCGTGCTGGGTCACCAGCACCTGCGGCCGGAACGACCGCAGCAGCACCGGGACGACGCCGGAGAAGGCCCGCAGCCAGCCGGCGTCACCGGTGAACGCGGGCAGCGCGACGTTCACAGCGCTGCCCGCGGCGCCCGGCGCGCCGACCTCGTCGGGGAAGCCGGTGCCGGGGAACAGCGTCCGCCCGGTCTGGTGCAGCGAGATCGTGAGCACCCGCGGGTCGTCGTAGAACGCCGTCTGCACCCCGTCGCCGTGGTGCACGTCCACGTCGACGTAGGCGATGCGGGTCGCCCCGGCGGCGAGCAGCCAGGCGATCGCGATCGCGGGATCGTTGTAGATGCAGAAGCCGCTGGCCATCCCCGGCATCGCGTGGTGCAGACCGCCGGCGATCGACACGGCGTGGCGCGCCGGCCCCCCCCACACCGCCCGGGCGGCCTCGATCGTGCCGCCGGTGATCAGGGCGGCGGCCTCGTGCATCCGCTGGAAGACGGGGGTGTCGGCGGTGCCGAGGCCGAACAGGGCCGCCATCCGGGCCCGGGTGGGGTCGGGCGCGGCACGGACCGCGTTCAGGTACAGGGGATCGTGGACAAGCTCGATCAGTTCGTCGGGAGCCAGGGTCGGGGTGGCGATCCGCAGCCCCGGCGCGTCGAGCACGCCCAGACTCTCGGCGAGGTCCATCGTCAGGCCCAGCCGGACGGGGTGCAGCGGATGCTGCGGCCCGAAGTCGTAGTCGGCCATGGCGGGATCCCACGCCAGGATGGTGGGTTCGACCGCCGGCGGCAGGGTGCCGCCGGACCGCTGTGTTCCGCCCGGCACCGTCACCCCTCGACGGTAGCCCGAACGGGTCCTGTGCCGGTAGCGGTGGTGACAAGCTCGACCGACCGTCGGCGGATCGAGGTTCACCGTAGATCCGCGCGAAATGCCCTAGGGTCAGTGCCCGTGGCAGCAGACGGAACGGCACCGCAGCGTCCGGCGCCGGCAGGCGCGGAGCATCCCGCGGCCGCCGGCTCGACCCAGGTGCGTCCCGGCACGCCGCTGTGGGAGCCCTCCGCGCGGCGGATCGAGCAGGCGGCGGTGACGAACTACCGCGGCTGGCTCGCCGCCGAACGCGGGGTGGATCTCGGCGACGAGGCGGCCCTGTGGGAGTGGTCGGTCACCGAGCTCGGCCCCTTCTGGGAGTCGATCTGGGACTTCTGCGCCGTCGAGGGCGAGCGCGGCGACGGCCCCGCCCTCGCCGACGGCCCCGCCTTCACGGATGCCAAGATGCCGGGAGCCGTGTGGTTCCCCGGCGCCCGGGTCAACTACGCCGAGAACGCGCTCACCCGGCGCGGTGCCGCGCCGGCGGTGATCGCCGTGCGGGAGGACGGCGCGACCGCGGTGGTCTCCTGGGACGAGCTGCGCCGCCAGGTCGCCCGGGCCGCGGCCGGACTGCGCGCCCTCGGGGTCACCGAGGGCGACCGCGTCTGCGGCGTGCTGCCGAACACCGTCTACGCGACGGTGGCGATGCTCGCGGCCGCCAGCATCGGCGCGGTGTGGTCGTCATGCTCGCCTGAGCTCGGCGCCACCGCCCTCGCCGCCCGCTTCACCCAGATCGCCCCGAAGGTACTCATCGGCGTCGACGGCTATACCTACCGCGGTCAGGGTTACGACACCATCGCCGCACTCGGCACCCTCGCCGCCGACCTGCCCGGACTCGTCGCGACCGTCATCGTGCCCTATCTGGCGCCGGACGCGTTCGCCCGGGCCCGCGGCGCGGGGCTGCCGGGCCTGCTCACCTGGGACGAGCTGATGGCCGCGGAGAGCGCCGAGCTCGAGTTCACCCGGGTCGCCTTCGACGCGCCGCTGTGGATCCTCTACTCCTCCGGCACGACGGGGCCGCCCAAGGCGATCGTGCACGGGCACGGCGGCATCCTGCTGGAACACCTCAAGGCGCTGGCGCTGCACCTCGACCTCGGCCCCGACGACCGGTACTGCTGGTTCACCACGACCGGCTGGATGATGTGGAACTACCTCGTCTCCGGCCTGCTGGTCGGCGCGACGATCGTGCTCTACGACGGCGCCGCCGGCTACCCGGCGCTCGGCACCCTGTTCGGCCTGGCCGAGGCGCTGGAGGTGACGTGCCTCGGCACGTCCGCGGCTTACCTGCAGTCCTGCCGGGACGCGGGCCTCGTGCCCCGCGAACATGCCGATCTGTCCCTGTTGCGCACCATCGGGTCAACCGGGTCGCCGCTGTCCGCCGCCGTCTACGCCTGGGTGTACGAGGCAGTCAGCCCGCAGGTGATGCTGTCGTCGATCAGTGGCGGCACCGACGTCTGCACGGCGCTGGTGGCCGGGCTGCCGACGATGCCGGTGCGCGCCGGGGAGATCGGCTCGCGGGCGCTGGGCTGCGCCGTGGCGGCCTTCGACGCCGACGGCAAGGAGGTCGTCGACGAGGTCGGCGAGCTCGTCGTGACCGCGCCGATGCCCTCGATGCCGCTGCGCCTGTGGGGTGATCCGGACGGCAGCCGGCTGCATGACAGCTACTACGCGACCTACCCCGGGGTCTGGCGGCACGGCGACTGGGTGCGGATCACATCCGACGGTGCCGTCGTCGTCGAGGGCCGGTCGGACGCCACCCTCAACCGCGGCGGGATCAGGATCGGCACCGGCGAGCTCTACAGCGTCGTCGAGCAGTTTGCCGAGGTCACCGACAGCCTCGCCGTGGATACCTCGGACGCCCCCGGCGGCGGAGAGCTGCTGCTGTTCGTCGCCCTCGCCGAGCCGGGGCTCACGGCGGAGCTCGCGCAGCGGATCCGGCAGACGGTGCGCACCGAGCTCAGCCCGCGGCATGTGCCGGACCGGATCCTCGAGATCGCCGCGGTGCCGCGGACGCACACCGGCAAGAAGCTGGAGGTCCCGGTCAAGCGGCTGCTCGCCGGCGCGGCGCTGGCCGACGTGGTGAGCCTCGACGCGGTCGCCAACCCGCAGGCCCTGTTGGCCATCGCGGCCACCGCCGAACAGGCCCGAGCGGCCACGGCCGAGCAGGCCGCCGGGGCGCCCATCACCACACCGGACGACTGACCGCCCGTACCCCGGGACCGCGCCCGCCGCCGACAGCAAAGCCGGATCTTCGCTGGTCCCAGCGAAGATCCGGCTTCCATGGAACACACGGCCACGCCGTCACCGGCGTGTCGTGCCCCCCGCGGGGGATGCCACCCGTGACCCTGTGCGCGCCCGCCGTGCCGGCGGTCTTCGGCCGCGAGCGGTCAGTCGAGAAACTCCCGCAGCCGGCCGGCGACGGCGGGCTTGCGCAGCTCACGCAGCGTGTCCCGCTCGATCTGCCGGATCCGCTCACGGGTGAGTCCGAGCCGGTTACCCACCTCGGCGAGGGTGTGCTGCTTGCCGTCGGCGAGGCCGAAGCGCAGCCGCATCACCTCCCGCTCCCGCGGGTTGAGGCCACCGAGCACGTTCTCGATCTCGTCCTGCATCGCGCCGTACGAGGCGGCGTCGGCGGGGGAGGTCGCGTCCGAGTCCTCGATGAAGTCGCCGAGCACGGAGTCACCGTCGTCGCCGACGGAGGTCTCCAGGCTCACCGTGTCCTGCGCGTAGCGGCGCAGCTCGACGACCTGCTCGATCGGCATGTCCAGCTCGAGGGCGAGCTCCTCGTCGGTCGGCTCGCGGCCGAGCGTCGAGACGAGCTGGCGCTGCAGCCGCGTGATCTTGTTGATCTGCTCGACCACGTGGACCGGGATCCGGATGGTCCGGGCCTGGTCGGCCAGCGCTCGACCGATGGCCTGGCGGATCCACCAGGTCGCGTAGGTCGAGAACTTGTAGCCCTTGGCGTAGTCGAACTTCTCCACCGCGCGGATGAGCCCGAGGTTGCCCTCCTGGACCAGGTCCAGCAGGGTCATCCCGCGGCCGCTGTACTTCTTCGCGACGGAGACGACCAGGCGCAGGTTCGCCGAGACGAGCTGCTGCTTGGCGGCATGGCCGTCCTTCACCAGCAGACCCAGGTCGCGGCGGAGGTCCGCGGGCAGGTCGGGGTCGGACTCCAGCTTGTGCTCGGCGAAGAGACCGGCCTCGACCCGCTTGGAGAGCTCGACCTCCTGCGCGGCGTTGAGCAGCGGCACCTTCCCGATCTCGCGCAGGTACATGCGCACGAGGTCGGCGGTGCCGGCGTGCTCGGCGGTGGAGCGGGTGGCGGCGGTGACCTCGTCGGTCGTCTCCTCCTCTTCGAGGAGCTCGACGCCGGCGGCGCTCAGTTTGGCGATCAGCGCGGGCAACAGCTCGAGGCCGATGTCCGCGGACTCGAGCGCGTCACGCAGCTCGGACCGGCTGATCTCGCCGGACTCGCGACCGCGCGCGATGACCTCGGCGACGGCACTCACATCGAGTTCGTCGCCGTCATCGGGAACGGCGGCCAGCGAACGGCTGGGGGCGGTACGGGCAGAGGCAGCGGACCGGCGAGTGCGCCGCGGGCTACGCGGGCGGTTCTCGTCGGTGCGCTCGGCAAGTTCCAGGGCAGGCAGCGTCATCAGTGGCAAATCCGATGGTCGGTGCGGGTGGGACGTCTGTTTCCGTGCACGTGGGAGGTAACGAACGAAGTCGCGGAACCATTCCCCGTGCAGGCGCACCCGGACATCAGCGGTCGCCGGGCCTACCGGCAGTGTAGACCCATGCCCTCGAGACGCTGAACTCGCTGTCGCGAAGACTACCTGGCAGATCCCGTGGTGTGGCGCGTTCCGCGAACTATCTTGACCTTCTCGCGTGGCGAGACCCCCGTCGAGAGCCCAGATACTGAACGCTACGCACTTGCCCCCTCACGGGAAGTGAGGATTTTCGAGGGGCTGCCGTCCGCACCACATTTTCCGTCCAGTACCGCCATCGGGCGGGGTCGGCCATCCGACAATCCCGACAGTGCCGCCGCGTCTCCCCGATGCCCTCCCGATGCCCCCCGAGACCCCCTCGAGAACCGGCTCGGCAGCGTGCCCCGGACTCGGATCGGGCCGGATCGGCATACTCGCGCCGCCCACTCGGGCGACATCGGGCGACCGGCCGGCCGCACTCCCCGCGAGCACCTCACCTCCGAGAGCCCCACGCCTCCGAGAGCCCCACGCCTCCGAGAGCCCGCGGTCGCGGCGTGGGCCGGCCGGTCGCCCGGCGCATCGGGGCGGCCGCGGGGCGCCAACGAGGTTTTCGTTAGGCAGACCACACCAGGGGCGCCCTTCACCTGTGCACAGCGTGTGACGGCTACTCTCACACGATGTCCGTCCCCAGCCTCCCGGCAGAGCTGGCGGCGTTGCGCGAGACCGCGGTCTCCGTGCTGCGCGGCAACGACCTCGGCGACATCACCCGGCCGTCGCCGACGTTGTATCCACACCAGTGGCTGTGGGACTCCTGCTTCATCGCGATCGGGCTGCGCCACCTCGACCCGCAGCGCGCCGCCGCCGAGATCCTCTCCCTGCTGCGCGGGCAGTGGCCGAACGGCATGATCCCGCACGTGATCTTCGCGGAAACCACCAACTTCTACCACGCGGGTCCGCAGCGCTGGCGCTGTGACCGGGTGACGACCACCGCCGGCGGCGCGCAGAGCACCGGCGTCACCCAGCCGCCGATGATCGCCGAGGCCGCGGTCCGGGTCGGCGCCATGATGTCCGACTCCGAACGCGGGGAGTTCTACCGCCGGCTGTTCCCCGGGCTGCTGCGCTTTCACCAGTGGCTCTACGACGAGCGCGACCCGGACGACGACGGCCTGGTGTCCCTGGTTCACTCCTGGGAGTCCGGGATGGACAACACCCCGACCTGGATGGAGATCACCAGGCCGGTGGCGCCGCTGGGCGTGCGGGCGCTTCGGCGCGTGAACGGCGACGACGCCCTGGACGCGCTGCGCCGCGATTCCAAGGAGGTCCCCTCGGATGAGCGGCTCACCTCGGGGGACCTGTTCACGCTGTACCGGATCGTGCGCGAGCTGCGCCGGGCGCACTACAACTTCCGCGAGATTCGGCGGACCATCGTCCCCCTCGTGCAGGACGTGGCGTTCAACGCGATCCTGGTCCGCGCCAACGAGCACCTGAGCACCATCGCCGCCGAGATCGGCGAGGTCATCCCGGCCAGGCTGCGCCGGTCGGCGCGCCGCACCCGGGAGGCGATGGGAGAGCTCGTCGTCGACGGCGTCTACTACAGCCGCGACTTTCGGACCCGGACCCTGCTGCGCCACGAGACGATCGCCGGCCTGCTGCCGCTCTATGCCGGCGTCGTGCCCGAGGACCGCGTCGACGAGATGGTCAAGACGATCACCTCGCCGCGTTACTGGTCGCGCTTCGGCGTCGCGAGCGTTCCCCTGGACGACCCGAACTTCCTGCCCCGCTGCTACTGGCAGGGCCCGCTCTGGGTCAACATGAACTGGCTGATCGCCGACGGGCTGGAGCGCTACGGCCGGCTCGACGCCGCCGAGGACCTGCGCCGCAACACGGTCGACGTGATCGCCTCCTCCGAAGCGATGTTCGAGTACTATTCGCCGCTCGACGGCTCGGGCGCCGGCAGCAACCGGTTCTCCTGGACGGCCGCGCTGCTCATCGACCTGCTCGCCGCCGACCACTGACCGCGCGGCGCCCGTACGCCGGGCGCGCCGCGGACGTGCACTCAGACGTGCACGACGACGACCCGACTGTCCTTGGGACGATCGGGCTCGTCGACGAGCCGGTGCAGGTCGCCGACGTCGCTGGTCAGCAGGACGGCCGGCCGGTCCGCCCGCAGCGCCGTGACGGCCACCACCGCCTCAAGGGCGCACCGGTGGCCGGACAGGCCGGTCGCGCCGAGCAGCTCGCCGGCCGACCGGGCCAGGTCCGGCGTCACCGGGAGCACCCGGATCCTGGCCAGCACGCGGTGCACGGCCGCATCCCACGGGCCGCCCCGCAACACCTCGGTGAGCGTGACCGCGCTGACGACGACCCCCGCACCCCGGCCGTGCGCGGTCTGCAGGAACGCGCGCGCCCTCGCGTCACCCGTGGCGAGCTTGACCAGCCCGTCACTGTCGAGGACCAGCGACCCGCCGACGGCTACTCGGCGTCCGGCCACGCGGCGCCCGCGTCGGCGAGCGCCGCCTCCGGGACGGGGCCGTGCTCGGTCTCGAGCTGCTCGGCCAGCTCGGCGAGGAGATCCAGCTCCAGGCGCCGGGCCACGGCCTCGGTCACGTACTGGCTGAACGCCCCCGGCCCGACTCGATCCCGCACGGCGGCGGTCAGCTCCTCCGGCAGGGAGACGCTGACCTTGCGCACCCGACCCCCGGGCCGCAGCCGGACCACCCCGGCCGCCTCCGCCGACACATGCGTGACGGTCACCCCTGCGAGGAGGGGTGACTCCTCGCCCGGCAGCCCGGCCGGGGGAAATCGCCTCCCGGCCGGGCCAGGACGCCCGGTGGGCGCCGTTCGGCCTAGCTGCAGCCGCTGGTGGAGCCGCACTGCTCGCAGACGTAGCAGCTCCCCGCCGGGCGCATCGTCACCCCGCAGGTGAAGCACAGCGGGGCATCAACGACCGTCTGGGCGACCAGCGACTCCCCGGGAGGCGCCAGCCGCAGCTCGCGGGCCACGTGCGCGGGCCCGTGACCGACGGCCACCCCGTTGCTGCCCGTCCCCGGACGGCCCGCGGTCGGCGCCGACCCGGCGCCGACCGGACCTCCGGCAGGACCACCCACCGCGGAACCCCCAGCAGGACCCGCGCCCGGGTTCGGGGCGTCCACGCCGGGCAGCGCGTCCGCGAGCGACCCGGCGGGCGCCGCGACGGCGTCGACGGCCGGGTCGGCCTGCGGGCCGTAGCGGCCGTTGACCTCGCGGACCCGTTCGGCCGCGGTGGAGATGCCGAGCTCGGCGCGACGGTCGGCGTCGAGGTAGTCCAGGGCCAGCCGGCGGAACAGGTAGTCCATGATCGACTGGGCGATCCGGACGTCCGGGTCGTCGGTCATCCCGGCCGGCTCGAAGCGCATGTTGATGAACTTGCTGACGTACGCCTCCAGCGGCACGCCGTACTGCAGGCCGATCGAGATGGCGATCGCGAAGGCGTCCATCACGCCGGCCAGCGTGGAACCCTGCTTCGACATCTTGATGAAGACCTCGCCGAGGCCGTCATCCGGGTAGGAGCCCGCGGTCAGGTAGCCCTCGGCACCGCCGACGGCGAAGGAGACCGTCTGTGACGGGCGGGTCTTCGGCAGCCGCCGGCGCACGGGCCGGTACTCGATCTCGGCGGCTGCGCCCGCGGCGGTCCCGACGAGCGCGGGCGCGCCGGCCGGGGGCGCCGCCAGGGCCGCGGCGGTCGCGGCGCTCGCCGCGGCATCCCGCTTCGCCCCCCGGACGTCGGACAGCGGCTGGCCGACCTTGCAGTTGTCCCGGTAGATCGCCAGCGCCTTCAGACCCAGCCGCCAGCCCTCCAGGTAGATCTCCTCGACCTCCTCGACGGTCGCGGTCGAGGGCATGTTCACCGTCTTGGAGATCGCGCCGGACAGGAACGGCTGCACCGCGGCCATCATCCGCACATGCCCCATCGGGGAGATGGCCCGCTCGCCGATCGCGCAGTCGAACACGTCGTAGTGCTCCGGGCGCAGGCCGGGGGCGTCGACGACGTGGCCGTGCTCGGCGATGTACTCGACGATCGCCTCCAGCGTCTCCTCCGGATAGCCGAGCGCGCGCAGCGCCGCCGGGACCGTCTGGTTGACGATCCGCATGCTGGCGCCGCCGACCAGCTTCTTCATCTTCACCAGGGCGAGGTCCGGCTCGATGCCGGTGGTGTCGCAGTCCATCGCCAGGCCGATCGTGCCGGTCGGGGCGAGCAGGCTGACCTGGGCGTTGCGCCAGCCGTGCCGGTCGCCGACGGTCTGCGCCCGCGCCCATTCCTTGGACGCCGCGGCGAGGACCCGGGTGTCCTCGGTGTGCACGGACCGCACGGCGTCGTTCGCGGCGGAGTGCTTGCGCACCACCCGGCGGTGCGCGTCGGCGTTGCGGGCGAAGCCGTCGTAGGCGCCGACGATGCCGGCGAGCTCCGCCGAGCGCCGGTAGGCGGTGGCGGTCATCAGCGAGGTGATCGACGCGGCGAGCGCGCGGCCGCCGTCGGAGTCGTAGGCGCGGGCACTGGCCATGAGCAGCGCCCCGAGATTGGCGTACCCGATGCCGAGCTGTCGGTAGGCGCGGGTGACCGCCGTGATCTCCGGCGTCGGGAAGTCCGCGAAGCAGATCGAGATGTCCATCGCGGTGATGATCAGCTCGACCGCGGCGACGAACCCCTCGGCGTCGAACGTCCGGTCCGGGCGCAGGAACTTCAGCAGGTTCAGCGACGCGAGGTTGCAGCTGGAGTTGTCCAGGTGCACGTATTCGCTGCACGGGTTGGAGGCGCTGATCCGGCCGCTCTCGGGGCAGGTGTGCCAGTCGTTGATCGTGCCGTCGTACTGGATGCCGGGGTCCGCGCAGGCCCACGCCGCCTCGGCGACGGTGCGGAACAGCCCCTTGGCGTCGATCGTCTCGATCGTCCGGNCGTCGAGGCGCGCCCGCAGGTCGAAGCTCCCTCCGTCGACGACCGCGCGCATGAACTCGTCGGTGACCCGGACCGAGTTGTTGGCGTTCTGGTACTGCACGGAGGCGATGTCGCGCCCGCCGAGATCCATGTCGAACCCGGCGTCCCGCAACGCCCGGATCTTGTCCTCCTCCCGGGCCTTCGTCTCGACGAACTCGACGATGTCCGGATGATCGACGTCGAGCACGACCATCTTCGCGGCCCGCCGGGTCGCCCCGCCCGACTTGATCGTGCCCGCCGACGCGTCCGCACCGCNCATGAAACTCACCGGGCCGGACGCCGTGCCGCCGGAGGACAGCAGCTCCTTCGAGGAGCGGATGCGGGACAGGTTGAGCCCGGCCCCCGAGCCGCCCTTGAAGATCAGCCCCTCCTCGCGGTACCAGTTGAGAATCGACTCCATGGTGTCATCAACTGAAAGAATGAAACACGCTGACACCTGCTGGGGGGCCGGGGTTCCGACGTTGAACCACACCGGGGAGTTGAAGCTGAACACCTGGTGAAGCAGCATCCAGGTCAGCTCATGCTCGAAGATCTCGGCGTCGGCGTCGGCGGCGAAGTAGCCGTGCTCGCGGCCGGCGGCGCCGTAGGCGTGCACGACCCGGTCGATGAGCTGGCGCAGGGAGGACTCCCGCCCGGGCGTGCCCAGCGCCCCGCGGAAGTACTTGCTCGTCACGATGTTCGACGCGTTGACCGACCAGGATTCGGGGAACTCCACCCCGCGCTGCTCGAAGTTGACCGAGCCGTCCCGCCAGTTGGTCATGACGACGTCCCGGGTCTCCCAGGTGACCTCGTCGTACGGGTGGACGCCGGCGGTGGTGCGCGAGCGCCGGATCTTCAATCCGCCCGCCCTGGCCGCAGACCTGCCCGCCTTCGTGCCGCGACTTTCGGTCATGACGCTCCTCGTCCTGTCTTCTCATCGGCGCGCGCTGGCGCACTGGTGGTGGCATCCCCGCCCGGGCCCGTCCACTGCACGCGTGGACGGCGGACCGCGGGCATATCGGCGTGCCGGCCGACGCCGGACCCCGGGGTCGACCGGGTCCGGCGGGAACGGCACGCATGACGAACACACCGGCCCCGGCGGTCCGGCCCCCGTCCCCGCGCCGTCCGGCCACGGGCGCGGCCGGGTACGGGTGGCGGGCAGGACGCGCGAAACCGGGTCACGCGGGATCGGACGCCCACGCCGGCCGGGTCAGGTCGTCCCGTGCACACGGGAACGGGCCGGCGGGGCGGCGAGCTGCTGGCGGGACGGGCGGAACGGGGCCTCGGCGACCCCGTCAGGTGCGGGTGGCCGAGGCGCCGCGCGCCCGGCCGACCTTGTACTCCCCCGTGGTCGGCTCGGCCCGGCCGAGCCCGCCCTCGACGATGTTCAACTGGTTTCCGCCGCCGCGGCGGCCCGGGGTCTCCGGGGGCTCGCGGACGGCGGCGAGCGTGTCCCGGCCTGGACGGCCGGGGCGTGGAGTATCCGGGTCGACCCGCCGGCCGCCGGGCGGGGGGCCGGCGGGACCGGCGCGCTGCGACGGGTCCGCCGGGTCGGTGAACGCCCCACCGGCGGGACGGACGGCCGGATCGCCCAGCTCGTCAAGGTCGTCGAGGTCGTCCGGCTCGGCGCCGCGGCGGGTGCCGGACGTCTCGGCCCGCAGCGCCGCGATCGCGCTCTCGAAGTCGCCGAGCGACTCGAAGGCCAGGTACACCGAGGCGAAGCGGAGGTAGGCCACCTCGTCGAGCTCGCGAAGCGGGCCGAGGATCGCCCGGCCGATCGCCTCCGCGGGGACCTCCGCCGAGCCCGAGGAGCGCACGGCGTCCTCCACCCGCTGGGCCAGCAGGGCGAGATCGTCGTCGCGCACGGGCCGGCCCTGGCAGGCCTTGCGCACGCCGGTGATCACCTTCGCGCGGCTGAACGGCTCCGCCACGCCGCTGCGCTTGAGCACCCGCAGCGACGCCTCCTCCATGGTGGTGAACCGGCGACCACACGACAGGCAGGACCGCCGCCGCCGGATCGCCGAGCCCTCCTCAGCCTCCCGGCTGTCGACGACACGGCTGTCCGGATGCCGGCAGAACGGGCATCGCACGCGATANGCCTCCTTCGTCCGGTCCGGCGCGAACCACCCGGCGTGGCGGGAGGACGAGTCGTGAACCGACCCGCGCCCCCGCACCGGCCGAGCCGCCCCTGTGGACAGCCGCCCGCACCTCTGTGGAAAGCCTGTGCATCAACCTGTGGATGACTTACACCCTCGTAAGCACCAGATGTTGTGTCCAACCTAGCGCACAACCCCAGTGATGGGGACACCGACCCCCCCGCGTGTCACACCAGGACATCAGCCCGCGGGGGCGCGACAACCCTGCGCGAGGGCGCCTCACCCGCCCGCTGCCGCCGGACACCGGCCCGTCACGGCGGCGAGCCGCCGAGCGCCGATCGGGACCGGACGGTGCCGGAGTGGACCGGCCAACCGGAGGGTCAGCCCAGTAACAGGAACTGGCCGGGGGTGAGCTCGACCGAGGGGAGATGGTTGATCCGCATCAGCCGATCCACGACGGCGCGGGTGTCGGCGTCGGGATCGAGCGCGACGGCGATCTCCCATAACGTCTCCCCGGCGAGGACCAGGTGACCCCGCGGCGGCTCGCCGGACCACGCGATCGAGGCGCGCGGCAGGACGAGCACCAGCACCGCGGCGATCGCCAGCGCGACGACGGCGACCACGACCACCCGGCCGCGGTGGGTCAGCCGCAGCGGCGGCAGCGGTTCGCCGGCGGCGCGGCGCACCGTCGGCCGGGATCCTGGTCCGCGGGCAAGCTGCCGCGGCGAACCCGACGACGGGGACCTCCGCGACCGCGATCCCGATGCCTCGAACCTCGACGCCTGGGAGTTCCGCGCCTGGGGGTTCTGCGCCTCGGACCTCGTCGACCGGGGAACCGGCGAGCGCGGGGGGCATGCCCCCACAACCGGCCTCCTGGCACCGACCCCGGCGGCCGGCCGGGCCACCCGCATCCGTGCCGGACCGCCCGCCGGCCATCCCCCGGCCCGGCGCGCCGCCCGCTCCCGGGCAGCCGCCAGATCGACCACCTGTGTGGTGTGCGCGCTGTGCACGGCTTCCTCCCAAGGCGCCCCGGACCACGTCGTCGACGCCACGAACTCCCGTTCGATCGAACTCCTGATCGATTGTCGCACCGGAGTCCCGCCGGGGAAAGGGACACGCTCGAACAGACGTTTGAGATTCCGCGACCAGGCGGTTACCGTCGAGACGATCAGGTTTGCACCGGGCGGTCTCCCCCGGTCGCGGACAGCCGGGTGCCGTGGGGGTGCCGGTCTCGCCGGGCGAGCGCCGACAGCCGCGCGCACGTCCGGCGCGCGACCGAGCGGCGGCCCCCGGCGACAGAGTAGGCGACGAGGAGAGCGGTAGGCGATGACCAGCCAAGGCAGGGGTACACGCCGGGGCGGGGCCCGCGGCAACGTACGGGCCTTTCCCGAAAACCCCGCGGACGCAGCCGGCCTGACCCCCCGGCAGCGTAAGGTGCTCGAGGTCATCCGGGCCGAGGTGGAACGGCGCGGATACCCGCCCAGCGTGCGGGAGATCGGGGAGGCGGTGGGGCTGACCAGCACGAGCAGCGTGGCGCATCAGCTCAAGGTGCTGGAAGAGAAGGGCTACCTGCGCCGGGATCCGAACCGCCCGCGGGCGATGGAGGTACTCAGCCCCGATCGGCCGCGGCGCAAGNCAGACTCCAGCGCGGCGGCGGTCGTGTCGACGTTCCCGGGTGCCGCGGCGGCCCCGGCGGGCGCGAGCGGCGAGGGGTCCGCGGCCTACGTGCCGGTCCTCGGGCGGATCGCCGCCGGCGGCCCGATCCTGGCCGAGCAGGCGATCGAGGACGTCTTTCCGCTGCCGAAGGAGATCGTCGGCGAGGGCACCCTGTTCCTGCTCCGGGTCGTCGGCGAGTCGATGATCAACGCCGCGATCTGTGACGGCGACTGGGTGGTGGTGCGCCAGCAGCCGGTCGCGGACAACGGTGAGATCGTCGCCGCGATGATCGACGGCGAGGCGACGGTCAAGCGGCTGCGGGTCCGCGACGGCAAGGTCTGGCTGCACCCGGAGAACCCGACGTTCAGCGACATCCCCGGCGAGGAGGCGACGATCCTCGGGCGGATCGTCGCCGTGCTGCGCCGGGTCTGACCGTGGACGGCCGGCCGCGCGAGGCGGCCGGCCGGTTCGGCTGCCGTGGACCGGGCGATGTGCCCCGCCGACCGCGCCGTGCTCGCCGACGGCGGGTCGATGCCGGTCCCGACAGATCAGGGCTGACGGGTCAGGGCTGGGTGACGGTCAGGGCTGGGTGACGGTCAGGGCTGGAAGGTGTGCAGTTCCGCGGCGAGCGACGGGGACACCCTCGCGAGCAGTCGGGTGCCGTCCGCGGTGTGCTCCAACTCGAGCACCTCGCCGTGGGCGTGTACCCGGGAGACGAGATCGCCCCGCGTGTACGGGACGAGGACCTTCATCTCCACGTCGGGGTGGGGAACCCGGACGCACAGGGCGTCGACGAGCGCAGTCAGCCCCTCCCCCGTGCGCGCCGAGACGAAGACCGCGTCGGGCGCGAGCTGGCGCAGGCCGGCGAGGACGGTCGGCTCGGTGGCGTCGACCTTGTTCACGACGATCAGCTCGGTGACGTCGCCCGCGTCGATGTCGTTGAGCACCTCGCGCACGGCCGAGATCTGGGCGGCCGGGTCGGGGGCGGAGCCGTCGACGACGTGCAGGATGAGGTCCGCGTCGGCGACCTCCTCCAGGGTCGAGCGGAACGCCTCGACGATCTGGTGCGGGAGGTGTCGGACGAACCCGACCGTGTCGGTGAGGGTGAACGCCCGGCCGTCCGGCAGGGTCGCGCGCCGCACGGTGGGATCCAGCGTGGCGAACAGTGCGTCCTCGACGAGGACGCCGGCGCCAGTGAGTCGGTTGAGCAGCGAGGACTTGCCGGCGTTGGTGTAGCCGGCGATCGCCACCGCGGGCACCTCGCCGCGCCGGCGGGCCGACCGCTTCGTCTCCCGCACGGTCGCCATCCCGGCGAGTTCCCGGCGCAGGCGCGCCATCCGGGCACGCAGCCGCCGGCGGTCCGTCTCGATCTTCGTCTCGCCAGGCCCACGGGTACCGATGGGCGCGCGCCCACCACCGCTGGCCGCGGCCCGGGACATCGACTCACCCCAGCCGCGCAGACGGGGCAGCATGTACTGAAGCTGGGCAAGCTCGACCTGGGCCTTGCCCTCCCGAGACGTCGCGTGCTGGGCGAAGATGTCCAGGATGAGCGCGGTCCGGTCGATGACCTTGACCTTGACGATCTCCTCCAACTGGCGTAGCTGGCCGGGGGTGAGCTCGCCGTCGCAGATCACCGTGTCCGCGCCGGTCGCGGTGACGACCTCGGCGAGTTCGCGGGCCTTGCCGGACCCGACGTAGGTCGACGCGTCCGGCCGGTCGCGACGCTGCACGAGCGCATCCAGCACGACCGAACCCGCCGTGGTCGCGAGGGCGGCGAGCTCCGCCATGGAGGCCTCGGCCGACCGCAGCGAACCCGACGTCCACACGCCGATGAGGACGACCCGCTCCAGCCGCAGCTGGCGGTACTCGACCTCGGTGACGTCGTCGAGCTCGGTGGCCAGACCGGGCACGCGGCGCAGTGCCGCGCGCTCCTCCAGGTCGAAGCCGTCCCCCGAATCGTCATAGAAACCCGAGAGGTACGCCGAATCCGAATCGGCGAGGTCGATGAAGGATCTGTCGAAAGTGGACGCCGTCAGGGCGTCGGCAGGAAGAGTCATACCATCCGTTCTCAACGCGGCTCGCTGCCGCGAGATTCCGCGCCGCTTCGTCCGGCCAGGTCACGCGCGCGGGTTCCGGCGACCTGATGAGGTCCGCAGCAAGGGTCGGCGCGGGGCGCCGGCCGCTTCGCTTGCGGATTCATCCCGTCTCCGACCAGGGTCCCACGCCGCCGTGACGATCGCGAACGGTTTCCGGGCTGGAACGCCGTGACCTTCGCACCGGCCGGCTCGGGCACCTGGACGGGACAGGCACCTGGACGGGACAGGCACCTGGACGGGACAGGCACCCCAACGGGACAGGCACCCCAACGGGAGAGGCGCCCCTGCTGGTCGCCGGCCGCGTACCGTCGACGCCGTGTACCGGGAACGGCCGACGACCCGGCTGCCGGCGATGCTCTGGTCCGCGCAAGGCCCGTCCGGGCCCCCCTACGACCTCGCTCAGGCGGATGCCAGCCCGCCGCGGCCACGCCTGCCGGCGGGCGATCCGACCCCCGCCGGGCGGGCCGCGCAGGTCCACCGGATCCTGCCCGACGGCTGCATCGACATCATCTGGAGCTCCGACGGCCGGTTGATCGTCGCCGGCCCGGACACGGTCGCCACGCTCGCGAGCTGGGCGCCGGGGGTGCGCCACCTTGGCCTGCGCTTCGACCCCGGGCGCGGGCCGGCCCGGCTCGGGGTGCCCGCCGCTGAGCTGCGCAACCGCCGCCCGGACCTTGCCGACCTGTGGGGTGCGGGGCCGGCCCGGCGACTCGCCGAACGGCTCGCCGATGCGGGCGACCCGGCGCTGGTGCTCGAGACATGCGTCGCCGCCCGCCCCTGCCATCCGGGACTGGGCGATCCGCTGGTGCCGGCGATCCTCGCCGGAATCCGGGCCGGGTCAGCGGTGGCGGATGTGGCACGAACGGCCGCGCTCAGCGAACGTCAGCTCCTGCGCCGCTGCCGGCAGATGTTCGGGTACGGCCCGAAGACGCTCGCCCGCATCCTGCGGCTNCAGGAGGCGCTGCGCTCGGCGCGGACCGGCCGACGCCTGGCCGTGGTGGCGGCCGACGCCGGCTACGCCGATCAGGCCCATCTGGCCCGGGAGGTGCGCGCTCTGACCGGCGTCGCGCTGACCAGCCTGCTCGGCCCCGCCCGGCCGAGCAGCCCGGCACCAGCGGGTCTCGCGGAACCGCCGGGGCTGCCGGATAAGGATGGGCCCGCCGGCCCACTCGGTCAGGGCGCCTGAACGGCGGGTAGCGGGGCGAACAGGTCGACGTGGTTGCCGTCCGGGTCGAGAACGGTCGCGTAGCGCTGGCCCCAGAAGGCATCCCAGGGCGGCAGATGGCCGGTGTGGCCGGCGGCGAGCAGCTCGGCGTGGAGCGCGTCGACCTCGGTGGGGCTGTCGCAGGCGAAGGCCAGGCTCACCCGCCCGGCACCGCCGGTCGCCGGCGCCCAGTCCGGGTCGAAGGAACGGATCGTCTCCTCGGTGTCGAAGGCCAGGCGCAGCCCGCCGGGCAGGGTCACCTCGACATGCGGTTCGGCCTCGGCGCCGGCCGGCGGGTCCAGCCCGAGCAGGCGGTAGAAGGCCAGGCTGCGGGCCATGTCGGCGACGATCAGGCCGATGAGGTTGAACGTGGATGGCATGACCGCACCGTAGGACGCCCCAGGCCAGGCGGTCTTGTCGAAAACGGACGTCGCCGTCGGAGGACACGCCCGAGGTCCCCCGGAGCGGGTCAGCGGGTGGGAGAGTCGGTCAGCCCGGCGGCCGCCAGGATCTCGGTGGCGTCGCCGACCCCGGCCGCATCCGCGCTCGCGGCCGCACCATGCCCGCCCGGGGCCGCCGAGCNCAGGGACACCGAGCGCAGCACGCCGTCGAAGACCAGCTCGGCCGGTCCCCGCAGCAGCACGGTGTCGGGACGCCAGACCACCACCAGTCCGCCGCCCGGGACGTCGACCTCGACCTCGACCGCCGGCGGCGCCGCGCCGGCGCCGTTACGCACCCCCGCCGCGGCCGATGGGCGGGCAGCCGCCGCGCCTCCCTCGACCCCTGGAGCGGGCGCGGGACGCAGGCCACGGCGGGCAGCCCAGGCCACCGCGACGGCGCAGGCACCGGTGCCGCAGGAGGCCGTCTCCCCGACCCCGCGTTCGTAGACCCGCATGGCGACTCCGCCCGGCCGGTCCACGACGATCTCGACGTTCACCCCGTCCGGGAAGTCCACCGGGGAGAACGCGGGGGGGCGGGTCAGGTCGAGGCCGCGCAGCGCGGGCACGTCGAGATCGTCGGCGAAGCAGACCGCATGCGGGTTGCCCATCGACACTCCGACCGCCGTGAAGTCGCGTTCGGCGACGGTCACCGCCGACCCGGGCCCGGCGGACAGCCTCGGCGGCCCCATGTCGACCGTGACATCCCCCGCGGCCGGCACCTCCACAACCCGCAGGCCGGCCCGGGTCGCGATGGTGAACCGGCCGGGCTGGGCGTAACCGGCGGCCACCAGGTAGCGGGCGAACACGCGGGCGCCGTTTCCGCACATCTCGGCGACGGACCCGTCGGCGTTGCGGTAGTCCATGAACCAGCGGGCGATCCCGGCGAGGGAGGCGGCCTCGGGGACCGCGGCGGACAGCACGACCCGCAGCACCCCGTCCGCGCCGACGCCGGTGCGCCGGTCGCACAGCGCGCGGACCAGGTCCGCGGTGAGGTCGAGGTCGCCGTCCGGGTCGGGAAGCACGACGAAGTCGTTGCCCGTGCCGTGGCCCTTGACGAAGCGCAGCTCCCGGTCGTCCCGCACGAGGCGATCGTACGGCGCTGCGGCCCAGGCCGCCCAGGCCGCCCGAGCCGCCCGGGCCGCCGCCGCGGCTCATCCCCCGGCGGCGCGCACCCACTCCCGCATCCGGTCGTCGGTCCGGGCCGGCGGCTTGTACCAGCGGTCCGGGCGGCCCCGGCCCAGCGCGATCAGCCGGGCGTCCTCCACCGGGACCGGCGGGCAGAACACCGGCCCGATCGCCCGGTCGCAGCCGAGGTCGACCACCCGGATGGCCAGCCGGGCGGTGTCGACGCCGTCGGCGACCACGGTGAGCCGCCGCTGGTGGGCCAGCCGAGCGATCGCCGCGACGACCGCCTCTCCCTCCAGATCGCGCATGGTCGCCCGCAGAAAGACGCCATCGAGCTTGACGTGGTCCAGCGGCAGCAGGTCGAACATCGCCAGCGACCCGAACCAGGTGCCGAACGACTCGACGGCGATCGCGACGCCGAGGGCGCGCAGCCGCTCCAGCAGGCGGGGCACCACCGGCGCGGCGAGCCCGAGGTCCCGCTCGCTGAACTCCAGGCCGATCGCCCCCGCCGGCAGCAGCCGGCCGGAGAGCAACCGGTCGATCTCGGCGACGAAGGCGGGGCTGGCGAGCTGGCGGCCGTCGACGTTGATCCACAGCCGGGGCGGCCGGATCGGCGTGCCCGCGGCCATCCGGTGCCAGGTGCGCGCC
Organism: Frankia sp. ACN1ag; assembly: GCF_001414035.1. NCBI lineage: Bacteria > Bacillati > Actinomycetota > Actinomycetes > Frankiales > Frankiaceae > Frankia > Frankia sp. ACN1ag. The sequence goes on along the minus strand of NZ_LJPA01000014.1, from coordinate 68,590 downwards.
TCCGTCACCGCCATCCGCAGGACCCACTGGTCGACCTGGTGGACGAGGCCGGCGGCGGCGGCGATCGGCATGAACTCCGCCGGGCCGAGCACGCCGCGCTCAGGATGCTGCCAGCGCGGGTGGGCTTCCATTCCCGGAACCGACCCGTTACGCAGGTCCACCTCGGGTTGGAAATGCAATCGCAACGAGCCGTCGTCGAAAGCGGCGTAGAGGGNGGGAACGAGAGTCAGGTCGGGTGGGGAACCGGCAGCAGCGGAGGGCGCGGTCACATCGATCTCTCCAGACGCCGAGCGGGACCGGCCGCCGCACGCCGGGCGTCGGCGACGCCGTGGTTCGGCGCCGACCCGTCGCCCCGGAGCCGTTTGACCGATCACCCGTCAGAGCGAACCCACCAGCCGTAGCACCTGGGTGACATCCGGTTGGTCCAGCCAGACTATCCGTTCGTCGCGACGAAACCAGGACCTTTGCCGTCGGGCAAAGCGTCGCGTCGCGGTAATTGTGGCCTGCTTGGCCTCCTCGGCGGAGTCCATTGCTCCATCGAACCAGGCGAGCAGTTGAGCGTATCCCAGCGCACGGGACGCCGTACGACCTTCCCTGAGGCCCATTTCCGCCAACCTCCGCACTTCGTCAGGAAAACCCGCGCCCCACATTCCCTCCACCCGTTCGACGATGCGTTCGTCCAGATCGGTCCGGTCCACCCCGATCTGGACGACGTCGTAGACGGAGCGGTGCTCGGGCAGGGTGGCCTCGAAGGTTCCGGTCAGCTCGACGACCTCCAGCGCGCGCACGATGCGGCGACCGTTGCTGGGCAGGATCGCCTCGGCGGCCCGCGGCGCGAGCCGCGCCAGCTCACCGTGCAGCGCCGGCGCGCCGCGGCTGGCCAGCTCCCGCTCCCAGCGCGCCCGTACTGCCGGATCGGTGCCCGGGAAGGTCAGATCGTCGAGAGCGGCGCGCAGGTACAGCCCGGAGCCGCCGACCAGCACCGGGGTCCGGCCCGCCGCGAGCAGACCGTCGATCACCCGGCGGGCGTCGGCCTGGAAGCTGGCGACGTCGGCGGTGCGCGTCACGTCCCAGACGTCGAGCAGATGGTGGGGCACCCCGCGGCGCTGCGCTGGCGGGACCTTGGCGGTGCCGATGTCCATCCCGCGGTAGAGCTGCATCGAGTCGGCGTTGACGACCTCACCGCCGAGCGCGAGCGCGAGCTCGATGCCGAGATCGCTCTTGCCCGCGGCCGTCGGCCCCACCACCGCCACCACCGGTCCCGACCCTGACCGCTCCCGTTTGCTCATCGCCCCGATCGTGCCACGCGCCGGCGCGGCGCCGGCGCGCCCGCCCGGTCGGCGTCCCGGCCCAGCCGGTCAACCGACCCCGGAGCTGGCCTCGGCGCCGGCGGGCGCCGGGCGCCGCACCGGCAGGCCCGGCGACCGCCAGAAGCCGACCAGCGCGGCGACCAGCGCGTCCGGGGCATCGGCCGCCGGGTCGTGGCGGGCACCCGGCAGCACCTCGTAGCGGGCCGCGAGCCGGCGGGCCATGTCGGCCTGCACGGCAGCCGGCCATCCGTCGTCGCTCTCCCCGTGCGCGACGAGCACCGGCAGGCCCGCGCCGCGGGCGGTCTCCGCCAGGTCCGCAACCCGGTCGGGGGTGTCGAGCAGATGCTGGGCGATCGCCATCAGAGCGGTCTGGTTGTGGGCGAAGAACCGCCGGCGCAGGAAGTCGGCCGTCGGCGCCGGCCGGGGCCGCTCCACGGCGTGCAGCGCGGCCCACACCGCGGCCGGCCCGCCCCGCTCCAGGAGCAGCCGGATCGTGCGCAACGCGGCCTGACGCCGCCCGACGATCCCGGCGGGTCCGGAGGACAGCAGGGTCAGCGTGCGTATCCGGCCGGGGTCGGCGATGACCGCCGCGCGGGCGACGAGGCCGCCGAAGCTGTGCCCGACCAGGTGCACGCCCCCCGTACCCCCCGGTCCGAGCGCGTCGATCACGCGATGTACGTCGTCGGCGAACGCCTCCAGGCTGTACGCCGCGATCTCGTCGGGGCCGGGCGACTCGTGCTGGCCTCGCTGATCAAGCGCCGTCGCGGCAAAGCCCGCAGCGGCCACTGCCGGCATGATCGGCAGGAAGTCCTCCTTGCTTGCCGCGTAGCCCGGCAGCAGGAGGACCCCCGGGGCGTCCACCGACCCGCACCTCAGCGCGGCCAGGCCGGCGACATCGGTCCGCCACACACCTGGCGGCAGTTCAGCCGGACTCCCTACCACGTTGCGCGCCCCCCCGATTCCATACGGCAACCAGATAGCCGACACCGTAGGGCGCGTCGTCATAGATGAGCTCGCTGGACCAGGCTTCGGTTGGCGTGTCGTCCCGAGTCGCGGCGAGTAGCGCACCGGCGAGGACCTGCCACGACGCCCGGCCGGCCGCCAGCAGCTCGGCCGCCAGCTCGGGATCGAGGTCGAGCAGCGCGGCCGGATCAGGTCCGGCCAGGGCCGCCGCGGCGGCGGCGTCGAACGCCGCAGCGCGCTCGTCAAGCCCTCCTGGCGCCTTCAGGGTGCGCCGCGCCGACCCGTCACCCATGACGAGCAGGGCGAGCCGCTCCCCGCGCCGCACCTGCGCGACGAGACGTTCACCGAGGCCGGCTGCCTGCCGCGGGGAATGACCGGCCGGCACCCCGAGCGCCGTGCGGTCCCCGGACCAGCCGGCGCTCGCCAACAGCCAGGCGCCGACGGTCAACGACAGGGGCAGCGACGGCGCCGCGGCGGCGGGCGGCCCTGCGGCGGGCGGTCCGAGCGGCACGTGCAGGTCCACCCCGAAGCCGGCGAGCGACCCGGCCGACTCGGGCCCGTAGCGCGTCTCGGCCGGCGCGTCCCCGACCACCACGATGCGGTCCGGCCGCGCGGCGCACAGCCGTCGCACCGCGTCCACGGCTGCGGCGCGGGCGTGGACCTGCTCGCCGCGGCCGACCTCGGGGACCAGCAGCGGCGGGTGCGGGCAGACGGCCGCGGCGACGAAGGTCACCGGCGGTCCGGGCTCGGCGCCGGCCCCACCGACGGCATGCCGAGGGCGACGGTCTGCCGGGCCGCCGCAGTGCCGCCGCCCTCGCCGCCGGTGTGGGCGGCAGCGGTGCGGCCGAGTTCCCAGGCGTCACCCGCGCGGGTGCGGCGGTGGGACAGCAGCGAACCGTCGGCGGTGAGATGGTGCGGCGCCCCCCGCGTCACCACGGTCTCGACGACGTCACCGGGCCGCACCACGGGTCCCGGACCGGCCCGGAAGTGCACGAGACGACCGTCGCGCGCCCGACCGGACAACCGGCCGGTGGCGTCATCCTTACGGCCCTCGCCCTCCGCGACGAGCAGCTCGACCCGCCGGCCGACCAGCTCGCGGTTCTGCTCCCAGGAGACCTCGTCCTGCAGTGCGACCAGGCGGGCGTACCGCTCGGCCACGGTGGCCCGGTCGATCTGGCCGTCCATCGTCGCCGCCGGGGTTCCCGGGCGCGGGGAGTACTGGAAGGTGAACGCCCCGGAGAAGCGCGCCTGGCGCACGACGTCGAGGGTGTCGGCGAAGTCCGCCTCGGTCTCGCCGGGGAAACCGACGATGATGTCGGTGGTGATGGCCGCGTCCGGCATCGCCGCCCGCACCCGCTCGACGATGCCGAGAAACCGGTCCCGGCGGTAGGAGCGGCGCATCCGGCGCAGCACGTCGTCCGAACCGGACTGCAGGGGCATGTGCAACTGGTGGCAGACGTTGGCCGTGGCGGCCATCGCCTCGATGACGTCGTCGGTGAAGTCCCGCGGATGTGGCGAGGTGAAGCGCACCCGCTCCAGGCCGTCGACCCGGCCGCAGGCGACCAGGAGCTTGGCGAACGCCCCGGGATCGCCCAGCGAACGGCCGTAGGAGTTCACGTTCTGCCCCAGCAGGGTGATCTCCAGCGCCCCCTCGCCGACGAGCGCCTCGACCTCGGCCAGTACCTCGCCCGGCCGGCGATCGCGCTCGCGGCCACGCAGGCTGGGCACGATGCAGAAGGTGCAGGTGTTGTCGCAGCCCACGCTGATGCTGACCCAGGCCGAGTGGTGGCTGGCCCGCCGCGTCGGCAGCGAGCTGGGAAACACTTCCAGCGCCTCGGCGATCTCCAGCTCGGCGGCGGCGTTGTGCCGGGCCCGCTCCAGCAGCACCGGCAGGCGATGCAGATTGTGGGTGCCGAAGACGACGTCGACCCAGGGAGCCCGGTCGAGGATCGTCGAGCGGTCCTTCTGCGCCAGGCAGCCCCCGACGGCGATCTGCATCCCCGGGTGGCTCTTCTTCATCGGGACGAGCTGGCCGAGATTGCCGTACAGCCGGTTGTCGGCGTTCTCCCGCACCGCGCAGGTGTTGAACACCACGACGTCGGCCTCGCTGCCGGGGGCGGCCGGGACGTAGCCGGCGGACTCGAGCAGTCCGGAGAGCCGTTCGGAGTCGTGAACGTTCATCTGGCACCCGAACGTGCGTACCTCGTAGCTGCGGCCTATCACGTCAACCAGCCTACGGCGCGTCGCCCGCAGCCCGGCGGGCGACCGGCGCCCCGCCGGGCCGGACGACAGCGCCGGAACGGCACCCAGAGGGACGAGCACCCCCGAATCAATGTCACTAAATATACAGATTCGCGGACTTCGGCGACCGGTCGCGTATCATCCGCGAATGTCGCTGCAACGGTCCGGAAACGCCAGCGCAGCGACCGTCCACCTGTCCGACCCACGACTATCCGCGCGCCTGGCCCGTCCGTCCCGGATCCGCCGGGATGCTCGGTCCACCACCACACCGTTCTGCCATTGTGTCGGGAGGTCGATGTGCCCCTGGTGACCCTGGAGGGAGTCGGGAAATCCTTCGGCGACAACCGGGTACTGAGCGACGTCGATCTGTCCGTCGAGGCAGGGGAGGTCGTTGTCGTCATCGGGCCCTCCGGATCCGGGAAGTCAACGCTGTGCCGCTGCATCAACCGGCTGGAGACGATCGACGAGGGCCGTATCCTGTTCGAGGGGAACCCGCTGCCCGCGGAGGGGCGGGAACTCGCTCGGATGCGGTCCCGGGTGGGAATGGTTTTCCAGTCGTTCAATCTGTTCGCCCACCGCACGATTCTCGACAACGTGACGCTCGGGCCGACGAAGGTGCTCGGGCAGAAACGGGGCCAGGCCGAGGCCCGCGCCCGCGAACTGCTGGCCCGGGTCGGCATCGCGGACAAGGCCGACCGGCTGCCCCGGCAGCTCTCCGGCGGCCAGCAGCAGCGCGCCGCCATCGCCCGGGCGCTGGCCATGGACCCGGTTCTCATGCTGTTCGACGAGCCGACCTCGGCGCTGGATCCCGAAATGATNTCCGAGGTACTCGACGTCATGCGGTCCCTGGCCGCGACCGGGATGACCATGATCGTGGTCACCCATGAGATGGGATTCGCCCGCTCCGCCGCCGACCGCGTGGCCTTCATGGCCGACGGTCGCATTCTGGAGATCGCACCGCCCGACGACTTCTTCGGCGCGCCCAAGTCCGAACGGGCCAGGGACTTCCTGGCCCGAATCCTGCAGCACTGATCGCAGCACCGACCGCAGCACTGATGGGGACGGGGACGGCCTCGGCTCCGGCGCAGGGCCACCCCCATGGCCCGGCGCGCGCCGGGCGGGAGCCGCGCCCCGAGCAGCACCGGGACACCTCATTCGACACCAGCCCCCGCTCCGGATCCGGCGGTCCGGGGCATCGCGAGAGGATCGGTCATGCGTACACCGTTCAGTCGGGGCCGGCGGCCAACCGCCGGGCGTCTTCCCGGGGACCCCGGGCAGCCCGGCGCGGGCTCGCCCCGACAGTCCGGCGGGGCCGGCCGCGCCCGGCGGCGCGGCGGCGCGCTGCTGCTCGGCGCCGCGATGCTCGCCACCCTCGGCCTGACCGCCTGCGGCAGCGACGACGGCGGGGACTCGGCCGCCCCGACCCCCGCGACCAGCTTCGCCCCCGGCACCACCATGGCCCGCCTCCACGACGCAGGGAAGATCACCGTCGGGACGAAGTTCGACCAGAACCTGTTCGGCCTGAAGAACCTCAGCGGCAAGCCCGAGGGCTTCGACGTCCAGATCGCGGAGATCATCACGGATGCCCTCGGGATCCCCCGCGACAAGGTGAACTTCGTCGAGACGGTGTCGGCCAACCGCGAGCCGTTCATTCAGCAGGGCCGCGTCGACATGGTCGTCGCCACGTACACGATCAACGACAAGCGCAAGAAGGTCGTCGACTTCGCCGGCCCGTACTACGTCGCCGGACAATCGATCATGGTGGCGAAGAAGAACACCGACATCACCGGCAAGGACTCCCTCGCCGGCAAGAAGGTGTGCTCGGTCAGCGGCTCCACCCCGGCGGAGAACATCCGCAAGGTGGCGCCGGCCGCCCACTTGGTGCTGTTCGACGTGTACAGCAAGTGCGCGGACGCGTTGAAGAACGGGCAGGTGGACGCGGTCACCACCGACAACGTGATCCTGCTCGGCCTGATCGACAAGGATCCGGACGCCTTCAAGCTCGTCGGCGGCACCTTCACCAGGGAGCCGTACGGCATCGGGATCAAGAAGGGCGACACCGCCTTCCGGACCTTCATCAACGACACGCTGGAGGCCTCGTACTCCGACGGCCGCTGGGCGAAGGCGTTCAGCTCGACCGTCGGCAAGGTGGAGCCGAACACGCCGACTCCGCCGCCCGTCGACCGCTACACCTCCTGACCCACTGGTCGCGGTGATCGGCTGGTTCCACCGGTCACCGCGACCAGGCGTTCCACCGCACGAGGGAGCATCGCGATCGACGCCGTCTTCGACAACCTCGACATCTTCGCCGAGGGGTTCCGCCGCACGGTGGGCCTGAGCCTGTTCGCGGCGATCGCGGCGCTGATCCTCGGCACCGCGCTCGCGGCGATGCGGGTCTCCCCGGTGCCCCCGCTGCGCTGGTTCGGCACCGCCTACGTGGAGATCGTCCGCAACACCCCGCTGACGGTGGTGTTCTTCTTCGTCGTGTTCGTCCTGCCGCAGGTCGACATCGTGTTCTCCTACTTCACCTTCGCGGTGGTCGCCCTGTCGATCTACCACGCGGCGCTGGTCTGCGAGGCGGTCCGCTCGGGCATCAACGGAGTCGACCTGGGACAGGCCGAGGCCGCCCGCGCGATCGGTCTGACCTTCACCCAGACGCTGCGGATGATCGTGCTGCCGCAGGCGTTCCGCAACGTGCTCCANCCACTCGGCAGCGTGATCAGCGCCCTGATCCGCAACACCTCGATCGCCGCGGCGTTCGGCGTGCAGGAGCTGACCGGGGTGGTGCAGCGGCTGACGACGGCCAACCCGGACTCGGTCATCGCCGTGCTGCTCGGCGGCGTGGTCGCCTACCTGATCCTCACCCTGGCGCTGGCGGGCGCGCTGGCCCTGACCGAACGACGGGTGGCGAGGGCACGATGAGCGGCACGCCGATCGTCCTGGCGGATCCGCCCGGCCCCCGGGGTCGGCGACGCATCCTGATCTCCAGCATCATCGCGCTCGTCGTCATCGCCGGTCTGGTCACGCTGGCCCTGCTGCGGCTGGCGAGCAAGGGTCAGCTCGACGGCGAGCTGTGGAGCGTGTTCGTCGACCAGCCCGACCTGCGGACCCTGCTGTGGAACGGCCTGCTCGACACGCTGCGCGCGGCACTGACGGCGATGGTCCTCGCCGTGATCCTCGGCGTCGCGCTGGCGATGGCCCGGATGTCGCGGCACCGGGCCGTGCGCATCCCCGCCGTCGCCGTGGTCGAGCTGTTTCGCAGCCTGCCGGTGCTCATGCTCATCCTATTCGCCTACCTGGGGCTGCCGGCGCTCGGCTGGAAGCTGTCGGCCTTCTGGGCCCTGGTGCTCGGCCTGACCGCCTACAACGGGGCGGTGATCAGCGAGATCTTCCGGGCGGGAATCGCCTCGATCGACCGGGGGCAGACCGAGGCCGCCGCCGCGCTCGGGCTGCGGCCGGTGCAGATCTTCCGACTCATCCAGTTCCCGCAGGCGGTCCGGCGGATGAGCCCGACGCTGATCAGCCAGTTGGTGACCCTGCTCAAGGACACCTCGCTCGGTTTCGTCATCGCCTACAGCGAGCTGCTGCGCTCCGGGCGCGGCGCCGTGGAGTTCCTCGGCAGTCGGTATGCCCTGCCGATCTACACGGTGATCGCCGTGATCTACATCGTGACCAACAACCTGCTGTCGGCACTGGCCCGATGGCTCGACCGCCGGCAGAACCGCCGGCTCGGCGGGGGGCACGCGGAGCTGCCGGTGGACGGCGCGGTGGCCACGGGCGCCCGGCCGGCGGCAGCGGTGCCCGAGCAGGGTGGGCCGGGCGGTACCCGGACCTGAACCGCCCCGGACCTGAACCGGCCGGCCGCCTGGTCAGCGGGCCGTGTCCACCGCCCGGGTCTCGCGGACCACGGTCACCCGGATCTGGCCCGGATAGGTGAGTTCGTCCTCGATCTGCCGGGCTACGTCGCGGGCGAGCAGGTGGGCGGCGACGTCGTCGACCTCCTCGGGGACGACCATGACCCGCACCTCCCGGCCCGCCTGCATCGCGAACACCCGGTCGACCCCCGGGCGATCACCGGCGATCTGCTCGATCCGTTCGAGCCGCTTCACGTACGACTCGAGGCTGTCGCGGCGCGCCCCCGGTCGGCCGCCGGAGATCTGGTCGGCCGCCTGGGTCAGCACGGCGCACAGGGAGCGGGGCGCGACCTCGTTGTGGTGCGCCTCGATCGCGTGCACGACCTCCTCGGTCTCCCCGTAGCGGCGCGCCACGTCCGCGCCGATGAGCGCGTGGGAACCCTCGACCTCATGCGTCAGCGCCTTGCCGAGGTCGTGCAGCAGGGCCGCGCGNTTCGCCAGGGGCAGCGCCATCCGCAGCTCCGCTGCCATGATTCCGGCGAGGTGAGCGCTCTCGATGAGGTGTGCGAGCACGTTCTGGCCGTAGCTGGTGCGGTAACGCAGCCGCCCGAGCAGAGTGATCAGCTCGGGGTGCATCTCGGAGATCCCGGTCTCGAGCAGCGCGTCCTCGCCGGCCCGCACGCAGCGCTCCTCGACCTCCACCTGGGCCCGCGCGTACTCCTCCTCGATGCGATGCGGGTGGATGCGCCCGTCGGACACCAGCGCCGCCAGCGTGATCCGGCCGATCTCCCGGCGCACCGGGTCGAAGCAGCTCAGCAGGACCGCCTCCGGGGTGTCGTCGATCAGCACGTTCACCCCGGTGACGGACTCGAAGGTCCGGATGTTGCGCCCCTCGCGGCCGATGATCCGGCCCTTCATCTCGTCGCCCGGCAGGTGCAGCACGGTCACGACCGACTCGGTGGTCTGCTCGGAGGCGACCCGCTGGATGGCCGTGGTCACGATCCGGCGGGCTCGCTCCTCTCCCTCCTCCTCGGCCCGCGACTCGATCTCACGGACCAGCAGGGCGGCCTCGCGGCGGGCCTCGTGCTCGATGGTCGAGACCAGCTCCGCCCGGGCCTGGGCGGCGGTCAGCTCGGCGATCCGCTCCAGCGCCGCCTGCCGGGCGGCCTCGACATCCGCCGCCTCGGCCGTCCTGCGGGCCAGCTCGTCCTCCCGGTCGAGCAGATCCTGCTCACGCCCGGCGACCCGGCTGGCGTGTTCGTCCAGACCGGCGGTGCGCTCTTCGACCCGCTGTTCCCGGGCCGCGAGCGCCTCCTCCCGGCCGCGCAGCTCGGCCCGCCGGACTCGTAGTTCGTCCTCGAAGGAGGTCCGGGCCGAGGCGATCTCGGCCCGGGCGGCCTCCAGCTCGACACGGGCCGCGTCGCGCACCGCGGCCTCCGCGCGGGAGGCATCGGCTGCGGCCTCGGCGCGGGCCTGGTTGCGCAGCGAGGCGACCTCGTCCTCGCCACGTCGGCGGATTTCCGCGGCCTCCCGCTCGACCCGGGCGAGCCGCTCCGCGGCCTCACGTTCCGCGCGCGCGACAATCTGCGCCGCCTCCCGCTCGGCCGCCCGCCGCACCGACCCCGACAACTCCGCCGACACCGCTGACACCGCCGACACGGCCGCCGGCTCCCGCGACGCCGGCTCCCGCGACGGCCCATCGACCGATGCCACCTCCGTCGAGGCATCCTGCCTGGTCGCCCCGGTGACGACCGTCTCGGCGATCCGGCCCGCATCCGCGTCGGCGGGCGATCCGGTGGCCGGCGCGGGCGCGCCACCGCCCGTTGCCCCGGGCCCCGACGCGGGTGCCGCATCGTGGCGTGGCGTCCGGGGGGCTGGGGGGTCGGCGCCGGCGTCCGGTGCGGCCGCTGACTCACCGCCGGCCGCAGCGGGAGCGTCATGCGCCTGCTGGTCGCCACCGGCCGCGGACCGGACGGGGGGCAGCACCCGCACCGCGGGTTCGGAGTCGTCGTCGAGCGGAAGCGCGTCGGCCGAGGCCGCGATACCCGAGGAGCTCCGGGCTGCGCGTATCGCGGCGCCGTAATGCCGATCCCCCCGCGCCGTGCGCACCAGCCACGCCACGGCGAGGATAAGCGCGGCGAGCACGACGAGAACGAGTGACAAGAGGATGACGAGAACGCCGTCCACCGCTGCTCCCTCCGCTATCGTCGGACCCGCCCAGGCGGGCTGGATCGGAGCGGCGAAGGACCCACGACCCGGCGCGATCACAGCCGTGGAGGGGCAGCACGCGGACTCCACCATTACGATAAGGAGCCCACGACGGCACGCTGGAGCAGACCATCAACAGTGATGGCCCACCCGGCATAGCGACTCGGACACCCGCTCGCGGCGGCTGCCTCCTTGTGAAGTTGAACGAGCTATCGTCACCGCGTCCCCGCGGGGGATCCTGTCACCTTTCTGGGAGAATAAGTCGGGTCACATTCTCCGGTCAAGAAATTCGTCACATTGACAATCGGCGGAATTCCCGCTAGCGCTCAGGCGGAGGGGTCGAGGTCGCCGTCGTCCCACGTCGTCGGCGGCGGCTCGCCCTCGTCGGCACCGGCGCCGACCTGCTCCTGCACGACCCGGATCGCGAGCTCGGCCGGATAGCCCCGCCGCATGAGCATGGCCAGCAGCCGTCGCGCCCGCGCCTGCTCGGGCAATCGGTCCATCGATCGCAGCCGGCGCCGCACGAGGTCTCGGGCCGTCTCCTCCTCGTCCTCCGCGGCGAGAACGGACGTGGCCGCCTCGACCACGTCCGGCTGGACCCCTCGCCGGCGCAGTTCCGCGGCGAGCGCCTGCCGACCGAGCCCGCGGTGGGTTCGCGCCGAGGACACGAAGGCGGCGGCGAAGGCACCGTCGTCGACGAGCCCGACCGCGGCCAGTCGGTCGAGGACCGTCGCGACGACGTCGTCGGCCACGCCTCGGCGGCGCAGGGTCGTGGCCAGTTCGGCCCTGCTGCGCGCCCGCGTCGCCAGCAGGCGCAGGCAGATCTCCCGCGCGACGACGACCGGATCCGTCGGCCGACCGGCACCGGGATCGCCTGCGGCGTCGGTGCCGGCGGTCAGACGGCGTTCGGCATCGCGCCGACCGGCTCCCACCATCGGTTAGAGGTCGACGGGGACCGGTGCCACAACGTCGGATTCGACGCTGGGCAGGATGCCGAGCTTTTCCTTGATCTTCTTCTCGATCTCGTTGGCCAGGTCGGGATTGTCCCGCAGGAACGACCGGGCGTTCTCCTTGCCCTGGCCGAGCTGGTCGCCGTCGTAGGTGTACCAGGCACCGGACTTGCGGATGATGCCGTGTTCGACGCCCATGTCGATGAGGGANCCCTCGCGGCTGATACCACCGCCGTAGACGATGTCGAATTCGGCGGTCCGGAACGGTGGGGCGACCTTGTTCTTCACCACTTTGACCCGCGTGCGGTTACCCACGGCCTCCGTGCCGTCCTTGAGCGTCTCGATACGGCGGACATCGAGGCGCACCGACGCGTAGAATTTCAGCGCCTTTCCACCGGTCGTGGTCTCCGGCGAACCGAACATGACGCCGATCTTCTCGCGGAGCTGGTTGATGAAAATCGCGGTCGTGCCGGAGTTCGCCAGCGCGGCCGTCATCTTGCGCAGGGCCTGCGACATCAGCCGGGCCTGGAGGCCGACGTGGCTGTCGCCCATCTCACCCTCGATCTCGGCCCGCGGGACCAGCGCCGCCACCGAGTCGATGACGATGATGTCCAGCGCACCGGACCGCACGAGCATGTCCGCGATCTCGAGTGCCTGCTCACCGGTGTCCGGCTGGGAGACCAGCAGGTTGTCGATGTCGACACCGAGCTTCCCCGCGTACTCCGGGTCGAGGGCGTGCTCGGCGTCGATGAACGCCGCGATGCCGCCGGCCGCCTGCGCGTTCGCCACGGCGTGCAGGGCGACGGTCGTCTTCCCGGACGACTCCGGGCCGTAGATCTCGATGACGCGGCCCTTCGGAAGGCCGCCGATACCGAGCGCGACATCCAGCGCGATCGAGCCCGTGGGGATGGCCTGGATCGGCGGCCGGGTGTCGTCCCCCAATCGCATGACTGATCCCTTGCCGAACGCCTTGTCGATCTGCGCNAGGGCATTGTCCAGCGCCTTGTCACGGTCGAGTCCTGCCGCCATTGGAGTTACTCCATGCTGAGGTCGTCGATTCTTGGCCACGGGGGTGACGTTAGGCCGTGGGTCCGACAGTTTCGAGGGCCGGGGGTGATCTGTGGATAAGTGCCCGCATGGGGATAACTCTAGCCGAACAAGCGTTCGACGGATCGGCGACACGCCGATCCGCCCGCTCAACGCTCCCGAGCGGGCACGTCGAACGCGTCGCACACGGCCCGCCACACGGTCTTGGCGTCGTCACCGCGGGCCAGGGCGGCCTCCACCGTCGCGCCGCCGAGCCCCGCGAGCACATGATCGCGGGCAAACGACTCCGCGTAGGCCGAACCGAACCGTGTGTCCATCTTCGCCCAGAACTCGGTCAGCCGCACCTCACCAGTGTGCACCGCCCGGAAAGGACCGGGTCAACCGCCGCCGCGGCGATCGGTCCACGCCTCGGCGGGCATCCGCCGGACCCGAACGCACCCGGCGCAGCCGGGCCGGCCCGGCTGGACCACCGAGCCCGACGGACCGCGGACGCCGGAATCTGTCGGTACCGCGTCGCAGACTGGACGACGTGCCCAGCCGCAGCTCCACCGACCAGCCGGATCCGCTCGCGCCGTTCTCCGCGTCGACGCGGAGCTGGTTCGGCGCGGCCTTCGCCGCCCCGACGCCCGCCCAGCACGGTGCGTGGGGGGCGATCCGCGGGGGCGGCAACGCGCTGGTCGTCGCCCCGACGGGCTCCGGAAAGACGCTCGCCGCGTTCCTGTGGTCCCTGGACACACTTGCCCGTTCGCAGCCGCCGCCCGAGCCGACGCGCCGGTGCCGGGTGCTCTACATCAGCCCGCTCAAGGCGCTCGGCATCGATGTGGAACGCAACCTGCGCGCCCCGCTGGCGGGGATCCGGGGCGCCGCTCAACGCCTTGGCCTGCCCCAGCCCGACATCATCGTGGGCGTCCGTTCGGGCGATACTCCGGCCGCCCAGCGGCGCAGCTTCGGGACCCGTCCGCCCGACATCCTGATCACCACGCCGGAGTCGTTGTTCCTCATGCTGACCAGCGCGGCCCGCGAGGCGCTGCGCGGAGTCCGCACGGTGATCGTCGACGAGGTGCACGCGGTGGCCGGCACCAAGCGCGGCGCCCACCTAGCGCTCAGCCTGGAGCGCCTCGACGCGCTGCTGGAGACGCCGGCGCAGCGGATCGGCCTGTCGGCCACGGTGCGCCCGGTCGAGGAGGTCGCGCGCTTCCTCGGCGGGGCGGCCCCGGTGACGGTGGTCCGGCCGCCGGCGGCGAAGACCCTCGAGATCGAGGTCGTGGTCCCCGTGGCGGACATGACCCACTTGGGCGAGCCGCTCGTCGACGCGCCGTCGGACGGTTCCGCCGCGGCCGCCCCGCCACGGGCGTCGATCTGGCCGGCGGTCGAGGAACGCGTGCTCGACCTGGTGCTGGCGCACTCGTCGACGATCGTGTTCGCCAACTCGCGGCGGCTCGCCGAGCGGCTGTGCGCCCGGCTGAACGAGCTCTACGCCGACCGGTTGGTCGAGGCCGCAGCCGCGGCCGGGGGGCCGGAGTCGAGCCCGGTCGCGGCCGGGCTCGACGGCACCGGGGCAACCCCGGCGCGCGTGGCCCCGGCCGCGATGATGGGCGCGGCTGGCCAGGGCGGCGGCACCGCCGGGTGGCCGGAGGTCGCGCGGGCACACCACGGCAGTGTCAGCCGGGAGCAGCGGTTGCTCATCGAGGATGATCTCAAGGCCGGGCGGCTGCCGGCGGTCGTGGCGACCTCCAGCCTGGAACTGGGAATCGACATGGGCGCGGTCGACCTCGTCGTCCAGATCGGCTCGCCACCCAGCGTCGCCGCCGGCATGCAGCGCGTCGGCCGCGCCGGTCACCAGGTCGACGCCACGAGCCTCGGCGTGGTCCTGCCGCAGCATCGCGGGGACCTGCTCGAGAGCGCCGTGGTCGCCGAGCGGATGCGGGCGGGGGCGATCGAGGAGGTCCACGCTCCGCGTAACCCGCTGGACGTGCTCGCCCAGCAGATCGTGGCGATGACGGCGATGGACGACTGGTCCGTCGACGATCTCGGCGCGCTGGCCCGGCGGGCCGCGTCCTTCACGTCCCTGCCGGCCTCGGTCCTGGAGGCCGTGCTCGACATGCTCGCCGGGCGCTACCCCTCCGATGCCTTCGCCGAGTTGCGTCCCCGCATCACCTGGGACCGAACCACCGGCATCCTGCGTGGCCGGCCCGGCGCGCAGCGGCTTGCGGTGACCAGCGGCGGAACGATCCCCGACCGGGGCATGTTCGGTGTGTTCCTGGTCGGGGAGAAGGCCAGCCGGGTCGGCGAGCTCGACGAGGAGATGGTCTACGAGTCGCGGGTCGGTGACGTCGTGCTGCTCGGCTCGTCAAGCTGGCGGATCGAGCAGATCACCGCGGACCGGGTGCTGGTCACCCCGGCGCCGGGCCGCCCCGGCCGGCTGCCCTTCTGGCACGGCGACGCCCCCGGTCGGCCCGCCGAGCTCGGTCGCGCGCTCGGCGCCTTCCTGCGCGAGGTCGGCCGGCTGCCGGCGCCGGCCGCGGCCGAGCGGGTGCGGGCCGCCGGGCTGGACGACTGGGCCACCGCGAACCTGCTGCGTTACCTCGACGAGCAGCGGGCCGCCGTCGGGCACCTGGGAGACGATCGCACGATCGTCGTCGAGCGGTTCCGGGACGAGATCGGCGACTGGCGCCTCGCCGTGCACTCGCCGTTCGGCGCCCCGGTCAACGCGCCCTGGGCCCTGGCGCTCGGGGCCCGGCTGCGGGAGCGGTACGGCACCGAGGTGCAGATCATGCACACCGACGACGGCATCGTCGCCCGGATCCCGGACGCGGCGGAGGTGCCGGGCGCGGATCTCGCGCTGTTCGATCCGGACGAGATCGACGCGATCGTGCGGGCGGAGATCGGCGGCAGCGCCCTGTTCGCCAGCCGGTTCCGGGAGTGCGCCGGGCGGGCCCTGCTGCTGCCGCGGCGCACCCCCGGGCGGCGGACCCCGCTGTGGCAGCAGCGCCAGCGCAGCGCTCAGCTCCTCACCGTCGCCGCCACGTTCAGCGACTTCCCGATCGTGCTGGAGACGATGCGGGAATGCCTGCAGGACGTGTTCGACACCCCGGCGCTGGTCGGGCTCATGCGTGCGGTGGCAGCCAGATCGCTGCGGGTGGTCGAGGTGGAGACGGCGTCCCCGTCGCCGTTTGCCTCGTCGCTGCTGTTCGGCTACGTCGCCGCGTTCCTGTACGACGGCGACGCACCACTGGCCGAACGCCGCGCCCAGGTGCTGTCGCTGGACAGCTCGCTGCTCGCCGAGCTGCTCGGCGAGGCCGACCTGCGGGAGCTGATCGATCCCGCCGCGCTCGCCCAGGTGACCGCCGAACTCACCCGGCTCGCTCCCGAGCGGCGCGCCCGCGACGCCGAGGGGGTCGCCGACCTGCTGCGCATCGTCGGCGACCTGACCATGCAGGAGGCCATCGACCGGGGCGCCACCCCGGCCTGGCTGGCCGAGCTGGAGCACGATCGCAGGATCCTGCGGGTACGCATCGCCGGTGAGGAACGTTGGGTGCCGGTCGAGGACGCGGGCCGGCTGCGCGACGCCCTCGGCGTCCCCCTGCCGGTGGGGGTGCCCGAGGCGTTCACCCAGCCGGCGCGCGACCCGCTGGGCGATCTGATCTCCCGGTACGCCCGCACCCACGGTCCGTTCGATGCCGAGGAACCGGCGCGGCGTCTGGGACTGGGCACGGCGGTCGTCGTCGGGGTGCTCGAGACCATGACGGCCGAGGGCCGGCTGGTGCGCGGCGAGCTGCATCCCGAGCGCACGGGCATGCAGTGGTGCGACGCCGGGGTGCTGCGCGCGCTGCGCCGGCGCAGTCTCGCCGCGCTGCGCCGCGAGGTCGAGGCCGTGCCGACCCGAGCATTCGGCGCCTTCCTACCCACCTGGCAGGGGGTGACCAGCGGTCGGGGCCGGGGGGTCGACGGCGTGCTGCGGGCCGTCGAACAACTGCAGGGCGTCCTGATCCCGGCGAGCGCCTGGGAGCAGCTCGTCCTGCCAGCCCGGGTCACCGACTACTCCCCCGCGATGCTGGACGAACTGTGCTCCGCCGGCGAGGTCCACTGGGCGGGTGCCGGCGGCCTGCCCGGCGGCGACGGCTGGCTGACGCTGGTAACCGCCGATGCCGCCGCCCTCCTGCTGCCCGCGGCCGACCTCGACGCCGCCGCCGGGCAGCCGCATGCCGCGGTCCTCGACGCCCTCGCGGACGGCGCGGCGCTGTTCTTCCGGGCCCTGTCGGATCGGGTCGGCTCGCTCGACGACACCGCCCTGACCGCGGCCCTGTGGGATCTCGTCTGGGCGGGCCTGATCACCAACGACACTCTCGCGCCGCTGCGCGTCGCCCTGAGTGCCACCGGCGGGACCGCCGGACCCGGGGCGGGGCGACGGGCCCCGCGGCCGCGGCAGTCCCGCTACGGTCGGCCGATGCTGCCGCGGCGGACCGGCCCCCCCACCGCGGCCGGCCGGTGGTCGCTGCTACCCGAGCGCGACGAGGACCCGACCCGCCGTGGCCACGCGCTCGCGGAGGCGCTGCTCGACCGGCACGGCATCGTCACCCGGGGGGCGGTGACCAGCGAGCGCCCGCCCGGCGGTTTCGCCGCGGTCTACCGGGTGCTCAGCGCGTTCGAGGACGCGGGCCGGGCCCGGCGCGGCTACTTCGTCGAGTCGCTGGGCGCCGCCCAGTTCGCCGTGCCCGGCGCGGTCGATCGGCTACGGGCGATCGCCGCAGCGCAGCGCGACGCGGCCCAGGCCCCCTCCTGGGCGCCGCCTCCGATCGGATCCGACCTGGGCACCTCGGCGGATGACGGCGGGCCGTGGGCGCAGGCGGATCCCCGCCGGCCCGCCTCCGCGGTGGGCCGGGCCGGTGCAGGGCCCGCGGCCGTGGTTCTCGCGGCCACCGATCCGGCCAACCCCTTCGGTGCCGCACTGGCGTGGCCGGACCGGCCGGGACCGGGGGTGGACGCGGCGGCCGGGCACCGACCCGGCCGTAAGGCAGGAGCGCTGGTCGTCCTCGTCGACGGCGAACTCGTCCTCTACGTGGAGCGGGGCGGGCGGTCACTGCTGTCGTGGACGGCGGACGAACGCCTCACCGGGACCGCCGTGGACGCCCTGGCCCGCGCCGTCACGGACGGATCACTCGGCCGGCTGACCGTGGAGAAGGCCGACGGGGAGCCGATCGCCGCGAGTGGCCTCGGCGCCGCCCTCGAACGCGCCGGCTTCCATCCGACGCCGCGCGGCCTGCGGCTGCGGGCTTGACCGACCAGGTCGGGGCACGCGAAGAAGGCGGTCGCGGGCCGGCGGTGCGGTCCCTGTGGGACCGACGGATCAGGGCGCTGACCGTCGGTCTCGTCACGATCATCACGCTGGTCGCGTTCGAGGCCCTCGCCGTGGTCACGGTGCTACCGGACGTGGCCGCCGATCTCGACGGCGTCGGCCTGTACGGCTGGGCGACCAGTGCGTTCTTCCTCGGCACGACGGTCGGCATCGTGCTGGCCGGCGCCGGCGCCGACCGGGCCGGGCCGGCCCGCCCGTTCGCCGTCGGGCTGCTGTTCTTCTGCGCCGGGCTGCTGCTCGCCGCCCTGGCGCCGACGATGGGCGTGCTCGTCGTCGGCCGGGGGTTGCAGGGCCTCGGCGGCGGGGCGATCCCGGCGATCGCCTACGCCATGATCGGCCGCGTCTACCCCGCCGAGCTGCGCCCCCGGGTGTTTGCGGTGCTCTCCACCGCCTGGGTGGTGCCGGGCCTCGGCGGGCCGGCGCTGGCCGGCCTGATCGCCGCCCACGCCGGCTGGCGCTGGGTCTTCGGCGGGCTGCTGCCGCTGACCGTCGCCGCGGGGGGCATCCCCTTCCGGGCGCTGCGCGCGCTACCGGGACGGCCGGCTGGCGGGCACGTCCGGATCCCGATCGTCGCGGCGGCGCGGATCAGCGGCGGCGCGGGCCTCGTCCTGGCCGGGCTGACGAACCGCTCGCCGCCCGGCCTGTCACTGATCGCCGCCGGCGTCGCCTGCGGTCTCGGCCCGCTGCGCCGGCTGCTGCCGGCCGGCACCCTACGCCTGCGTCCCGGTGTCCCCGCCGCCGTGGCCGCCCGGGGCTTACTGACCTGGGCCTTCTTCGGCGCGGACACCTTCGTGCCATTGTCGATCACCGCGGTGCGGCACGCGTCGACCACCACGGCGGGACTCGCGGTGTCCACGGCGACTCTGTGCTGGACGGCGGGCTCCTGGACGCAGGCCCGACTCGCCGAGCGCCGGTCGTACCGCGAGCTCATCGGGACGGGACTCGGACTGGTCGCCCTCGGCACGGGCGGGTTCGCCACCGTGCTGCTGCCCGCGAGCGTGCCGTTGGCCGTCCCGATCGCCTGCTGGGGAGTCGCCGGGGTGGGAATCGGTCTGTCGTACTCGACGATCGTCACGCTGGTCCTCGGCGAGACGCCGCCCGACCGGCACGGGGTGGCCAGCACCGCGGTGGCACTCAGCGACAACCTGGGCACCGCGTTCGGCGCCGGAGTGAGCGGTGTGGCGGTCGCGGCGAGCCAGGCGACGACCGGCGCGCCGGACACCGGGCTCGCGGTCGCCTTCGGCCTCACGGTCGGCATCGGGCTGTTCGGCGCGCTCGTGGTCGCCCGGCGGCTCCCGCAACGCCGCTCGCCCCGCCCGGCCGATGCGCCCCAGTCGTGACCGTGACCGGGACCGGGAACGGGACCGGGACCGGGACCGGACCTGCAGCGGCAGGTGACGTGAGGCGTCGAACGGCGGAAGGTGGACGGCGCAGGCATCGGCCACGCAGGCGCGGAGGATGCGGGGGGAGGCGGGGATGCCCGAGGGCGACACCGTGTGGCGGGCGGCCCGGCGGATGGACGCCGCACTCGCCGGCGCGCGGCTGCTGAGCACCGACTTCCGGGTGCCCCACCTGGCCACGGCCGACCTCTCCGGCCAGCGGATCATCGAGGTGGCGGCGCGCGGCAAGCACCTGCTGACCCGGTTCGACGGCGGGCTGAGCCTGCACACCCATTTTCGGATGGAGGGCTCGTGGCACCTCTACCGTCCGGGGGTGGCCTGGTCGGGCGGTCCGGCCTGGCAGATCCGGGTCGTGCTCACCACCGCGGAGCAGGTTGCGGTCGGGTACCGGCTGGCGGTCGTCGAGCTGCTGGCGACGAGCCGCGAACAGGACGCCGTCGGCCATCTCGGCCCGGACGTGCTCGGCGCGGACTGGGATCTGGACGTTGTGGTGGCGGCGCTGCGGGCAACGCCGCAGCGGCAGATCGGTGCCGCGCTGCTCGACCAGCGCATCATCGCCGGCCTGGGCAACATCTGGCGGACCGAGGCCTGCTTTGTCGCCGGGGTGTCACCCTGGACGCCCGTGGGCGACGTACCCGATCTACCGGGACTCGTGCGACGAGCCCAAGCGATGATCAGGACCGGCGCCCACGGTGGGCATCAGGTGACGACCGGGTCAATGCGACCCGGGGAGGAGCACTGGGTCTACGGCCGGGCCGGGCGGCCTTGCCGGCGGTGCGGGAGCCGGATACTCACAGCCGACCAGAGCCGGATACCCGGCCGGGTCGACGACGAGAGCCGGCGCACCACCTGGTGCCCCCGATGCCAGGCCGGACCGGCGGCTCCCGCAGGAGCCGTCGCCCGTCGCGGACGTGCGAACCGAGGCGCCGAGGCGCGCTCCGGCCGCGTCCGCCGGCCTGATGCCGGGGAAGGTGGTGCCTGATGGTGCGTGATGGCGCGTAGTACACGCCCGATCCTGGCGAACCGTCAGTTCCGGGAGAAGGAGATCAGCCGCGCCCGGCCACGGGTGAAGGCACCCTCGGCCGCCTTGAGGCTGATTTCCAGGTCCGCCGCCGCCTCCCGCGTGCTCATCCCGGCCGCCCGCGCCATGATCACCTGACGCTCACGGCCACGCAGCGAACCGGCCCGGGCCAGCAGCCAGCGGGCCTCCGCCCGGTCGCAGACGGCGTCGTCGGGCGCGGGTTCCCACGGCTGCAGGTACCCGCGGACGACCGCCCGCTCCGCGCGCTGACGGGCCCGGTGGTGGTCGACGCACAGGCGCAGCACCGTCGTCGTCAGGAACTGACCGACTCGGCTTGCGTCGAGGTCCCGGAAGCCCGCGGCACGGATGAACGCCTCGTGCACGCAGTCCTCCGCGTCGGCCTTGCTCGGCAGCCGACGGCGAGCGATGTGGATCAGCCGCTCCCGGTGGGGCAGCATCAGCGACCAACGCTGCTCGCTGTAGGGCCGGTCCAGCTCGGCCAGGGACGTTGCAGTTGCCGTCGCGGTTGCGGAATCAACCGGGGGGAACTCCCCGGCAGGGCATGTCACGGTTCAGTCCACCTCTGACTTGCTCGGACCGCGCCACCCCCCAGCGCGATCACGGCCGGCCTGGTGCGCGCCAGCACCAGCAGAACCGCGATGCGCCTTGGTCTTCTATGTCCGCTGAGTGCCAAGCAGCGGACTTTGGACAAGCCGGACATTACACATCCACTCCTGGGCAAGCCAGTCCCGACTTCTCCGTACACGCGGCACGGCCGCCCAACATGCACGCACCGTACGCTCCACGGACCCGGAACCANCGCTCCTACGCCGGAGCAACACCACCAAACGGTGACAAAACGCCGAGAAAGCCAAGAGAATGGCGTTCTCCAGCCCAACGGACCGTATGCCTAATTGCCATTCGTTACGCACCGTATTCAGTGAACCGGCTGTAAACGTGGCGATCTACGACCCGAAGGTGCCACCCAGTCGAATAGACGACACGTGGTCGGAGCCTCGCAGTTCGTACCGGCCCGAGCATGGGTGCTCCAGCCGCGTGCGGCGGGGCTGCGGCAAGCCGGACGGCTAGACGCCCGCGAGATCCCGCAGGGCCGCCGCGTACTCCCGCAGCGCCTCGGTGTCCTCGCGCAGCCTGATCAGGCCGGGTGCCGACGACGACACGGTACCGACCGTCTCGCCGGCCGCGGCGAGCAGGTCGTCGAAGACGGCGACTGACGTCGCCATCGTCGCCACCAGGGCCTCGGTGCTCCGGGCGAGCTCGGCCCGCCGCCCGGGATGGGAGATCGCCCGAACGGCCGCCTCGCAGGCGACGACCCGGGCCGCACCGACGCGCAGCCCGTCGACCAGCTCCGCCGCGCCGGCCACTGCCGTCTGCAGGAACGTTCGGGCCGGGCCCGGGCCGAGGGAACGGGTCATCGCCACGAGCGCGGCCAGCCCCGCCTCCCCGCGGCGCAGCGGCTCGGCGGCCGCAGACCGACGCAGCTCCCACAGGCTCGGCGCGGGGGTACGCGGCAGCGGGAGCCCGTTGTCGGCCCGCCGCAGCAGTCCCAGTTCGCGCCCGGCGAGGGCCGCCCGGGCGAGCGCGGCCCCGCCGGCCACCAGCCAGCCCCAGGAGTCGTACGCCACGGCGGCCACGGGGGTCAGCGCGGCGACCCCGGTCCAGATCGACACGCTGGCCGCCTCCCGCCGCCGGGCCCAGCGCAGCCCGCGCCCGGCCCGGCGCTCGGCCCGCTCCAGCGACCGTCGCTCGACGTCGGCGCCGACCCAGGCCGGCAGAGCGGGTACGACGGCGGCTGCGGCGGCCGCGGTCGCGCGTGCCACGCTGGACCGCCCGTCGAGAAGCGCCTGAACACGATCCCACGCCCGGCCGGGGGCGCCGGGGGAGGCCGCGGGACCGGGGGAGGCTGCGGGACCGGGGGCGCCGGGGGAGTCCGCCCGACCGTCGCGCGTCGGCCAGTCCGTCACCGTCGGCTCCCCACCCGGCTCACGCCGCCGGCCCACCGGGCGCGGACGCGGGCCCGTCGGCGCCCTGCCCGCCCGCGGCAGGCGGTGGCGCGCCCCGGCCGCCGGCGTCGGGCGCCCGGTACGGCTCGCCGTCTGACTGCCCCTTGGTCAGCGACGGCCGCTGCGGGTCGGCCCCGGCACCGAGTGCCGCCGGCGTCCCGCTGCCGAGATCGCCGCGCAGCTCGGCCAGCCGAGACAGGGCCCGGGCGTCCATGGTCGCGCGTCGGACCTCGACCATCCGCGCCTCCATCCCCTGCGAGGCGAGCTCATGGCGACCGAGCGCCACCGCGTAGCGGTGCTCGACCTTGTCGCGGATCTCGGCGAGCGTCGGGGTGTCGCCGGCCGGGGCCAGCGACGACATGCCCTCCATCGCCTGGGTCATCTGCTCCTGCATGGCGGCGTGCTCGATCTGGGTCAGCAGCCGGGCCCGCTCGGCCAGGTGGCGCTGCATCCGCGCCGTGTTGTCCTCGACCGCCGTGCGCGCCTGGGCCGCGGAGGCCGCCGCCTGGCGGTGCAGGTTCTTCAGATCCTCGAGGGAGGTCTCCGCGGAGACGAGCTGGCCGGCGAATGCCTGCGCGGTCTCCTCGTAGCTCGCCGCGGAGACCGGGTCACCCGAGGCCCGCGCGTTATCCGCCAGCAGCAGCGAGGAGCGGGCCGACTCGGTCAGGCCGGCGACCTCCTCGGCCTGACGGGCCAGCCGCATCTCCAGTTGACGCTGGTTTCCCACGACGAGCGCGGCCTGCTGCACGAGCGCCTCGTGCTGGCGGCGCGCCTCCTCGATGGCCTGGTCGATCTGCACCCGCGGGTCGGCCCGCTCGTCGAACTTGCGGTTCGCCGACGCAGAGAGATACCGGGCAATCTTGCGGACGACATTCGCCATACCACGATCGTCGCACGACCTCGGCCCGGTGGTGACCCGGCCGGTACACCAATCGCGTCGTCCATCCGTCAGACGGGCGGGCATCCCGTCAGACGGGCGGGCACAGCGCGGTGCGGCCCCGTCCCTGGCAGACCACGCACGAGCGGCAGGCCGGCACGAAGCCGCCGCGCGCCGTCGCGAAGACGACCAGTTGCTCGCCCAACCCGTTACACGCCTTGCAGACCTGGATCGGCAGGTGCTCCGGGGCTGCGTCATCCTCCTCGGGTTGCGAGGCGGTGCTCACCTGATCTTCTCTCCCTGCGGGCCAGGCCCGGGAGCCATGCCCGGGGGGACGACGACCGACTCAAGCTGCACCGTGAGAACTACCCGGGGAGAGNGGCAGACCGACCCGCGCGCCGCCACCGGAGTCGCCCGTTCGGGCCGGTGGTCCTGGTGGCGGCGGCCCCGGTGGCGGGCCGGGCTCAGACCATCGCCTGGAACATCCAGTGCTGTTCCTCCAGCTCGCGCACGACGTCGATGACCAGATCCTGGGTGACCGGGTCGGGCTGCTCNGTCGCGTCCATCCGGATGCGCATACGGGTGACGACTTCGGCGAGCACGTCGGCGATGAGCCGGACCACCTTCTCGTCGGCGAGATAACCGACCTCGACTCCGTGCAGATGGGTGCCGCGGGCGACGGTCGACGACTGGCCGTCCGGGTTCGCCCCGATGGCTACGGCCCGTTCGGCGACGGCGTCCGCGTAGCGGCGGGCCAGCTCCACGATCTCATCGAGCTGGCGGTGCACACTGCGAAAGTTCCGGCCGATGACGTTCCAGTGCAACTGCTTCGCGAACAGGGACAGATCAATCAGATCGACCAAGGCGCCCTGCAACGCCTCGCCGGTGACGGAACGGGCCTCGTCGGACAGCGGGCTACGGATCGCACTCATGCTCGTCCTCTCGGGTCGGAGCCGCTTGCGTTCCTTGGCGTGCCCCGGAAAGAGATCCGTACGCGGAGCTCCCGGTACCGTCCCACTCCGTCACCGAAGACCGTCGACGCACAGGAACCATGCTAGTGCGGACCACAGCACACGAAGCCTGGCCGGCCTCGAACACCGGCAGTGACCAGCGGGAGGTCGCACGCGAAGACCGGCCCAAGGCAGGGCCTGCGGCCGTCGAGCGGGCGCGACCGGGAGAGCTCAGGCAGCCCGATCCACGACCGTCGGGCGGGCCGGCACCACGACCGTGGCCCCGCCGACGCCCGCACCCACCGCCAGCTCGGCGAGCTCCAGGTCCTCGCTCACCTCGCGCAGCAGGTCCGCGAGCCGGACTCCCAACGCCTCGCAGATGGCTGCGAGCAGCTCGGAGCTGGCCTCCTTCTGCCCACGCTCCACCTCGGAGAGGTAGCCCAGCGACACCCTGGCCGCCGAGGACACCTCCCGGAGCGTGCGGTGCTGATCCTGACNGCGGCGGCGCAACGCCTCGCCGATCATGCGTCGGAGCAGGACCATCGAGCCTCCTCCTTCGTCCGCGGGATGCGTTCACCGTATACCCACCACCGTGGCCCTCGGGCCCTCGTTGATGGGACTGTAACTGTGTAAGCACCTCGGGTCCGGCGATTACTCCCGCGACCCGCTGGCGGTGTCGTCACCGAAGGTGGCGATCTCGCTGCCCGGCAGTCCCGCCAGAGTACGCCGCACCAGGTCCAGAGCGGTCACGGCGGCGAAGGCACGCACCCGCGTGCGATCGCCGGGCAGACGGAGCGAGCGGGTGATCGTCCCGTCCGGGCCCGAGAGGCCCAGGTGCACCGTACCCGCCGGCTTGCCCTCCAGCTCCCCCGGCCCGGCGACACCCGTGGTGGCCAGCCCATAGTCGGCACCGAGGCGTGCCCGCACTCCGGCCGCCATCGCCGCGGCGGTGTTGGCCGACACCGCCCCCTCGGCGGCGAGCAGGGCCTGATCGACCCCGAGCGCCGACGCCTTGACGTCGGTCGCGTAGGATACGACGCCACCGCGGAACACCACACTTGCCCCGGGCACGTCGGTCAGCCGGCCCGCGAGCAGCCCGCCGGTGATGGACTCGGCGACGGCGAGCGTCGCCGACCGCGCGCGCAGCAACCCCAGCACGACGCTCTCCAGCGAGTCCTCCTCGCCGCCGTACACCCCGGCGCCGAGCGCCGTGCGCGCCGCGGCCTCCACCGGGGCGATCAACGTCTCGGCCTCGGCCCGGTCGCGTGCCCGGGCGGTGATGCGAACCCGGGTCTGGCCGCCGCTGGCCAGGAACGCGATCCGCGGGTTGCCGATCGGCGCCAGCCGGTCGACCTCGGCCGCGAGCGCCTCGGCGACCACCGACTCCCACATCCCCGCCGTGCGTAGCACCCGGTGCACGACCACCGCCGGCTGGCCCGCGCGGCGCAGGATGTCGGGCAGGACGCTGCCGGTGAACATGTCGTTCATCTCGAAGGGCACGCCCGGCATGGCGTACACGACGCCCGTGCCGATCTCCATCCGGATGCCCGGTGCCGTGCCCGGCCCGTTGGGCAGCGGCTGCGCTCCCACGGGCAGGTCCGCCTGCCGGTAGTTCATCACCGGGACGTCGCGGGCGGCGCGCCGGCCCATCGTCCGGAACCGCCGACGCAGCTCGGCCTCCAGGAAGTCGTCGCGGCGCAGCTCGACGCCGGCCGCCGCGGCGATGCCCTCGCGGGTCAGGTCGTCCTGGGTCGGCCCGAGACCACCGGTCATCACGACGGCGTCGGCGCGCTCCAGCGCCACCCGGATCGCCGTGGCGATCACGTCGACGTCGTCGCCGACGACCGTGGACGTCGCGACCGTCACCCCGACGTCGGCGAGCTGGCGGCCGAGCCACGCGGCGTTGCCGTTCACGATGTCGCCGTAGAGGAGCTCGTCCCCCACCGCCAGCAGCTCAGCGCGCATCCGTCAGCCCCTCGTCGTCGGTGATGCCCGTCCCGGCCGCGGGCTCGCCGGTGGCGCCGCGCGCGGCGCGGCGCCGCAGCGCGAGCGCCCGGTACACGTAGTCGACCCCGGTGACGACGGCGACCACCACCCCCGCGGCGAGGATCACCGCCCGGCTGGTCGCGGCGACCCCTGCCAGCGGCAGCACGTAGAGCCCGATCGCCACGTTCAGCAGCAGCGTCTTCGCCTTGCCCCCGCGGCTCGCGGCGATCACCCCGAAGCGGATCACCCACAGCCGCAGCAGCGTGACCCCGACCTCGCGCAGCAGGATCACCGCCGTCACCGGCCACGGCAGCTCCCCGAGCACGGACAGCGAGATCAGCGCGGCGCCGGTCAGCGCCTTGTCGGCGATCGGGTCGACGAGGATGCCGAAGTCGGTGACCAGCTGCCAGTGGCGGGCGATGGACCCGTCGACCTGGTCGGTGATCGCGGCGACGGCGTAGGCGACGAAGGCCGCGTACCGCCATCCGTCGTCGTCGGGGCCGGCGAACAGCAACAGCACGAAGACCGGCACGAGGATCAGCCGGATGATCGTCAGCAGGTTGGCGACGTTGAGCACGGACACGCTCGGACGCGGGGCCGGACCGTTCACGGCGGCGATGGGACCGCCGATGCCGGCGGCGCCCGGCTCGGGCGAGGCCGACGAGAGGTCGACGGGTGGCAGCTCACGGATGGGCTGGCCGGCCGGCGACGGCCGCCGCCCGCCGACGCCGCCCGGGGCGTCGGCTTCGGGGGCCGTCACGTCCCATCCGCGCCGGGCCGGCCCACCAGGACCGACGCCCGCGCCCCGCTTGCCCGCGCCCCGGTTGCCGACGGCGCGGCCTCGCCCCGACCGGCCGAGGGGCGGGCCCGGTCGAGCACCGCGGTGAACTCGGCGACCAGGTCGACCCCTTCGGACGCGACGACCCGGGCCTCGATCAGGTCCCCCACCTCGACACCGGGCAGACCGGCGCCGGGCAGGCCCCCGGCGGACGGGCCAGCCGCCGCGGCGGGGCCGGGCAGTCGGACCATGCACGAGCCGTCGGCATCGGGCTGCTGGTGTCCGGCACATCCGGCGGCGATCCCGTCGGCGACCTCCTCGACGAGGACCTCGACCCGGCTGCCGATCCGCTCCTGCGCCCGGGCGGCGGTGAGCTGTTCGACGAGATCGGTGATCTGTACCCGGCGTCGCTCGATCTCCTCATCGGCGATCTTGCCTGGCAGCGAGACCGCCTCGGTGCCCTCCTCGTCCGAATAGCCGAACACACCGACCGCGTCGAGCTCGGCGGNCTCGAGGAACTCCGCCAGGATGTCGACGTCCGCCTCGGTCTCGCCGGGAAAGCCGACGATGACGTTCGATCGGGCGCCGAGGCCGGGCAGCAGACGGCGACCGCGCTCGAGCAGGTCGAGGAAGTGCTCGGAGCCGCCGAACCGGCGCATCCGGCGCAGCACCGCCGGGCTGGCGTGCTGGAACGACAGGTCCAGATAGGGGGCGAGACCCGGCGTGGTCAGCAGCGCCTCGAGCAGCGACGGGCGCAGCTCCGCCGGCTGCAGGTAGACCGTGCGCACCCGCACGATGCCCGGCACGGCGGCAAGCTGCGGCAGCATCTTCTCCAGCGCCCGCAGGTCACCGAGGTCCTTGCCGTAGGACGTCGAGTTCTCGCTGACCAGCACCAGCTCGCGCGCGCCCTCGCCGGCCAGCCACTCCGCCTCGGCGAGGACGTCGTCGACGGGACGGGACACGTGCGAGCCGCGGAACGACGGGATCGCGCAGAACGCGCACCGCCGGTCGCAGCCGCTGGAGATCTTCAGGGCGGCGACCGGCCCCGCCGTCAACCGGCGACGACCCGGGGCACCCACCGCGCCCCCGCCCACGGCGCTCCCATCAGGTGCGCCGCTCGCCGGCCCGCCGGCGGTCCGCCCGCCGGCGCCGGCGTGCCCGGGAACATGCACGGCGACGTTCGCCGAGGCGCCCCGCTCCACCGGGGTGATCGGCAGCAGGGTGCGCCGGTCACGCGGGGTGTGGGCGGGCACGGTGGCGCCGCCGAGGACCGCCTCGAGATGCTCACCGATGCTCGGGTACGCGTCGAAGCCCAGCACCGCGTCGGCCTCGGGCAGGCTCGCCGCCAGCTCGTTGCCGTAGCGCTCCGCGAGGCAGCCGACGGCCACCACCGCACGCGGGCCCGCGCCGGCCGATTCGCCGCCGCCGGCCCGCAGGTCGTCCACGGCCAGCAGGGCGTCGATGGAGTCCTTCTTCGCCGCGTCGACGAATCCGCAGGTGTTGACCAGCACGGCGTCGGCGTCGGCGGCCTCTGCGACCAGCTCCCAGCCCTGGGCGGCGAGCCGGCCGGCGAGCTCCTCCGAATCCACCTCGTTCCGGGAACAACCGAGCGTGACGAGAGCTACCCGGCGCGGGACGTGAGTGGACACCAGGTCAGGCTACCGGGGTGACGGCACCCGGCGCCGCACCAGCCCGACATGGCCGACTCGCACAGGTAGCCGACTCGCACAGGTTGGGAGCCTCCCGGGCGGACCCGGTGCAGATCGACCGGCAGGCCGCCGGTGGCACCGGGTCGCCGCGCCCGCCGTCGCCGCGCCCGCCGGCCGGCCGCGATCAGTCCACCGACGCGATGGGCGCGGTGGCGAGCGCGGACGGCGGCGGGCCCGCGGCGAGGGGGCTGCGGCCGGCCTGCCCGACCTCGCACTCGCCGGAGGCGACCACGCTGACCCGAATCGTCACCACCTGACCGGCACCGCCGGAGGGCCCGAGATTCCGGCCGTTGCAGGACACGTCGACCGCGCCCGCGTTGCCCATCCTGATGTTCAGCGCCCCCGGCGCCGTGAGAGTGCGGCTGTCGCCGGAGCGCAGGAGCTGCGCGAGCAGCACGTGGCGGTCGTCGTCACGCACCTCCAGCCAGCTCTGCGCGTCGCGCGCCGCCACCACGACGTTCACCCCCGACGGGGGGGAGGTAGTGGGAGCGGGGACGGGCGCGCTGCTCGGCGCCGCGGTCGGTGCCGGCGCGGTCGGCGGGGGCGCCGCGGCGTCGCCCTGCCGGGTGGACCCGGATGAGCCGGCCGACCCCGAGCCCGGCACCAGCAGGGCGATGACCGCGATCAGGCACACCGCGGCCAGCGACACGATCATCGCGGTGCCCCAGCGGAACCCGCCGCGCCGGCGCCGGGTTCCGCCTCGCAACGGGTCGAACTCGCCGGGCGGGGCGCCGAGCACCGGCCCGGTCAACGCCTCGTGCGAGGCGTCGTAGGCGGCGAGCACGGGGCCGGGGTCGAGGCCGAGGCTGGTGGCGATGCTGCGCAGGTGGCCGCGGGCGTAGACCGTGCCGCCGCAACGGGAGTAGTCGTCCCGTTCGATCTGGTCGATCAGGCTTGCCCGCACCCGAGTGCGCTCACTGACCTCGTCGATCGTCAGGTTGCGCTCGCGACGGGCCGCGGCGAGCAGCGAGCCGGCGCTGGCCGGCTGCGGATCGTCCACGGATTGCATGAGCGACCTCCGCAAGCGTGAATTTCTGCCTACCGTGGAGGCACCGGCTCAGTTTACGGTCCGTCACCCGGCCTCGAAAGCGCAGACCCGGCCACCGGCACTTCCTAGCCGCTACGCAGGGTCGTCAGCAGGCCTTCGAGTTCGTCGGGCATGACCAGCACGTCGCGCGCCTTGGAACCCTCACTGGCTCCGACGATGCCCCGGCTCTCCATCAGGTCCATCAGCCGGCCCGCCTTGGCGAACCCGACGCGCAGCTTGCGTTGCAGCATGGACGTGGAGCCGAACTGGGTGCTCACCACAAGCTCGACGGCCTGCAGGAACAGCGCCAGATCGTCGCCGATCTCCTCGTCTATCTCCTTCTTCGNCTCGCCGCCCCCGTCGAACACATCCTCCCGGAATGCCGGCGGCGCCTGTTCCTTGGTGTGGTCGACGATCGCGGCGATCTCGTCCTCGGAGACGAATGCCCCCTGGATACGCGCCGGTTTGCCCGCGCCCATGGGAAGAAACAGCGCATCGCCCAGTCCGACGAGCTTCTCCGCCCCGGCCTGGTCGAGAATCGTGCGGCTGTCGGCGAGCGACGCGGTGGCGAACGCGAGCCGGGACGGAACGTTGGCCTTGATCAGACCGGTCACCACGTCCACCGACGGGCGCTGGGTGGCGAGCACGAGGTGGATGCCGACCGCGCGGGCCATGGCGGTGATCCGGCAGATGGCGTCCTCGACGTCGCGCGGGGCGACCATCATCAGGTCGGCGAGCTCGTCGACGATCGTCAGGATGTACGGGTACGGCGTGTACACCCGTTCGGAGCCGGGCGGGGCGACGATCTCCCCGTTGCGGACCTTGCGGTTGAAGTCGTCGACGTGACGCACCCCGCAGGCGGCGAGATCCTCGTAACGGTTCTCCATCTCCTTGACAACCCACTGCAGCGCGTCGGCCGCCTTCTTCGGGTTCGTGATGATCGGCGTGATCAGGTGCGGGATGCCCTGGTAGTTCGTGAGCTCGACCCGCTTGGGGTCGACGAGGACCATGCGCACCTGGTCCGGCGTCGCCCGCGCCAGCACCGAGGTGATGAGCGTGTTGATGCACGTCGACTTCCCGGCGCCGGTGGCCCCGGCGATGAGGATGTGCGGCATCTTCGCCAGGTTCGCCAGCACGTAGCCGCCCTCGATGTCCTTGCCGAGGCCGACGACCAGCGGGTGGGCGTTGGCGAGCGCCTCACCGCTGCGCAGTACGTCGCCGAGCGACACCAGTTCCCGGTCGGTGTTGGGGATCTCGACGCCGACCGCGCTCTTGCCCGGGATCGGGCTGATGATCCGCACGTCCGGGCTCTTCACCGCGTACGCGATGTTCTTCGCAAGCTGGGTGATCCGCTCGACCTTCACCGCGGAACCCAGCTCGACCTCGTACCGGGTCACCGTCGGGCCGCGGGTGAAACCGGTGACCCGGGCATCGACCTTGAACTGGGCGAAGACATCGGTGAGCGAGGCGATCACGCCGTCGGTCGCGGCGGAACGGACCTTCGGCGGCGTGCCGGAACGCAGCAGCGTCGGCGACGGCAGGGTGTAGTCCCCGTCGGCCGGCGGGACCAGGTGCTCGATCTCGTCCGGGGCGCTCGGGGACCCCGGCCCGGGCACGCCGGTCGCCGTGTCCGCGGCGCCGCCGGTCACCTTCGCCGCCCGCGTCCGCCCGCGTCGGGCCGCGGCCGCCGAACGCGCCGCCGAGGCGGCCCCCGCGCCGGCCGGGCCGGCCGCCAGGTCCTCGTCGTCGGGGCCGCCGACGTAGCCGGTGTCGGCCTCGGGGCCGGCGAGCTCCCCGAACAGGTCGAGGCCGAGGTCGCCGGCCGCGGACACGCCGTCGACCGCCTCGGCGTCCGCGGCGACACCGCGCCGGGAGCGCGGCCGGGACCGGCCGCCACCCTGCCCGGCCTCGATGTCGAACACCTCGTGCGGACCCGGATCGTCCGGGCCCGCGCCGCCGACGCCGCCCGCACCGTCCAGACCCGCACCGACCGGGCTCGCCCCGTCCGATCCGGGGAGCGCGGCGCCCGCCCGGCTCCGGCGACGGCCCCGGGCCGGCCGGGCGCCACCCGCGGCGTCCGGGTCAAGCAGATCGTCGGCGAACGCCGGATCGTCAAGATCGTCGTCGTAGTCGGAGTCGTAGCCGTCGTCGAGGCGCGCCTCGGGATCGCGCACCCCGGCGGTGAGCCGCTCGACGAGCCCGGCGAGCCGCTCGGGCACCTGCCGGATCGGCGTCGCGGTGATCACCAGCACGCCGAACGCCGCGATCAGCAGCAGCAGCGGGACGGCGACGAACGGCGTCACGGCGCTCGCGAGGGGCCGCCCGCCGAGCAGGCCGACGAGGCCGCCGGCACCCCGGACCCGCCCGACGCCGTCGGAGAAGTCGGGCAGCCCGCGGGCGATGTGCACGACGCCGAGCAGGCCGACCCCGAGTGCGGCCCAGCCGATCACCACCCGACCGCGGCTGTCGGGATCGCTGGGCGCGCGCACGAGCCGCCAGGCGGCCCCCAGACCGAACAGGGGCAGCGCCCACGCCCCGGCGCCGACGAACAGTTCCAGGACGGCGGCGACGAAGGAGCCGACGGGCCCGCCCGCGGAGAACCAGACCGCGACGGCGGCCAGGATCGCCCCGCCGAAGGCCGCGAGCCCCAGCCCATCGCGCCGGTGGGCGGGATCGATGCGCAGGTCGCGAGCGCCCCGCCCGGTCCGGCGCAGCATGGTGCCGAGCAGCGTCGCCGCCGCCATCCACACCTGGTAGACGGTCCGGACGACGGCCTGGCCGACCATCAGGGTCAGCGGCGGGCGGCGCTGCCGGTCCTGCGCCTTCGCCCGGCCTGCGGGCGCGGACCGGGTGGGTCCCCCGGGCCGCGCCGTGCGGCCGCCCGCGGGTGCGCGGGCCTTGCCGCCGGAGGTCGGGCGGCTCTTGCCGCCCGCGCCACCGCGCGTTGCTGTCGGACGCCCATCGCCCCCCGGCGGGGACGTGGCCGTCCCCGTCTGCACACGCGTACGCGCGCCGCTGGTACGTGTGGCCACCGTCGAAACGGTACACAGGGAAGCGACCGAGTCCCTGCAACCCCGACGAACCGGGCGTGCCGTGCTGGGCACATCCACCCGCACGGGCGGGCGAGGACGGGCCACCCCGCCGGATCAGACCTCCAGAACCACCGGAACGATCATCGGCCGACGGCGGTAGTGCTCGTTGACCCAGCGGCCGACCGTGCGCCGCACGAGCTGCTGCAGGGCCGAGGTGTCGTTCATCCCGCCGCGCATCGCGTCCGCGAGCCCGTCACTGACCAGCCGGGCCACCGAGTCGAACGTGGCGGGCGAGTCGGTGAAGCCGCGGGCGGACAGGTCGGGACCGACGACGACCTTGCCGGCGGCGGCGTCCACCACGACGGTGATCGTGATGAACCCCTCCTCACCGAGGATCCGGCGGTCCTTCAGGCTCGGTTCACCGACGTCGCCGACCGCGGCACCGTCGACGTAGACGTAGCCGCAGGGCACCGCGCCGGTGATCCGCGCACGGCCGTCGATCAGGTCGATGACCATGCCGTCCTCGGCGAGAACCACGTGGTCCGGCGGCACGCCGGTGGCCTCGGCGAGCTTCGCGTGCGCCCGCAGATGACGCCATTCGCCGTGTACCGGCATGACGTTGGACGGCCTGGTGGCGTTGAGGACGTAGAGCAGCTCGCCCGCGGGGGCGTGGCCGGAGGTGTGCACCTTGGCGACACCCTTGTGGACGACCTTCGCGCCGTAGCGGNTCAGGCCGTTGATGACCCGGAAGACCGCGTTCTCGTTGCCGGGGATGAGGCTGGACGCCAGCACGACGGTGTCCCCGGCCTGGATGCGGATCTGGTGGTCGCGGTTGGCCATCCTGGACAGCGCCGACAGCGGTTCGCCCTGCGACCCGGTGGAGATCAGGCAGATGTTGCGGTCGGGAAGCGAGTCCACGTCCCGGGCCTCGACGATCAGACCCGGNGGCACCCGCAGCAGTCCGAGGTCACGCGCGACGCCCATGTTGCGCACCATCGAACGGCCGACGAAGCAGACCGAGCGGCCGTGCGCCTCGGCGGCGTCGAGGACCTGTTGCACCCGGTGCACGTGGCTGGCGAAGCAGGCGATGATGATCCGGCGGGTCGCGTCCCGGAACACCCCGTCGAGCACCGGGGCGATCTCCCGCTCCGAGGCGACGAACCCGGGCACCTCGGCGTTGGTCGAGTCGGACAGCAGCAGGTCCACGCCCTCGCGACCGAGCCGGGCGAAGCCACCGAGGTCGGTGAGCCGACCGTCGAGCGGGAGCTGGTCCATCTTGAAGTCGCCGGTGTGCAGGACGAGGCCGGCCTCGGTGCGGATGGCGACGGCCACCGCGTCCGGGATCGAGTGGTTGACCGCGAAGAACTCGCACTCGAACGGCCCGTAGGTGTGCCGCTCCTCCTCGCGGATCTCCTGCGTGACCGCCTTGATCCGGTGCTCGGCGAGCTTCGCGTTCAGCAGCGCCAACGTGAGGCGGGTGCCGATGATCGGGATGTCGCGGCGCTCCCGCAGCAGGNACGGCACCGCGCCGATGTGGTCCTCGTGCGCGTGGGTGAGGATCAGCGCGTCGATGTCGGCCAGCCGGTCCCGGATGGCGGTGAAGTCCGGCAGGATCAGGTCGATCCCGGGCTGGAAGTCCTCGGGGAACAGCACGCCGCAGTCGACGATGAGCAGCCGGCCGGAGTGCTCGAAGACGGTCATGTTGCGGCCGATCTCGCCGACTCCGCCGAGCGGGATGATGCGCAGGCCGTCCGCGCGCAGCGGCGGGGGCGGGCCGTAGTCGGGGTGCGGGCGGCTCATGAGACCTCACCCGCCGCCACGACCGCGAGCCCGGCCGGCGGACCGGACGGTAGCTGGCGTGCGCCAGCCCCACGCGGGTCGCCGACGTCGAGCGTCGCCTCGGCGAGGTCGGCACGCAGTCGTGCGACCTCGGCGGGGGTGGCATCGACCAGCGGCGGCCGAACCGGACCAGCCGGCAGCCCGGCGAGCCGCAGCGCGGCCTTGGCCAGGATCACCCCCTGGGTTCGGAAGATTCCCTCATACGCGGGCAGCAAGCCCTGATGCAGCGCGATCGCCCGACCCACCTCACCGGCCCCAATGGCCTCGATCATGGCACGGATCGCCGGGGTGGCCACGTGCGAGACGACGCTGACGACCCCACAGGCCCCGATGGACAGAAGCGGCAGGGTAAGCGCGTCCGTGCCGGAGTAATACGCCAGATCCGTCCGCGCCATCACCCAGGAGGAGGCGGCCAGGTCGTCCTTGGCGTCCTTGACCGCGACGATACGCGGGTGTTCGGCCAGCCGCACCAGGGTGTCGGTCGCCACCGGCACCCCCGTCCGGCCGGGAATATCATAGATCATAACGGGCAGGCCGGTCGCGTCGGCGACGGTGGTGAAGTGCAACGTGAGCCCGGCCTGCGGCGGCTTGCTGTAGTAAGGCGCGACGACGAGCAGCCCGTGGGCGCCCGCGGCCTCGGCCGCCCGGGCGAGCTCCACCGTGTGGGCGGTGTCGTTGGTCCCGACGCCGGCGACGACGCGGGCGCGCCCGGCCACGGCCTCGACGACGATCCGCACCAGGCGGGCCTTCTCCGCATCGGTCGTGGTCGGCGACTCCCCGGTGGTGCCGTTGACGACGAGCGCCTCGTTGCCCGCGTCCACCAGGCGGACCGCGAGCTGCGCCGCACCCGCCTCGTCGAGAGCGCCGTCCGCCAGGAACGGCGTGATCATCGCCGTGATCATGCGCCCGAACGGCGCCGGCGGCAACACTGACATACCGGTCACGCTAGAGCGCACCTCCGACATCATCTCTCCGGCCGGCGCGAAACCGCCGAACCTCCGGACAACCCACCCTTGCTGTACCCGTCCTTGTTGCGGCCGGTGCCGTACGGCACCCGGCGCGAACCCATCGTCCGCCCGAGCCGCCACCCCGGCCAGACCGGTGCGGCCCGCGCGGGCCACACCCGCCCGGACCGGACGGCCCCACCACACCGGCGGGCGGACAGGCCGCCTGCCCACGCTCAATCCCCGTCACCCGCACGCACCAAGCCACATCCGCGCAGCCGCACCCACACCCGACACGCCTCGTCCGCACCCATCCGCTTCGCTCGCGCGCACCACACCGCATCCGCGCACCCACCGCATCCGGCACCGACGCGCCGCGGCAGGGTAAGGACCGGCTGCGCCAGACCGAGCCGCCTTCCCGCCGGCCGCCACGCCCGCGGTCGCGATCTCGTCCGGCCTGGCCCGACAGCATGACCGACACCTCGGACACGCGCGCCCGGCCCGGTCCACCCGCTACCGCCACCGACGGCGGTGGCATCCGTCGGGGGCCGCGCGCCGCCGACGATCACCCCAGCCAGGCCCCGCTCGCGGCACCGGCCAGAACCGGGCGGGCCGACGAGAGGCGGGGAACAGGGGCGAGAACGACTAGTGCGTGCGAACGGACCCCCCGGACACCTGGCCGGGCGATCCCAGCCCCGGCACGCTCCCGCGGTCGCCCGCGCCCAGCATGTTGCGGTCCAGCCGGAACCACAGGTCCCGGCGACCCAGGCGCACCAGCGACCGCAGCCCACCGGAACGGAGCGGGCCGAGCGCCACACCCGGACCGTAGTTCTTCGGCATCCGCCACCGTCCCGTTCGCCGCTACAGAGCCTCCAGCGTACCGCCACCGGGCCGGTCGGGGACGGTCACGGCGGCTTGGGCGGGCCGCGCGGGCGGATCCGTCACCGCGGCGGCGGGGGCCGGCGGCGCCGGATCGGGCGGGGCGTGCCAGCCGGTGGCCCGCAGCCCGGCAAGGACCGCCAGCGCCACCAGCAGGGCCAGCAGGGTCGTCTTCGCCGGACCGAGGACCCAGGCGGCCAGGCTGCTGCGCTCCCGGGTGAGCAGCACCGTCGCCGCGAACGAGGAGGGCAGCGTGATCACGGCGACGGCATCCGGGGCCAGCTCGACGGGCAGGGCGGACAGGCCCACCGTGAGCAGCATCAGCACGCCGATCGCGCCGGTGATGCGGGAGACGTCCGCGGAGACGCTGAGCCCCACGACCAGCCGGGACCGCGGCGGCCGGCGCGCGTCGGTGGTGTAGAAGGCATACACCTCCCGGTTGCGCTGGACGTCCTCGATGTAGGTGCGCGGCACCGGGTCGCCGAACAGGTCGATCATCATCGGGGTGTCGAGCTCGATGCTCGTGTCGTCGGTGCCGATGCTGACGTGGTAGCTGCCCGTGCCGCCCGAGTCGACGTCGACCAGCGCCGCGGGGTGGAGAAGCTGGCGCCACGGCGGTCCGGACCGGCCGAGCACCGGACGGCCGCGGACGAGCACGGTGCGCAGCTCCTCGCTCGTCTTGATCAGGAACGGCCGGTAGGGGTCGAGGGTGACGGCGGCGAGCGCCTCCCAGCGCCGCCCGTACTCGGCCACGGTCGTCAGCACCGGTTCGGCCGCCGCCCCGACGCCGACCAGCGCGTCGATCCAGGTGGTGAACCCGGTCAGGTACCGCTCGACGGCGGCCAGGTCGCGCCCGTCGGGGACGTCCGGGTCCCGCCAGAGCTCCCCGACGGCGAGCAGCAGCGTCTCGGCGCTGCTGAGGGGGTCGAACGGCTCGGCGAGGGCGGCGGCCAGCACCCGTTCGGCGTCGACGACCTGGTCCTGCCACCGGCGCAGCCGGGACGCCGGCACGGCGAGCTCGGCCTCGCGCTCCAGGTAGGTGCGGATCGCGTCGAGCCGCAGCGGGCGACCCCGCCCCGGCACCAGCCGTGGGTAGTTGTCGGACAGCCGGCCGGGGCGGAAGCGGGAGATGGCGTCGACCATGCGGCGGGCCGGCTCCTCCAGCGGCACCCCGAGTGGATCGGCGAGCCTGGCGATCAGGTTTCCCTGGAGGGCCACCGACGTGCCGTAGGGCATCAGGTGGGCGTCCGAACCCCCCGGGCCGGTCAGGTCGAAGGCCACCAGGGCCCGCTTGGACAGCGTCGAGACCGGCAGCAGCACCAGGACCTCGGGCGGCAGCCTGCCGACGGTGTTCACCCGGCCGGCCCCCGTCACCGGCACGACCTGGTTGAGCACATCGTCCAGCGGACCCCAGTTGACCGAGCGGGCCAGCCGGCACCGGTTGGCGCTGAGGATCGTGAACTGGTCGACCACCCGCCGGCGCAGTCCCTGGAAGGGCGGCGGCGGGGCGAGCAGGGTCATCGTGACCTCGTCGACGTCGGTGAGGTCGAGGACGGGGGCGTGCTCGGCGTCGTCGCGCCGGCTCCACCGCCGCAGCCGGCCGAACGCGCCGGGCCCGGCCCCGGCCGCACCGGCGGTCCCCGTCACGAATCAGGACATTACCGGTTCATCCGGTATCGCTCACCCAACGCCACCGGCGAGGACGCTCCGGACCCCGCGGGCGATCTCCAGATCCTCGCGGGCGGCGAGGACCAGCGTGCGCACCGCCGCCCCCGGTGCGCCGATCTCGCGGTCGACCGTGCCGTCGGCGGGCGCGGCGTTGCGCGCCGGGTCGACCGCCACCCCCAGGTACCCGAGTCCTGCCGCGGCGCCGGCCCGGACCGCCGCCGAGCCCTCCCCGACCCCGCCGGTGAACACCAGGGCGTCCAGGCCGCCGAGCGCCGCGGTCATCGCGGCGATCTCCGCCCGCAGCCGGTGCAGGTAGACGTCCAGGGCGAGCACGCAGGCCGGGTCGCCACCGGCGGCGCCGGCCTCGACCGCGCGCAGGTCCGCGGTCCCGGCGAGCCCGAGCAGCCCGGCCGAGCGGAACAGACCGTCGGTGAGCTCCGCGGCGCTCACCCCGGCCTCGGTCTGCAGCCACAGCAGAGCACCCGGGTCGACGCTGCCCGAGCGGGTGCCCATCACCAGGCCCTCCAGCGGGGTGAAGCCCATCGTCGTGTCGACGCCGACCCCGTCGAGCACCGCGGCGAGCGAGGCACCCGAGCCCAGGTGGCAGGTCACGATGCGCCGGGCGCCGGTGAGCCGGGCCGCGTGGCGGGAGGCGTGGGCGTGGGAGAGCCCGTGAAAGCCGTAGCGACGGATGCCGTACCGTTCCCGCCACTTCGCCGGCAGGGCGTAGGTCACCGCCGCCGCGGGCAGCCGGCTGTGGAACGCCGTGTCGAAGCAGGCGACCTGGTCGACCTCGGGCAGCGCCGCCCGCACGGCGTCGAGCGCGTCGAGCGCCGCCGGCTGGTGCAGCGGGGCGAGCGCGGTCAGCGCGCGCAGCCGGTCGGCCACCGGCGCGTCGACGAGCACCGGCCGGGTGAACTCGGTGCCGCCGTGCACGATGCGGTGCCCGACCGCGGCCGGCTCGCCGTCCGCGGCGCCGACGAGCTCGCCCAGCGCCGCGGCGAGCTCGGCCGGGTCGGCGCGGCCGGCCGGGGTGTCGAGGTCCCGGGCGGCGAGCAGGGTGTCGTCCGGGCCGACCAGCCGCAGCTTGAGGCTGGCCGATCCGGCGTTGACCACCAGGACGTTCACCGTCGGGCCGATCACCGTCAGTACGGCCAGGTCCAGTCGCGGATCGCCGGGTCGTCCTCGCCGTGGTCACGGGTGTAGGCGCGGGCGGGCAGCGAGCCCGAGGCCTCACCCGAGTCCTCCCGCCGCGCGGCGTCAACGACACTGGTCATCCGCTGCTCCTCCTTCGGCCAGCCGGCGCCGGCGGCCTCAGCCCTCCCCGACCAACGGGCTGGAGGCGACTTCCGTGCCATCGTCCAGGGCGGAGATGCGGAAATCCGCGAAGACGTTGGGCGCCACCGCCTGCAGCTCGCGCAGGATCGTGACGGCGAGACCGCGGATCTCCACGTCGGCGTGCTCGCTGGCGCGCATCGCGATGAAATGCCGCCAGGCCCGGTAGTTCCCGGTGACGACGATGCGGGTCTCGGTCGCGTTCATCAGGACCGAGCGGGCGGCCTGCCGGGCCTGCTTGCGCCGCGAGGTGGGGGCGGCGATGTCGGCGAACCGCTTCTCCAACCCCTCCAGCAGCCGGCCGTACGCCTCCAGGGACGCCGCCGCCGCCTGCTCGAACAGGGCGTGCAGCTCCGGGTCGCCGGCCACGACCTCGGGCTCGACGATCGCCGCGTCGCGCTCGGGGACGTATCGCTGGGACAACTGGCTGTAGGAGAAGTGCCGGTGCCGGACCAGCTCGTGGGTGAGGCTGCGCGAGACGCCGGTGAGGTAGAGCGAGACGCTGCCGTGTTCGAGCACCGACAGGTGCCCCACGTCGAGGATATGGCGCAGGTAGCCGGCGTTGGTCGCGGTCGCCGGGTTGGGCTTGCTCCAGCTCTGGTAACAGGCCCGGCCGGCGAACTCCGCCAGCGCCTGGCCGCCGTCCGCGTCGGTGCTCCACGGCACGTCCGCCGGCGGGAGGAACTCGGTCTTCGCGATCACCTGGACCCGTAGCCGGGCGGTCGCCGGACCAGCGGGCGCCACCGCGGACACCGGCGTCGCCGCGCCGGGTGCCGCCTGGGACGCCGTCCCGGAAGTCGGTTCGGACGCCGGCTCAGACACTGCCACCTCCATCGCCACCGCGGCACCCGGGGCGACCCTTGCCCCGGCGCGGACTGCGACCACGGTAGACGCCTCGGGGCCCCCGGCGTACGCCGGACCTCGCGAACCCACCTCCGGCCACCAGGACCGGTGCGGTCCGCGGACAGGGCCGTCGCAGTCGGCCGCGGCGGGCCGGTCGGCCGATGCGCAATCAGTCGAGCCGGTCAGCAATCAGTCGAGCGGGCCAGCAATCGCCCAACGCGGCCGGTGTCGGCACCCACTTACCCGTCCGGTCACGCGACCGGAGCGCAGGGATTGGGGGTCGGCGCGGGCGTGGTACACCGGTTGTGGACGCCTCGTCAGTCCCCA
This sequence comes from Frankia sp. ACN1ag, assembly GCF_001414035.1. NCBI lineage: Bacteria > Bacillati > Actinomycetota > Actinomycetes > Frankiales > Frankiaceae > Frankia > Frankia sp. ACN1ag. The sequence goes on along the minus strand of NZ_LJPA01000014.1, from coordinate 28,022 downwards.
ACGACGAGGAGTCGCAGTACCCGCTCGCGCGACGTGGTCTGGCGCGGTCGGGGGTCTCCGCCCCCGTCAATCCCCGGCCGCCCAGCCACGTCGCGGCGGGCAGCCCTCCCCCGCGATGGCGCGGCGGCCCAACCGCCGCGCGCATCCCGGAACCCGCCGTGTCGAGGTCAGGGCGGGGTCAGGTCGGGGTCAGGTCGAGGTGGGGGTCCAGGCGGCGGGGTCGGCGGCGGCCTGGTCACCNGTCGCCATGTTCTTCACCTCGTGCTCCCGTCCCTCGTCGAAGGGCGGGAACCAGACGAAGCCGATGCCCTTGCGGGCGGCGTAGCGGACCTGCTTGGCCAGCTTGTCCGGCTGGTGGTAGGTCTCGACCTTCAGCCCGCGGGCGCGCAGCGCGGTCGCGGTGGCCAGCGCCGCCGCCCGGCGCTGCGCGGCGGGGATCACCACGAGCACGTCGGCGGGGCTCGCCGGGCCGCTCGGCAGCAGACCCTCGGCGAGGAGCTTGGCGAAGATGCGGGTCAGGCCGATGGAGATGCCGACCCCGGGCAGGTTGCGGCGGATGAACGAGCCGGCGAGGTTCTCGTACCGGCCGCCGGAGCAGATGCTGCCGAAGTCGGGCCAGTCGACGAACTTCGCCTCGTAGACCGTGCCGGTGTAGTAGTCGAGGCCGCGGGCGATCGACAGGTCCGCGACCACGCTGCCCGGGGGCAGGTCGCCCAGGTCCTCGAGGACCTGGGCGAGCTCGTCGAGGCCCTCGGTGAGCAGATCCGACTTCACGCCGAGGCGGCGCACCTCGTCGACGACCCCGGGGCCCGTCGCCCGGATCGCGGCGAGATCGAGACAGGCCCGAACCTGGTCCGCGTCGAGCCCGGCCTGGGCGCCGAGCAGGTTCGCGACGCCGTCGGGGCCGACCTTGTCCATCTTGTCCGCGATCCGGATGACCGCGAGCGGATCGCCGATCCCCAGCCCCTCGTAGAACCCCTGCAGCACCTTGCGGTTGTTGATGTTGATGGTCCAGGGCGGGACACCCAGGGTGCCGAGCACCTCGTGGACGATCCGGGGCAGCTCGGCGTCGAAGTGCAGGGGCACCCGGTCGACGTTGATGACGTCGATGTCGCACTGGGTGAACTCGCGGAAGCGGCCCTCCTGGGGCCGCTCACCGCGCCACACCCGCTGCATCTGGTAACGCTTGAACGGGAAGACGAGCTCGTTGAAGTGCGCGGCCACGTACCGGGCGAACGGCACGGTCAGGTCGAAGTGCAGGCCGAGCCGGGCGCTGTCGTCGTCCGCGTCGGCCTGCAGGCGGCGCAGCGTGTAGACCTCCTGGGAGGTCTCCCCCTTCGCGGTGAGCACGTCCAGCGCCTCGACCGACGGGGTCTCCACCGAGCAGAAACCGTAACGCTCGAAGGCCGCCCGGATCGTGTCGAGCCAGCGCTGCTCGACGATCCGGACCTCGGGCAGCCATTCCGGGAAACCGCTGACGGGCAGGGGGCGGACGATCGGCGCGTCACTCATCGCCGGGAGGTCTCCTCATCGATCTCGAACGGACGGGTACCTGCCGTCCCGGGCGCGGCCGACCGCGACGCCGGGCGGGGCTCACCGATGTCGAACGAGACGACGCATGCGTTGCACCCTACCTCGCGGATCACCCGGACCGTCCCGCCGGGACGGGGCCCCTTCTCCATCGAGCCCCGTGCCGGCGGGCGGCACACCCGCAGCGGTCAGGACCGGCGTCCCACGGGGGCGTCGATCTCCGCGTCGCGCGCGGCCGCGCCGTCCGGGCCGGTCGCGGCGGGCAGTCCGAATCGCGGCCGCTGCTCCGGCACGGGGCTGGGAATGACGCCCGTGGGCCGGCCGGGGGCCAGGTAGACCCAGCCGGCCTGGCGCCAGCGGTCGCCGTCGAGGGCGTGCCGGGCATCGATGATCAGCTTACGACGGACGAGCTGGCCCAACCGGGCCGGGTCGAGCTCGGCGAACTGGCGCCACTCGGTGAGCAGCACGACGGCGTCGGCGTCCGCGGCCACGTCCTCGACGGTCTCGCTGTAGGTGACGCCGGGCAGGGCGCGCCGCGCGTTGGGGGTCGCCACCGGGTCGACGACCGTCACGTCGGCGCCGGTGCGGGCCAGCAGGTCCGCGACCGCGAGCGCCGGCGAGTCGCGCACGTCGTCCGAGTTGGGCTTGAAGGCGGCGCCGAGCACGAGCAGCCGCCGACGCGCCAGCGTGCCGTCGAGCGCCGCGGCGACCAGGTCGACGACCCGATCCCGGCGCCGGTTGTTGATCTCGTCGATCTCGCGCAGGAACCGCAGCGCGACGCCGACGCCAAGCTCATCGGCACGCGCCTGGAAGGCGCGGATGTCCTTGGGCAGGCAGCCGCCGCCGAACCCGACGCCGGGGCGCAGGAAGTTGCCACCGATGCGGACGTCGTGGGACAGCGCCTCGGCCAGGGTGAGCACGTCGGCATCGACGGCCTCGCACACCTCGGCCATCGCGTTGATGAAGGAGATCTTCGTAGCGAGGAAGGAGTTCGCCGCGGTCTTGACGAGCTCGGCGGTCGCGTAGTCGGTCACGATCACCGGCACGCCCTGGGCGATCACCGGGGCGAAGGCCGCCCGCAGCGCCCCCTCGGCGGCGGGCGAGGCGACCCCGAACACGAGCCGGTCGGGATGCAGGGTGTCGGCGACGGCGAAGCCCTCGCGCAGGAACTCCGGGTTCCAGGCGAGCTGCACGCCGGCAAGGTCGGAGACGATGTCGGCATCGGCCCCGGCGTTCGCCGGGGCGAGCCGGGCGAGGGTCCGGGCGATCCCGGCGGCCGTGCCGGCCGGGACGGTGGACTTGCCGACCACCAGACACGGCCTGGTCAGCAGGGGCGCCAACCGCTCGATGGCCGCGTTGAGATGGCTCAGATCCGCCCCGTAGCCGTCGGGGCGCTGCGGCGTGCCGACGCACACGAAGTGCACGTCGCCAAATTCGGCGATCTCCTCGAAGGAGGTCGTGAAGCGAAGCCGGCCGGTCGCGAGGTTTGCCCGCAGCAGGTCGGCGAGATCGGGCTCGAAGAACGGGATCTCGCCCGCGGAGAGCCGCTCGATCTTCGAGTGGTCGACGTCGACGGCAAGCACCTCGAAGCCCAGTTCGGCCATGCAGACCGCGTGCGTGGCGCCGAGGTAGCCGGTTCCGATGACCGTCAGCCGCGGTCGGGGCCCGCTATCCGGCGCCGCCGCGTCCTCATGACTGTCCGACGTGCTCATCAGGCTCCTCTTCATCGTCGTACCCCCCTGGATTGAGGCGCTGGAACTGCCAGGCGTCCCGGCACATGTCCGCGACGCTGCGGCGAGCGGTCCAGCCGAGTGCCTCGCGGGCGAGCGTGGCGTCGGCGACGAGCGCGGCGACGTCCCCGGGCCGTCTGGCCACCACGCGGCAGGGAAGATCTCGGCCGCAGGCGGCGGAGAATGCCGCGTGCAGCTCCCGTACGGACGTCCCGGCGCCGGTCCCCAGGTTGATGACCCGGTGCCCCGGCTGGTCGGCGAGGTGGTCGAGGGCCAGGCGATGGCCCTCGGCGAGGTCGACCACGTGGATGTAGTCGCGCACCCCGGTGCCGTCGGGGGTGGGGTAGTCGTCGCCGAAGATGGACAGCTCGGCGCGGCGGCCCACCGCCACCTGGGCGAGGTAGGGCATGACGTTGTTCGGCACCCCACGGGGATCCTCGCCGAGCAGGCCCGACTCGTGCGCGCCGGTGGGGTTGAAGTACCGCAGGGAGATGACCTGCCAGGCCGGATCGCGGGCGCAGACGTCGGCGAGGATCTGCTCGCACATCCACTTGGTGCGCGAGTAGGGGTTGGTCGGCCGGGCCGGTGTGTCCTCGGTGATCGGCACCGTGTCGACCGTGNCGTAGATGGAGCAGGACGAGGAGAAGACCAGTCGGTGCACGCCGTGCTCGGCCATGACGCTGACCAGGCCAAGCGTGGCGTTGACATTGGTGTCGTAGTACTCCAGCGGGATCTCGACCGACTCGCCCACCGCCTTGCGGGCAGCAAAGTGGATCACGGCATCGATCGGCCGGCGGCGGAACACCTCGCCGAGAGCCGCCCGGTCGCGCACGTCGAGCCGGACGAACTCGAGGTCCCGGTCGGCGACCTTGCGCAGCCGGTCCAGAACCCGCGGCGAGCTGTTGACGAAGTTGTCCACACCGATGACTCGGTGCCCCGCCGCGAGGAGGTCGACACAGGTGTGCGAGCCGATGAATCCCGCGGCGCCGGTCACCAGGACGGTCCCGGTCCGGTCCGTCGACGTCATACCTCGACCATCCAGTTCCTCTTCGTCAACTCGCTCACCGTCAACTCGGCTCCGCAACGAACCCGGCTGTTCAGGCAACCCGGCTGTTCGTCACCCCGGACGACCCGGGTTCCCGGCGGACGGCTCGAGGGGCACCACCACGCAGGCGGCTCGGACAACAGGCACAGGAGAACATAACCCCCAGGTCGAACGGTCACCGCCCCCGCTTTTCCCGGTCGACCGGCCGCCGCTGGCCGCGCCGACACACGGGCTCCCGGGCCGGCCGGTTCTCCAGGTGTGCCAGCGCAACGGGGCCAGCCCGCCGCCACCGCGGCGGCACAGTGAACGCGTGGTTTTGGGAGTGTCACACCCGGAAACGCCGCGATCCTGAATCCCCGGTAACTTCATGTACGCACTCCGCGACCGAACAACACCGGTGAATGCGGGGCCGGAAAGCGGCCCCGCACCCGATCCGGTCGCGAGGCGGCCGGTGGCGCCGAGGGAGCGCGCCGTGTGCTCAGGCGACCTGGCGGCTCTCGGTGAGCTGGCCGGCAAACCAGGAGATCGTGCGGGTCAGGCCGTCGTGCAGGCTCGTCTTCGGCTCCCAGCCGAGCCGGGTGCGGGCGATGGTGATGTCCGGCTGCCGGACGGAGGGATCGTCCTCGGGTCGGGGGACGAAGGTGATCGGCGCCGTCGACCCGCACAGGTCGCGCACCAGCTTTGCCGTGTCGAGGATCGACATCTCGTGCGGGTTACCGATGTTGACCGGGCCGGGCAGGTCCGAGTGCAGCAGCCGGACGATCCCGTCGATCAGGTCGTCGACGTAGCAGATGGACCGGGTCTGGGAGCCGTCGCCGGCGACGGTGATGGGCTCCCCGCGCAGCGCCTGGGAGACGAAGGCGGGGATGGCCCGCCCGTCATCCACGCGCATCCGGGGACCGTAGGTGTTGAAGATCCGCACGATCGCCGTGTCGACGCCATGCTTGCGGTGGTAGGCCATCGTCACGGCCTCGGCGAAACGCTTCGCCTCGTCGTAGACGCTGCGCGGGCCGACCGGGTTCACGTTGCCCCAGTAGGTCTCCGGCTGCGGATTGACCTNGGGGTCCCCATAGGACTCCGAGGTGGATGCGAGCAGGAATCGGGCGCGCTTCTCCCGGGCGAGGCCCAGGGCGTGGAATGTGCCGAGCGACCCGACCTTGAGCGTCTCGATCGGCAGCTCATAGTAATCGAGTGGCGATGCCGGAGAGGCGAAGTGCAGCACGACGTCCACCGGGCCGGAAACATAGATGAAATCATTCACGTCCCGGTTGACCAGACGGAAACGGGGATCGACGAGCAGGTGCTCGACGTTGTCCGGCCGGCCGGTGAGGAAGTTGTCGAAGCAGATGACCTCGTAGCCGTCGCCGAGTAGACGCTCACAGAGGTGACTGCCGAGGAAACCGGCGCCGCCGGTCACTATCGCACGCACGTCGAGTGCTCCCGGATCTGAAACATCGAGGACCTTGGAAAGTGGCCACCGACCGCCGGTGGGACGGGCGGCGGCGCGGATGGACCGCATCCCGAGAGCCAGGCAGGAGTGCGGCGCAGCGGGTCGGACGGCGCCGCCTGAGCAGGTGAGACCGGACCTCAGATCACCCGGAATCGAAGGATCACCGTAGCCGCCGGTCCGCCCGAGTGGTCAGCACAGCCACTGCCGGATCGGCCAGGAAAGGCCGTGCGACACCACCACAGCACTACCCCCCAGTAGTCCAGACGACCGGCTACACCGACCTCTGGGGCATGGTACACAGGGCGTCGGCCGGTTAGTCCACCGCCCCTCCCCCAACGTCAGCCTGATACCAGGAAATCCGCGGCCGGGCACTGTACCTGATCACGTCGCGTGGATGGTCAATGCTCCGGCTGAACCGTTCGCATTCGGTGAGCAAACCGCCGCCGTCCGACCGGTGGACGCTGCGGAGCGTCGCAGGCCGAGTCGGCTGGCAATCGCACATCCACTTCCCGGCCGATTCCCGGGCCTGGGCCGGCCCGTCCGATCAGCGGGGGTCGCGCTCGAGGGCGATCGCGTGCCGCATCGCCGCGCGTCCCCGGCGGGTGTCGCCGGCGTCGCCGTAGGAGACCGCGAGCCGGTACCAGCGCCGCCAGTCGCCCGGGTCCGCCTCCACCTCGGCCCGCCGTCGCGCGAACACGGCGTCGGCGGAGGCCCGATCGATGCGCCCCGAAGGCCGGCGAACCAGGACTGGCTCGCCGGCCTCGGTACCGATCTCGCCGGCGATCCCGGGGCCGACTTCGGTGCCGACCGCCAGCAGGCGGGTGAGCCGGCCGCTTTCGCGGCCGAATTGCAGCTCGCGCGCGATGACGACGACCCCGACCACGGGCAGCAGCAGCACCCCGGCGCCGAGCCCGCGGGCGGCCCAGCGATCGTCGCCGAGCAGGACGACACCGCGCCAGCCGATCAGGCCGAGATAGAACAGGCAGGCAGCGACCAGAACGGCGACCGTCGCCCGGGCCCTCACCGGCCAGCTCCGTCGCCCACCGGCGCAAGCCGGAGCCGGGCCCCGGCCAAGGCCGCCACGGCCAGTCGCCCCGCCTGGCGCGTGCAGCAGAACAACGCGACGTGCAGGGGGCGGCCCGGCGGGAGGGGGACTCCGCCGTCGATCTCGTAGCGGGTGTTGGTCACCTTACGGGCCTGCGCGCGGGGATCGTCGGCGGCCGTCGGCGGCTCGTCCGGCCGGCAGACCACCATCATCTCCGTGCAGCCGGCCGGCCAGGTCCATCGCAGCCGTTCATCGACCCACCGTAGCCCGACGGGCGGGGGCAGGGCGTCGGCGGCGTTGACGGCAGGCGCGGCGGAGCCTGCCTCCGGCGACGGCACACCGGTCGGCGGCACCGGGTCTGCGGGTGGCACCGGGTCTGCGGACGGCACCAGGTCTGCGGGTGGTGGGCCGGGCTCGGCCGTCCCGACCGGTGCGGACCAGGCCCCGCCCACGCCCGCGGCAACCTCGTAACGCGGAATGGCACCGTCGGGCGGTGCGCCGCCGTCCTCGAGGCTGCTGCCCGCGGTCACGCCGACCGCCCGGCCGACGCCGTCGGCGGTGAACCGGGTGACCCGGTATCGCACCTCGCCGGCGGTCGTCGACGGTTGCCAGCTCACCAGGACCGAACGGCCGTCCCGCTGAGCCTGTACCGCCCCCGGCGGGGCGGGGCCGGGCCGGCTTCGCGCGAGCAGCGCCGAAGCCTCAGCATGGTCGGTGACCAGGGCGAGGGCCTCGCCGAGCAGGCGGTCGCGGTCGTGCGCACCGGCCGTTTGGGCGCGGGCGACGAGCGCGTCGGCGCCGCTGCAACGAGCCTCGGCCAGGGACAGCAGCTCCCCGGCGAGCTGGTTACCCGGGCCGGGTACGTCAGCGCCGGTCTCGGCGAGCCGCCGGGCCGTGGGAAGCACCGCCCGGTACCGGCCGGCCGCGATCAGCGGGGCGAGCTGCGCCCAGCGGTCGGCCGCTGCCCGGATCGCGGTCTCCACCTCGTCGTCCATCGCCCGGATGGGCGGCAGGGTCTCGCCCGCGAGCTCGCGGGCGGCCGCCACGTGCTCGCCGGCCTCCACCGGACGGCCGGCCCGCAGCGCCGCACGGGCGCGGGAGACCGCCGCGCGCCAGGCGTCCGCACGGGCAGGCGCCGGCCCTCCGGCGGGCGGGGCACCCCCGCGCGGTCCCCGTCCCGCTGCGGCCGTCGGATCGGGGAACGCGTCTGGACCCGACCGGGAGGAGCCCGGACCCGGAGGTCGGGAGGAGCCCGGCGGCGCGGCCGGGGGCAGTGGCGCGGCCGGGGGCGGCAGCGGCGGCACGGTGACCCCCTGCTCCCGAGCGAGGGAGCGGACCACGGCACGCGCGCGGTGCGGGTCGAGGCCGTCCGCCTGCGCCTCGGCGACGAGTTCGGCCGCCTCCGCCGGGAGCAGCGCGTCCTCGACGAGGACCGCCGCCGCCACCCGCGGCCGCAGCCGCTCGCTCGTCGCGGCGGCGAGTGCATCGAGATAGGCGTCCGCGTCCCCCTCGACCAGCAGCGCGCCGACGGCGGCCAACAGGTCGTCGAGAAGCGCGCGGCGGCGGTCCGGCCGACGAGCGCGATTGCGGACCAGCGCCTCGTCACGCAGGTCCCGGATCTGCTCGCGCGAGGTGCCGGGCGGCACGCCGAGCAGGTCGAACAGGCTGCGCGGCGGGCCGGACGCGGTGATCCGGCCCAGCTCGTCGAGATCCGCGCGAATCTGGCGGAGCACCTCGGCGGGAATCGGCTCGGGCCGCGGCTGGTCGGTCGGCCCGGTGGCCGGGCCCGCGGTGACGATCCGATGGCGGCGGGTCCGCAGCGCGAACGCGGACTCGTCGATGCCCTGGGTCGCCGCCCATGCCCGCAGGCCGGCGACCCGGTCGGCCGGGATGCCCCCGAACCGGGCGACGAGGCGGGCGACGGCGGCATCGAGGGCGGCGAACCGCTCGTCGTCCCGGGCGGCGCGGGCGGCGGCGACCCGATCGCGCAGGGCTAGGCGCGAGGTTCGGTCGGCGAGCGCCGCGGACAGCTCGGTGTGCAGGTCGAGCAGACCGATGATCACACCACGGTAGCGGGGATGGTCCCGGCTGCGCTGCCAGAAGGCCCAGACCTCGGCGATGCGGGCACGGATCGCCGCGTCGTCGAGCGTGTCCACCTCCGCCAACGGGATGTCGTAGATCTCGAACGGGTCGCTGTGTTCGGCGCCGCCGCGGCGGTGCACCACGGCGAGCACCCGGCGACGGTAGTCGTCGGATTCGAAAACCCGCATCGTCGTCCCCCCGTCAGACCCAGCCGTCCGGCATACCGCCCAGGCCGCCCTTCGGCCCGCCCGGCCCGGAAGATCCGCCAGGTCCCCCGGGGGGGCCGCCGAGACCCGGCCGGCCGTCGACGCCCGGGAGGCCACCGCGTTCCCGGCGGGCCCGGGCGACCTGCTCCCGCTCTCGGGCCACGTCGGCCTGGCTCAGCGCCGCCGACGTCTCGACCCGCACCGTCAGCGGTCGGNCGGCGAGACCCTCGTGGGTGGCCGTGACCTCGAGGATGCCGTCGAAGCCCATCCGAAAGACGATCTGGATCTGCGACCCGGCCGGGAAGCCGGGCGGGATGCCGGTGATCTCGGCTTCGGCTATCACCTTGTTGTCCTCGACCCGGGTCGACTCCAGGCCGCCGGCCTGTTCGACCACGTAGACGGTGACGGCGTCCTGGTCGTCGCGCACGGTCCCGAAGGACCGCCGGACCGCGATCGGCAGCCGGTCGTTGCGGTGCACCAGGAACACCGCGCCCTGCTCGCCGAGGCGGCTGAGTGCCAGCACGCCGAAGCCGCGGGAGACGACATTGACAACCTGTACCTCGACGGTCCGACGCACCCGCTGGGCGGGCAGGCCGAGCGCGTCGGCGAGCCGCCGGCAGGCCGCGTCCAGATCGGCCGGGGCGGCGGCGTCCACCCCGGCGCCGTCGACGAGCTGGCCGCGGGTGACCAGATCGGCGAGCACCAGCCGTTCCAGGGCCTTCTTCTCGCCGTAGACGGCGGCGCCGCGGGCGACCGCGAGATCCGGGTCGGACAGTTCGACGGGCACCCCGAACTCGGCGGCGAGCCGGCGGGCCACGGCGGGCATCCGGGAGGCACCGCCGACGAGCAGGATCCGGTCGATGCCGCGGACCCCGCGGGCGAGCGCCGCGTCGCGGGCGGCCCGGGTCAGGGCGACGGTCCGGTCGAGCAGCCCGGCGGTGAGCCGTTCCAGCTCGTCGCGGGTCAGCACCACCCCGGTGCGGCGGCCGGCGTGCTCGACGACGACGGTGGTGGTGGCGACGTCGGTGAGGTCCCGGCGGGCCCGCTCGGCGGCGAGCAGCAGCGCCTGGGAGCCCGCTCCCTCGTCGAGAGGGTCCGGGGCGCCCGGATGTTCGGTGAGGAACCGGTCGCACAGGTGCAGCACGATCTTCTCGTCCCAGTCGGCGCCGCCGAGCTGATGGTCGCCGTCGATGGCGACGACGGCGACCCGCCGGTCCGCGAGCTCGACGACGGTGACGTCGAACGTGCCGCCGCCCAGGTCGTAGACGAGGGCGACCTCCTCTGCCGCGGTGCCGGGTCCACCGAGGCTACGCCGGCTGCCGATCTCGAAGCGGGCGAACCCGTAGGACAGGGCCGCCGCGGTCGGCTCGTTGATGACATCGACGACGTTGAGCCCCGCGTACTCGCCGGCCAGCACCGTCGCCCGGCGCTCCTCGTCGCCGAAGTACGCCGGAACGGTGATCACGACGTCCTCCACCCGCTCGCCGGTGGCAAGCGCCGTGTCGGCGACCAGCGCCTTGAGGATCAGGCCGCTGACGGCCGGCGCGGACCAGGCCGCACCCTGGGTGATGAAGCGCCAGTCGCCATCGCCCATCCGCCTCTTGACCAGCGAACAGACGTCGTCGGGTCGGGCCCGGGCAAGCTCGCGGGCGGTCTGCCCGGTGAGGTAGTCGTCCGTGCCCACGAACAGCACGACGCTCGGCAGCGTCAACGCGCCGTCGGACAGCGGCACGATCTGCGGCTCCCCGGCGCCCGACACGCGGGCCAGGCAACTGAACGTCGTGCCCAGATCGATTCCGAAGACGCTGCGGGTACCCGCCGGCGGCCGGCAGTCGACATGTCCGACCACACCCGGAAACCTATCTTTCGCGGTGGAGCCGCCCCGCGCAGGACACCCGGCGACTGATCCAGCTCGAGCCGGTCAGTCCAGCTCGAGCCGGTCAGTCCAGGTCGAGCAGGTGCTCCAGGCCGACGGTCAGGCCGGGACGGTCGGCGATGCGTCGCACGGCGAGCAGCACGCCCGGCATGAAGGAGGTGCGGTCGTAGGAGTCGTGCCGCAGGGTCAGGGTCTCCCCCGCGCCACCGAGCAGCACCTCCTGGTGGGCGACGAGGCCCGCGAGGCGCACGGCGTGCACGGGCACGCCCGCGACCCGGGCGCCGCGGGCGCCGTCGAGCGCCGTGGCCGTCGCGTCCGGCCCGCCCGGCGCGAGTCCGGCGGCCGTGCGCGCCTGCGCCACGAGCTCGGCCGTGCGCCGGGCGGTGCCGCTCGGCGCGTCGACCTTGTTGGGATGGTGCAGCTCGACGATCTCGACGGAGTCGAAGAAGCGGGCGGCGCGGGCGGCGAACATCATCATGAGCACGGCAGCCACCCCGAAGTTCGGGGCGACCAGCACTCCGACCTTCGGCGCGTCGCCGAGCCAGCCGCGCACCGTGGCCAGCCGCTGGTCGTCGAAGCCGGTGGTGCCGACGACGACGTGCCGGCCCGCCTCGACGCACCAGCGGACGTTGTCGAGCACCGCGTCCGGCGTGGTGAAGTCCACGACCACGTCGGCCGCCGCGAGCGCGTCCCGGTCGTCGCCGACATCGAGCGCGGCGACGAGCGCGAGGTCCGGGGCGGCCTCGACGGCGGCACACACCGTCGACCCCATGCGGCCACGTGCACCGAGAACCCCCACCGTGAGCTGCTCGCTCATGCCTCTCCCCTCCGTGGCGGACGCCGATCGCCGCCCTCCGCCGCCGCGGCCGAACCGGCCGTCCGTGGGCCCGGGCCGGGCCCACGACTCAACGGGCGACGGCCGCGCCGAAGTCGTGGTCGTCGAACGGCCCGATGACGCCGAGCGCCCAGGGCTGCTCGACGAGCGTCGCCGCCACCTGCGTGACGTCGTCCAGGGTGACCGCGTCCACCCGGGCGATGATCTCGTCGACGGACAGCAGCTCGCCGTGGACGAGCTCACTCTTGCCGAGACGGCTCATCCGCGAGCCGGTGTCCTCCAGGCCGAGGACGAGAGAGCCGTGGCTCTGTCCGCGGGCGCGGTCGAGCTCCTCGGCGCTGATCCCGTGCTCGGCGATGGACCGCACCTGGTCCCGGGCGATCGCCAGGACCTCGTCGGCACGCTTGGGGGCGCAGCCGGCGTAGACGCCGAACAGGCCGGCGTCGGCGAAGTGCGACGCGAACGAGTACACCGAGTACGCCAGGCCCCGCTTCTCGCGGACCTCCTGGAACAGCCGGGAACTCATCCCACCGCCCAACGCCGTCGAGAGCACCCCGAGCGCGAAGCGGCGCGGGTCGTGCCGGGACAGACCGACCGTGCCCAGCACGAGGTTCGCCTGCTCGGTGGGCCGCTCCGACACGACGATGCCGGGCGCCGGCGGGTAGTCGTAGCGGCCGGCGCGCACCGCCGACGGATCCCCGGCCGACGTCAGATGGTCGCCGAAGGCGTCCGCGACGAGCGCGAGCACACGATCGTGCTCCAGGTTCCCGGCGACCGAGACGACCATCGCCGGTGGGACGTACCGGGAACGGTAGTAGTCGGCGATCGTCTCGCGGCCGAGCCCCTCGATCGACTCGATCGTGCCGAGCACCGGCCGGCCGAGCGCCGACGCGCCGAGCATCGCCTCGGCGAAGACGTCATGGACGACGTCGCCAGGGTCGTCCTCGTGCATGGCGATCTCCTCGAGGATCACGCCACGCTCGGCCTCGACGTCGTCGGCGGTCACCAGCGAGTTGGTGACCATGTCGGCGACGACGCCGACGGCCATCGCGAGGTCGGAGTCCAGCACCCGCGCGTAGTAGCAGGTGTACTCCTTGCTCGTGAACGCGTTGAGGTCACCGCCGACCGCCTCGACCGACGCGCTGATCGTCAGGGCGTCCCGGGTCGGGGTGCCCTTGAACAGCAGGTGCTCGAGATAGTGGGAACAGCCGGCGGTCACCGGGGTCTCGTCCCGCGAGCCGACGCCCACCCAGACGCCGATCGCGGCCGAGCGGACCCCGGGGACGCGCTCGGTGATCACCCGCAACCCGCCGGGCAGCACGGTGCGCCGCACCGCGCCGCCCAGCAACGTCTCGCTACTGGAGCCCCCGGCGAGCAGGCGGGCCACCCGCTCACCGGCGTCCGCGGCGCCTCGGACCGAGGTGCCGGTGCCGTCGGTGGAGCGGGTCAGGTCAGGGGTGGGGGTGTCGGACACGGCGGGCCGTCAGGAAGCCGCCGCCGCGTCCGCGGCCTCGGCGCTCGGAGAAAGGCTGATCTTGCCGCGGGCGTCGATCTCGGTGATCTCCACCTGGAGCTTCTGTCCCACGGTCAGCACGTCCTCGACCTTCTCCACCCGCTTGCCGCCCGAGAGCGTCTTGAGCTTGGACACGTGCAGCAGGCCGTCCCGACCCGGGGTGAGCGAGACGAACGCCCCGAAGTTGGTGATCTTGACGATGGTACCGAGGTACCGCTCGCCGACCTCGGGCATCTGCGGGTTGGCGATCGCGTTGATGGCCGAGCGGGCGGACTCCGCCGAGGGGCCGTCCACCGCACCGATGTAGATCGTGCCGTCGTCCTCGACGGTGATCTCGGCACCGCTGTCCGCCTGGATCTGGTTGATCATCTTGCCCTTGGGCCCGATGACCTCGCCGATCTTGTCGACCGGGATCTTCACCGAGATGACCCGCGGGGCGTGCGCGGACATCTCGTCCGGGCTGCCGATCGCCTCCGCCATGACGTCGAGGATCGCCAGCCGCGCGCCGCGAGCCTGCTGCAGAGCCGAGGCCAGCACCGAGGCGGGGATGCCGTCGAGCTTGGTGTCGAGCTGCAGGGCGGTGACGAAGTCGCGGGTGCCGGCGACCTTGAAGTCCATGTCGCCGTACGCGTCCTCGGCGCCGAGGATGTCGGTCAGCGTGACGTAGGCGTCGTCGGCGTGCACGAGTCCCATCGCGATGCCGGCGACCGGCGCCTTGAGCGGCACACCGGCGTTGAGCAGGGACAGCGTGCTCGCGCAGACCGACCCCATCGACGTCGAACCGTTGGAGCCCAGCGCCTCGGAGACCTGCCGGATCGCGTAGGGGAACTCCTCGCGGCTGGGCAGCACCGGCAGCAGCGCCCGCTCGGCGAGCGCGCCGTGGCCGATCTCGCGCCGCTTCGGCGACCCGACCCGGCCGGTCTCGCCGGTGGAGTACGGCGGGAAGTTGTAGTTGTGCATGTAGCGCTTGGTCCGGTCGGGGTTGAGCGTGTCGACCGTCTGCTCCATGCGCAGCATCGCCAGCGTGGTGACGCCGAGGATCTGCGTCTCACCCCGCTCGAACAGCGCCGAGCCGTGCACGCGCGGGATGTAGTCGACCTCGGCCGACAGCTCCCGGATCTCCGTCGTCGACCGGCCGTCGATCCGCACGCCCTCGGTGACGATGCGGGAGCGGACGAGCTTCTTGGTCAGCGCCCGGTAGGCGGCGCCGATCTCCTTCTCCCGCCCCTCGAACTGGGCGGCGACCTTCTCCGCGGCCAACTGGCGGACCCGGTCGAGCTCGTTCTCCCGCTCGGCCTTGCCGGCGATGCGCAGCGCGGCGGACAGCTCGTCGCCCACGGCGGCGGACAGGGCCTCGAGCACGTCGTCGTGATGGTCGATGAAGACCGGGAACTCCCGCGTCGCCTTGCCGGCCAGCGAGGCCAGCTCGCTCTGGGCCCGACACAGCTCGCGGATGGCGGGCTTGGCGGCCTCCAGACCCGCGGCGACGACCTCCTCGGTCGGCGCGGGCGCGCCGCCGGCGATCAGCTCCACCGTGCCCGGAGTGGCCTCGGCCTCGACCATCATGATCGCCACATCCGAGCCGTCCTCGACGACGCGACCGGCCACGACCATGTCGAAGGTGGCCCGGGCCAGCTCCGAATGCGTCGGGAAGGCGATCCACTCGCCGTCGACGTACCCGACCCGGGTCGCGCCGATCGGGCCGGTGAAGGGCAGTCCGGACAGGGTCGTCGACGCGCTGGCCGCGTTGATCGCGACCACGTCGTAGAGCGTGTCCGGGTCGAGGGCCAGCACCGTGGCCACGACCTGGATCTCGTTGCGCAGCCCCTTGGCGAACGAGGGGCGCAGCGGCCGGTCGATGAGGCGGCAGGTGAGGATCGCGTCCTCACTCGGCCGGCCCTCGCGACGGAAGAACGAGCCGGGGATCCGCCCGGCGGCGTACATCCGCTCCTCGACGTCCACCGTCAGCGGGAAGAAGTCGAGCTGTTCCTTGGGCTGCTTGCTGACCGTCGTCGCCGAGAGCACCATCGTGTCGCCCAGGTAGGCGACGGCGGAACCGGCGGCCTGCCTGGCCAGCCGACCGGTCTCGAACCGCACCGTACGGTTTCCGGCCGGGGTCGCAATGACCGCCTCGGCCGCATGTGTCGAGTCGTCCACTCGAACCACTCCATCCTCTTCGTCGGCCGGGTCCACGCAGCCGATCTTGTTCTCCGGCCGTGTCCGCGTCTCGAGGATGCCGGTGCTCAGTCGAAGCCCCCGGGGAGGGCATTGCCCGCTCCCGGCGACCACGACCGAGGACCGGCGGCTCTCGCCACCACGGATCCCGGCCAGCTCCTCCGATCCGCCGGCGGAGACCTCCGCCGGCGGGCGACGCATCTGGTATCTACCCCCGATGCGTCAGAGGGAGCGTCCCCGAAGGGCCGCTCCCTCTTCGCGCTACCGCCGTAGCCCGAGTCGCTCGATCAGGGCCCGGTATCGGTTGATATCCGTCTTCGACAGGTAGTTCAGCAGCCGGCGGCGGCGCCCTACGAGCAGGAGCAGACCCCGGCGGCTGTGATGATCGTGCTTGTGCACCTTGAGGTGCTCGGTCAGGTCGCTGATCCGACGGGTCAGCATCGCGACCTGCACCTCGGGCGAGCCGGTGTCCCGCTCAACGGTGGCGTAATCGGACATGATCTTCTGTTTGACGTCGCTCGCGAGCGGCACGCTCCACCCTCTCCTTCTGCTTCGGGACGGCGCGCGCCCGGGGTCTTCCTCACCCGAACCGACCGCCGGACCACGGCCTCATCGCCGTGTGGTCCGGACACGCCGCACCCGCCTGGACCCGAAGCCTATCAACCCGAGGGGAACCGCTCGGGCACCGGTGACCCCCGTACCCGCGGACCTCCACCCGCGGCCGGGCTCCCCGACCGGGCCGACGCTCAGCCGGGGCCCACGCTCAGACGGGCAGCGTGACCGTTCTGGTCGCCTCGACGTCGACAGCCATCTGCGTGACGAGCTCATCCACCGACTCGAAACGCAGCGTCGGACGCAGGCGGCTGGTGAACTCGTAGGCCATGTACTCGCCGTAGAGATCCCCGTCGAAGTCCAGCAGAAAGGCCTCCACCCGCCGCTCCCGGCCGGCGAACGTCGGGTTCGTGCCGATCGAGATCGCGGCGGGCTGGCGGCGGCCGTCCCAGCAGGCGAACCCGGCGTACACCCCGTCGGCCGGCACCGCCGCCCACGGCGTCACCTCGACGTTTGCCGTCGGGTAGCCGATCGTCCGGCCGCGGGCGTCACCGTGCACCACCACGCCCTCGACCCGGTGTGGTCGGGCCAGGGCCACCGCGGCCGACTCCACGTCGCCCTCGGCGACGCGGCGGCGGATCTCGGTCGAGGACAGCACCCGGTCCCCCGAGCGGACCAGGCGGACCCCGTCGACCTCGAACCCCTCCCGAGCCCCGTCCGCCGCCAGCGTGGCCAGCGTGCCGGCGGCCCGGTGGCCGTAGGTGAAGTTCTCCCCCACCACGACCACGCTCGCGCCGAGCCGCTCGACCAGCATTCCGTGCACGAACTCGGCCGGGGGGAGCTGGCTGAAGTCCAGCGTGAACGGCTGCACGCACAGCGCGTCGACGCCGATCGCCGCAAGCAGCTCGGCCTTGTGGCGCAACGTCGTCAGCAGGGCCGGATGGCTGCCGGGGCGCAGTACCTCCCCCGGATGCGGATCGAAGGTGAGGACGACGGCCCGCTCGCCGCGGTCCCGGGCGCGACGCACCGCCTGCCCGATGATCTGCCGATGCCCGAGGTGCACCCCGTCGAAGAAACCGATCGTGACGACCCCGCCGCGCCACTCGGCCGGCGTGTTCTCCGCCCCTCGCCACGTTTGCACGTGGGAAGCCTAGGACATTCTCGCGCGGTACGGTCGAGCGCCGCCCGCCCCCTGCCGCGCACGGGGGTCAGGCCGGGGCGAACACGACCAGCGAGCGGACCGCCTCGGCGCTTTCCTCGACCAGTGCCAGCACGGACCCGTCCGGGCCGAACACGCCGTAGGTGCCCGGCCGCCCTACCGGCGCCAACCGGCGGCCGTGGCGCACGTCGACCGCCGCGTCCCCGGCCACGTCCCGGCGCGCGAAACCGGCCGAGACGGCCTCCGACAAGCCGATGACCGCCCCCGCGCCCAGCTCGGCGAACGTGTCGAGGCTCACCGCCCGGCCCAGCCCGAACGGCCCCACGACGGTGCGCCGCAGCGCCGTCAGGTGCCCTCCACAGCCCAACGCCGCCCCGAGGTCACGCGCGAGCGCCCGGATGTAGGTCCCGCTGGAGCAGCCGACCGTCACGTCGAGATCGCAGCCCCCCTGGTCCGCCGCGCCGTCGGCGGCGCGGCGGGCGAGCAGGTCGAAGCGGTGCACCGTGACCCGGCGGGCGGCGAGCTCGACCTGCTCACCGGCCCGCACCCGGGCGTAGGCGCGTACCCCGCCGACCTTGACCGCGCTGACGCTCGATGGCACCTGGTCGATCGACCCGGTCAGGGCCGCCATCGCCCGCGCGAGCCGCGCGGGGTCGACGTCGACGGGCCGGTCCTCGAGTGGCTCGCCCTCGGCGTCGTCGGTCGTCGTGGTGCGACCGAGTCGGATCGTCGCGTCATACACCTTGTCCGTGAGCGCGAGGTGACCCAGCAGCCTCGTGGCCCGGCCGGCGCCAAGCAGGAGCACGCNGGTCGCCATCGGGTCGAGGGTGCCGGCATGACCGACGCGGCGTTGACCCAGGATGCGCCGGGCACGGGCGACCACGTCGTGCGAGGTGAGCCCGGGCGGCTTGTCGACGACGACCAGCCCGTCGACCTGCGGCCCCCCCGCCGGGCGGGATCCCCGCGGGCTCACCGGACGCTCACGGCCGGCCCCCGCCCGGCCCGACCCTGGGCGGGGGCGACTGCGGAGGTGCGCCCAGCGGCAGCGTCGGGGCCGGTCAGGGCCCCGCCCGCGGGGTCGGCCAGCCGCGGCGCCAGAGCCAGCGCCGCCCGCACCGTGTCCATGAGCTCCGGCAGCTCCGCGCTCGTCACGAAGCCTGCGGCCAGCCGGTGGCCGCCGCCCCCAAGACCGGCACACAGCGCGCCGACGTCAACGCTCCCCTTGGACCGTACGGAGACCTTCCAGACGCCGTCGTCCTGCTTGCAGATCACGGCGACCTCGGCCTCGGACGCCGTACGCAACGTGTCGATGAAGCCCTCGATCTCGTCGTAGTCCAGCCCCGAGGCCCGCAGGTCGGCCTGGGCGCACCAGGTCCAGGTCAGGTCGTGCTCGGGTTCCAGCCGGGCCCGGCCCAGCACCTCGCCGAGGAGCTTG
This sequence comes from Frankia sp. ACN1ag, assembly GCF_001414035.1. Taxonomy (NCBI): domain Bacteria; kingdom Bacillati; phylum Actinomycetota; class Actinomycetes; order Frankiales; family Frankiaceae; genus Frankia; species Frankia sp. ACN1ag. Next base: position 9,389 of record NZ_LJPA01000014.1, on the reverse strand, counting down.
AGGTAGCCGAACGGGTGGGTGTCCCACAACGCCCGACTGATCAGATCGTGCCGGATGCCGGTGGCCAGCAGGCGCGCGGCCAGGCGGTGCACCGCGGGCGTCGTCGCCGCGAACCGGAAGGAGCCGGTGTCCGTGACCAGGCCGGTGTAGATCGCCGCGGCCAGGTCCGCGTCCAGCGCCACCCCGAGGGCGTCGATCAGGCCGACGACCATCGCGCTGGTCGACGCGGCCTCGCTGTCGACGAGGTTGAGGTCGCCGAAACGGGTGTTGGAGGCGTGATGATCGACGACGACCATCCGGCTGCCGGCGGTGATCTGGGCGAGTCGGCCGAGCCGGGACCGGCTGGCCGCGTCCAGGCAGACCACGAGACCCGGCCGGGCGGTGATCGCCACCGGATCGACGAGCAGCTCCTGGCCGGCAAGGAAGCGCAGGGTCCGGGGAACGGCGAAGGGCTCGGCGTCGAAGGACACCCTCGGCCGCGCCCCGAGCGTCCGCAGCGCCAACGCGAGGGCCAGCGCCGAACCGAGGCTGTCACCGTCGGGATTGACGTGCGCGACGAGCAGGATGTCGCCACCGGCGTCGGCGGCCGCCGCCAGCGCGGCCACCACGGCCGCCCGGTCGGCCGCCACGAGATCGCTCGCGTCGCTCATCGCCCGTCCCATCGCCGTGTCCGTGGCCCACCGGCGCGCCGGCGGTTCGTCCCCTTGGAGCGGCTTATCACTCTCAGCGCCCGACGGTCGGCTCGCCGCCGGGTGATGCCGGATACACCTGGTGACCGCCGACCGCGCCGGCCTCCCGAGCCCTGGCATCTCCGCCCAGGGCATCGTCCGCGTCGAACTCCTCGACATCGTCGAACTCGTCGACGATGTCGGTGTCCACGTCGTCCTCGACGTCGTCGTCGGCGGTCCGCGGACGGCGGTAGGGATCGTCGTCGCCCGCCGGCCGGGCGTCGCGGCGCACCTCGGCGAGCCGGGCATCCCGCTCCCGGGCGACGCTGATCAGCTCCTCCAGGTGCTTGGCGTCGTCGGGCAGCCGGTCGTGCACGAAGGTGAGGGTCGGGGTGACCTTCACGCCGGTGGCGCGGCCGACCTGGCTGCGCAGCAGCCCGCGAGCGGACTCGAGGGCCTCCGCCGACGCACGGCGTGCGGCCTCATCGCCGTACACGGTGTAGAACACGGTCGCGTCGACCAGGTCGGGTGTGACCCGCACTTCCGTGACCGTCACCATGCCGAGGCGGGGATCCTTCACGCCTCGTTCCAGCGCGGACGCGACCACCTCACGAATTCGCACGGCCAGCTTCCGTGCCCGGGCCGGATCAGCCACCGTAGACCTCCTCGCTCCGTGTTACCTCGGCGTCGTTCCCGCCGCGATCCCGCCCACTCGGAGACGCCACCGTGACCGATACCGCGCGGGGATCGCTTCCGCACGGGAGACAGCTACCGCGCGGGAGTTCCCGCCGCCCGCCGGATGCCCGATCGCCTGGGCGACGCCCGGGGCAGGCGCCTGGCGCCCTCCGGCGAGCGGCTCAGTCGAGGGTGCCCGCCGACAGGTGGGACTGCCCGTCAGCGTCGTCCTCGGCCAGGCAGCGCTCGCGCGCGGCGAGGATCTCGACCTCGGGGCGCCCTGCCACCAACTGTTCACAGGCGTGCAGGACCTCGATGCAGTGCGCACGGTCGGCGGCGACGACCGCCATCCCGATCTCGGCCCGCCGGTGCAGGTCGAGATGCCCCGTCTCGGCGACGCTGAGGGCGAACCGACGGCGCAGTTCGGCCACGATCGGCCGGACCACCGAGCGCTTCTCCTTCAGCGAGTGCACATCGCCGAGCAGCAGGTCAAGGCTGAGAGTCCCGATCCACATGATCGCCTCCCGCGGTGCGACACGGACCGCCGGTGCCGGCCGGACGCGCAGGCGCCCGACCGGCCGGCACCGACCGGCAACGTGCCTCAGACGCGGGGAACCTCCCGCTGCTCGAAGGTCTCGATGACGTCGTCGACCTTGATGTCGTTGAACGACCCGAGACCGATACCGCACTCGTAGCCCTCACGGACCTCGGTCGCGTCGTCCTTGAACCGCTTGAGCGACTCGACCGTGAGGTTGTCCGCCACGACCACGCCGTCGCGGATGAGACGGGCCTTGGTGTTGCGGCGGATGATGCCGGAGCGGACGAGCGAACCCGCGACATTGCCGATCCGCGGCACCCGGAAGACCTCGCGCACCTCGGCGGTACCGAGCTGCGCCTCCTCGTAGACCGGCTTGAGCATGCCCTTGAGGGCGTTCTCGATGTCCTCGATGGCCTGGTAGATCACCGAGTAGTACCGGACCTCGACACCCTCGCGATCGGCCAGCTCCGTCGCCTTGCCCTGCGGGCGGACGTTGAAGCCGATGATGACCGCGTCCGACGCCGACGCCAGCATGACGTTGGTCTCGGTGATCGCACCGACGCCCCGGTCGATGATCCGCAGGCCGACCTCGTCGCCGACATCGATCTTGAGCAGGGCGTCCTCGAGAGCCTCGACCGAACCGGAGACGTCGCCCTTGAGGATGAGGTTGAGCTGGGTCTTCTCGCCCTCCTTCATCCGCTCGAGGATCGTCTCCAGCGTCGGGCGGCCACGGCTGAGGGCGAGCTCGGCATTGCGCTCCCGCGCCTGCCGGCGCTCGGCGATCTGGCGGGCGACCCGGTCCTCGGGCACCACCAGGAAGTTGTCACCCGCGTCGGGAACGCTGGTGAAGCCGAGCACCTGCACCGGGCGGGCCGGACCCGCCTCGGTCACCTGACCGCCGTGCTCGTCGAGCATCGCCCGAACCCGGCCGAACGCCTCACCGGCGACCACCGAGTCGCCGACCCGCAGCGTGCCGCGCTGGACCAGCACGGTCGCCACCGGGCCACGGCCGCGGTCGAGCCGGCCTTCGATCGCGACGCCCTGCGCCTCCGTACCCGTCGGGGCCCGCAGGTCCAGCGAGGCGTCGGCCGTCAGGATGATCGCCTCGAGCAGCCCGTCGATGTTCGTCTTGTTGCGGGCGGAGACGTCGACGAACATCGTGTCGCCGCCGTACTCCTCGGCGACCAGGCCGTACTCGGTGAGCTGACCGCGCACCTTCGCCGGGTCGGCGCCCTCCTTGTCGACCTTGTTGACGGCCACGACGACCGGCACCCCGGCCGCCTGGGCGTGGTTGAGCGCCTCGATGGTCTGCGGCTTCACCCCGTCGTCGGCCGCGACCACGAGGACCACGATGTCGGTGACCTGGGCACCTCGGGCACGCATGGCGGTGAACGTCTCGTGACCCGGGGTGTCGATGAAGGTGATCGGCCGCTCGTCGCCGTCGACCGTGGCCCGCACCTGGTAGGCGCCGATGTGCTGGGTGATGCCGCCGGCCTCGCCCGCGACCACGTCGGTGAAGCGGATGGCGTCGAGCAGTTTCGTCTTGCCGTGGTCGACGTGACCCATGACGGTCACGACCGGCGGCCGGATGCTGAGCTCGACGTCGTCGCCGTACTCGCCGCCGAAGGACAGGTCGAAGCTCTCCAGCAGCTCCTTGTCCTCGTCCTCCGGGCTGACGATCTGCACTTCGTACCCGAGGGTCACGCCAAGCAGTTGCAGCGTCTCGTCGGTGCAGGACTGCGTCGCGGTCACCATCTCACCGAGCTGGGTGAAGACGACCTGGACCAGCGCACCGGGATTCGCGTCGATCTTGTCCGCGAAGTCGGCCAGCGAGGCGCCACGCGGAAGTCGGATGGCCTGCCCGTTGCCACGGGGGACCATCGCGCCCATCCGCGGCGCCTCCAGGCCGCTCTCCCACTCCTGCCGCTTCGCGCGCTTGGACTTGCGCTGACGGCCCGGACGGCCGCGGCCACCGGGGCCGAACGCGCCCGCCGTGGTACCGCCACGCCCGCGGCCACCCGCCGCGGGACGACCGCCACCGCCGCCACCGGGACGACCGGGGGCACCGGCACCGCCGCCGCCACCGCCACCACCGGGACGACCGGGAGCGCCGCCGCGACCGGCGAAACCGCCGGGACGCGGGCCGCCACTGCCGCCGCCACCACCGGGACGACCCGGTGCGCCGCCACCGGGACGACCGGGAGCGCCGCCCGCGGGACGGGGCTGGAACATGTTCGCGTTGGGCCGCGGACCGCCGCTACCACCCGGCCGCGGCGGCATCCCGCCGGCACCACCAGGGCGTGAGCCGGGACGCGGCGGCATCGAGCCGGGCGAGGGGCGAGGACCACCGGCGCCGGGAGCACCGGGGCGAGGGCCACCCGGGCGAGGACCCGGGCGCGGCGCACCCGGGCGCGGCGGAGAGGCCGGGCCGGAGCCGGACTGACCGGCCGACTGGCGGGGCCCGGCGGACGGCGTCGTGTACGGGTTGTTGCCGGGCGCGGACGGCCGGGGGCCGGGGCGCGGACCGGGACGAGGGCCACCGGCGGACGGACCGCTGGGAGCGCTGCCGCCGGGCGGCGGAACCGGGGCGCCGGGACGCCCGCGGCCGGGGGCCGCGGGGCCGGCGGGACGCGGGCCGGGCCGGGGGCCCGACGGAGCGGCCGGGGAGGACACCGGAGGAGCCGACGCCGCGGCGGGCGGCGGCGCGGCCGCGCTCGCCGCGGCGGGCCGCGGCGGGGATGCCTGCACGCTCGGCGCCGGAGCGCCAGGTGCCGGCGCACTCGGTGCCGGCGGTGCGGCCGGGCCGGGACGACCGGCCGGGCCGGGACGACCGGGGACGGGACGAGGGCCGGGACGAGGCGCGAGGCCCGGGCGCGGCGGCGCTGGGCGGGCGCCGTTACCGGGCGCCGGCCGACCGCCAGGACGCCCGCCCGAGGCGGGCCCGCCCTCGGTGGGGAAGGCTTCCTTCAGCTTGCGGACGACGGGGGCTTCGACGGTAGACGAAGCGGACTTCACGAACTCGCCCAGATCCTTGAGCTTGGCGAGCACGGTCTTGCTGTCGACACCAAGCTCCTTGGCGAGCTCGTGTACGCGGGCCTTTCCTGCCACGGTGCTCCTTCGTTCGGCCCGCGGTCCGTGCCCGCGTGACCTCGTTACCTGCCGGTCGTGATCATGGCTGGGTGCTCATTGAGCGATCATCACTGTCTCGACCTGCTTCCCTGTCGACGTCATCTGGCGCCGCCTCCCGGACCGGGCGCCGTCGCTGGCGGCGTCCGTCCCGTCTGATCCGGGCGCTCCGCTGCCGCGGACCACCCCCGTACCACCTACCTTTACCCGACTTTCGTCCCGTCCGGAGCCCTTACGGCGACCGGATCCCGCGGACGGGATCCGGCTGCCGCGGGGCGGAACCGCTCCAGGTACAGCCTGACCTGCACCGACCCGAGCGGGCCTGACACCCGCAGCGCTCGCGGAAACGCCTTACGACGCTCCGCGAGATCGAGACAGGCCAGATCCGGATGCACGTGCGCACCCCGACCATGCATACGGCGACGAGCATCCGGCAGGAGCTCGCCGCTGTCCACGACGATACGCAAGAGGTCGGAACTCGGCGCACGGCTTCGACATCCGATACAGGTACGGACGGGCTCCGCACGACACGCCATCATAAGTCTATCCCGTCCGACCCCGGGAGTGGCCACCCGCGGTGGGAGAGCGGCGCGGAACCCCGGGTGGCCCGGACCTCCGCGGCGCACCCGCCGGCGGCGGCTCGGCGGCGGCCGGCGGCCCGCCGGCCCGGTCCTCGGTGTCGGAGTGGATGTCGATGCGCCATCCGGTCAGCCGCGCCGCCAACCGCGCGTTCTGTCCCTCCCGACCGATCGCCAGCGACAGCTGGTAGTCGGGGACGACGACCCGCGCCGACCGACTCGCCAGATCCGTCACCTCGACCCGGGCCACCCGAGCCGGCGACAGGGCGCTGCCGACGAAGGTTGCCGGGTCGGCCGACCAGTCGACAATGTCGATCTTCTCCCCGTGCAGCTCGGCCATGACGGCACGCACCCGGCTACCCATCGGCCCGATGCAGGCGCCCTTGGGATTGACCCCGGCCACCTTGGAGCGGACGGCGATCTTGCTGCGGTGACCGGCCTCACGGGCGATCGCGGCGAGCTNGACCGTGCCATCGGCGACCTCGGGGACCTCCAGTCGGAACAGGCCCTTGACCAGCTCAGGGTGGGTTCGCGAGAGGGTCACGGTGGGACCGTGCGGCCCGCGGGCGACGTGCACCACGTAGCACTTGATCCGGTCGCCGTGCTCGAGCCGCTCGCCGGGGACCTGCTCGGCCGGCGGCAGAACACCCTCGATCGTGCCGAGATCGACCAGCACCACCTNGGAGCCGGCACGCTGCTCGTGATGTTGCACCACGCCGGAGACGACCTCGTGCTCACGGTCGGCGTACTGCCCGTAGGTGACCTCCTGCTGCGCCTCCCGGAGGCGCTGCATGATCACCTGCTTCGCCGTCATGGTCGCGATCCGGCCGAAGTCGGCCGGCGTGTCGTCGTACTCGCGACTGGTCCCGTCGGGACCCTGCTCGCGGGCGAGAACGGACACCTCCCCCGTCGTCCGGTCGATGACCACCCGGGCGTCGGGAGCCGACCCGGCCGTGTGGTGATACGCCGTCAGCAGGGCCGTCTCCATCGCCTGCACCAAGGTGTCGAAGGCGATGTCCTTCTCCCGCTCGATACCGCGCAACGCGGCCACGTCGAGCTTCACCGGGTCATCTCCTCACCGGCCGCGCCCTGGGCGTCGGCCTGGCGGCCCTCGTCGTTGGATACCGGCCCCGGCGACGCCGGGTGATCGTCCTGATCGTCCCGCGTCGCACCATCACGGGCGGCGTGCGCCTGCGGCGCCTCGGCGCTCACGCCGGAGTCCGGCGCGTCCGGCGTGTCCCCCGACGGTTGTGCCGGCGACTCACCGGAAAGATCATCATACCCCTCGGCCGCGAACTCGACCTCCACCGTCGCCCGCTCGACCTGCGCATAGGTCACCCGCGCGACACGACGCCGCTGCGGTCGCCCGCGCCGGGCCGGGCCGGTGGCAACGGCCAGATCCGCCCCGGCCTCGTCGGCGGACAGCACCCGACCGGACAGGACGTCCCCGGCGCTGTCCCGCACGGTCACAAGCCGCCCGACGGCGCGGCGCCAGTGCCGGGGCGCGGTCAGCGGCCGGTCGACCCCCGGGGAGGTGACCTCCAGGACGTAGGGCCCGGCGCTGAGGCCCTCGCCCGCCGCCTCCGCCGCGTCGAGCAGGTCCGAGACCACCCGGCTGGCCTCGGCCACCGCGTCCAGGTCGATGCCGCCGTCGCGGTCCACCGCCACCCTGACCAGGCTGCGCGAACCGGCCCGGCTCACCGTCACATCCTCAAGATCGAAACCCGCCCCGGCCAGGCCGGACGTCAACCGGTCGCGCAACGCCGGCCGGACGGTCCCCGCCCGCCGAGCCGCTCCGGATGAGCCTCGGCCCCGTCCGTGACCGGACTCCCCCGCCCCTGACACCTGGTCCGTCCCTTCTCGTGTTCACGCCTGCCCTGATCGTCTCGCCGCCCCCTGCCGGCCGGCCACCCCCCGACCGTCCGGGCCCCGGGCGGCCACGCCGCCGGCCACCGGCGACCGGCCACCAGGGGCGATACCCAGGTTCGGCCGGACACCACGGATGCACCGCCGGGTTGCCCGGCGACGACGCACGGAGGTCCCCGCCGACGGGGGACCTCTGCCCACGAACCCACCGGGCCACGGCGACGGCGAACAGGATGAGATCCATAGCCTACGTCCGCCGCCGCGCCGGCCGGCCGCGGCCCGCGCGCCGCGGTACCGCCGGCAGGCGGACGGATCGCCCGGGCGGGTCGCACGGCGGTCAGCCCGGCCGGCGGAATGTGCGAAGCTCGGAACCGTGGACCCGGCGTTGCGCATTCCCGTCTCGCGGCGGCGGATCCTGCTGGGACTCGGCGGGCTCGTCCTCGCCGACGCCGTCGGGGTGGCCGGCTGCACGACCACGGTCTCGCCCTCGACCGCGTCGAACGGCGGGCTCAGCGCGCCGGACACGGCCGCGGCGCGGGGCGCGATCGACCGCGCCATGACGTTGGCGGCGGCCTACCGGACCGCGGCCGAACGCCATCCGTCCCTGCGTCCCCTGTTCGACCCGCTGCGCGCCCATCACGAGGTCGCCGTGTCGACGCTGGGCGCGCAGGTCCCCGCCGCAGTCGCGACGATCCCGGCGGCCGGAGTGACCGGCTCGACCCCGGCGGCGTCCGCACCCGCCGGGCCCACGCCGGCCGGGGCGGCGGCCACCCCCGTCGTCGACGACTCGCCCCCGGCCCGCGCGGCGACGCTGGCCTCGCTGCGCGCCTCCGAGAGCGGCGCGACGGCCGCGGCGCGCACCGACAGCCTGCGCGTGAGCGGCGTGCTCGCGCCGTTGCTGGCCAGCCTGCACGCGGCCGGGGTCGCGCAGGTGGAGCTGCTCGACCTCTACAGCGCGCAGGTCGGCGCAGGCCAGCCGGCCGCGACCGCCGGCAGTGTCGGCGGTGTCGGGAGTGTCGGGTGACCCCTGGTGGGCGGGACGGGCGGGTCGTCGCGGCCGTCCCCGCCGCGACGGGGACGGCCCGGGAGAGCCCTGCGGCTGCCGGGCCGGCGACCGCCGTGGCCGCCCTGAACACGATGCTCACCGCCACCCACGCCGCGATCTACGCCGCCGCGACGGCGGGCGGTGCGCTCGCGCCGCTGGGCCCCACGGCCGCCGGCGCCCGGGAGCTGGCCCGGCTGAGCTGGGTCGCCCATCAGGCGCTTCGCGACGACCTCATCGCCGCGATCGGCGCCCGCGGCGGTCAGCCCTCCCCGGCCCTGCCGGCCTACCGGATCCCCACGACGCCGGTCAGCGTCACCGCCTCGCTGACCCTGCTGGCCCAGATCGAGGACGCCTGCGCCGCGGCGGCCCACGACGCCACAGCCGTCCTCGTCGCCGACGCCCGGGCGCTGGCCGTCGACGCTCTGGGCGGGGCGGCCGTACGGGCCCAGCGGGCGCGCCTCGCGGCAGGCCTGCCGCCCGCCACGGCCACCCGCGCGCTGCCGGGCGCGTCGTGAGCGCGCGGCGATCCGCTAGCCCTGTCCTTCGCACGTTCGTGCGATGTGACAGTTCCGTGATCTTTTGGTTGTTCCGTGTCGGGTTTGCCGCGGGGTGGAGTGGTGGGCCTGGCACGGTTCCCGCCTGTGACGGTCGTGGCGGGTTATGGACCTCCGAGCGTGGAGAAGATGCTCGGCGCGCTGCCGGTCGTGCGGGACTTCCTGCGCCGGCTTGGGGTGGCCAGCGTCGTCGACCGACTCTGCCCGGTCCGCGAGGACGCCCGGCTGACCCACGGCCAGGTCATCGAGGTCCTCATCGCCAACCGGTTGACCTGCCCGACCGCGATGGTCCGGGTCGCCGACTGGGCGGCGGCCTGGGCGGTCGAGGAGGTCTTCGAC
>NZ_LJPA01000013.1:0-206785 GCF_001414035.1 Frankia sp. ACN1ag | reverse complement strand
CTCCGAAGCCCAGTTCAAAACGTTGAAATACCGGCCGGACTATCCGGCGTCCTTCGCTGGCCTTCAGGACGCCCGCGCCTGGTGCCGGGACTTCTTCGACCACTACAACAATCATCACCGTCATTCCGGGATCGGCCTGCTCACCCCGACGGCCGTCCACCACGGCCAGGCCGCCGCGGTCCACCAGGCCCGCGCCGCCGTCCTCGACAACGCCTACGCCACCCACCCCGAACGGTTCGTCCGCCGACCCCCGACCCCACCCGCACTCCCGCAACCCGCGTGGATCAACCGGCCCCCCGACCCCGAAGACCAACCAGACACGACCACCGGCTAATTACTGCACCATCCTGCCTCAAACAGGTTGACAGGTTCCGCTGCCGGCGTGTGAAACGAAAAAGTCCCGCCGATCCACCTGCCCCCCACACCATGATCCCGCACAGCTGGCAGAAGCAGACTCGCCCGCCCGGCGGTCACGATCACGATCTCCACTTCTAGCAGACATCGTGACAGAAGGCGTCAACAAATGTGACAGTAATCCCGGTTCTCTGCCCCGTACCTACCGGACCCCGAGTCCCACGCTGCTCACCGATGCCCGCGCCCAGGCAGGCTTCGAACCCAGGAAGATCATCAAAATCGCGGAGTGGACCGGGAAGTTCGGCTATGTGGCCGCCGGGCTGGGCGTTGCGCTGGTTCCCTCGCTGGCCGCCTGGGCGGTCCCGGCCGAACTCGCCCTGTGCCGGCTCGGCAACCTCGCCCTGCGCCGGACCGTCCATGTAGCGCTGCCCGCTGATCCGCTGCCGGCGGCACTGACGTTGCGGGATCTGCTGCAGGAGGCGGGCGGTGGCGGTCTGCCAGTGCGCGTACTCGATCGCGGCTGCAGGGATCGTGGAACCGTCTGCGGTCAGGCGTCGCCCGAGGCCGATCGGCAGAGCGGGCAGCGGTCGTTGCCGTCCCAGCTGTCCCAGCCGAAGTCCATAGGCGACAGTGCGGTGGCCTCCAACTCGGCGCGAACTGCCGCCCGGTAGCGCCAGACAGCGTCGAGGTAAGGGTGGTAGGCGTCGTGGAATGCCGCCGACGACAGGCCGGCGCCCGTGGCGACCACGTGCCGCAACGCGCGCAGCCGCTCGAACATCGCCTGGCCGGCGCCGGCGACCGTCGCGGTGGCGTCGATGAACAGCCGCTCGCGCACGTCGTAGATGCCCGCGTCGGCCAGCACCGCTCGCGACGCCGCGTCGAGGTCACCGGTGCCGGAGCTGTTCAGGGCGATCTGGCGCAGCCGGGTGTGGCAGACACCCGCGGCCACGATGAACGCGATGTAGGCATCCCGCCGCCGCTGCACGTGGCCGCGGTCGTCATCGCGCCGGCCACGCAGATGATCGGCCAGGACGGTGCCGGCGATCGCGATGACCGCGCCGCTGGCGGTGGCCACCAGTGTGCCCCAGTCCACCGCGCTCCTTCCCCTCGGTGCCGGTACAGGCGTAGTCCGGTGGAGGCTTACGTCTGCTGCGGGCGGCGGGCCTTCAGGCATGGGTCACACGATCATCGGCCTGTCCACCAACGCGGCCGGAACCCTGCCCGCTACCGGGACCGGTCCCACCCGACCTCCGCGAACTTCGTGCCGCCGGCAGCCGGCAGCCGGCAGCCGGAGAGATCATCGCCGTCTGCGGCTGGTGACACGTTTCTTACCGGCACCCCATCCTGCCAGCGCCCTCGGTCGGGCGGACCCCCGCAGAGCCGGGGACGAGACCGAGGAGCTCAGGTCCCGCCGGGCCCGGGGGTGCGCAGGGCGCGCAGTTCGGCGGCGAGGTCGTCGGCCTGGCGTTCGGCGCGTTCGGCGCGGGTGCGGGCCTCGGCGCGGGCCTCGCCGAGCACGGCGAGGCGTTCGGCGGCGGCGCGGCGTTCGACGTCGAGGCGGGCCTCGGCCTCGGCGCGGATCCGCTCGGTCTCGGCGGCCGCGGCGGCGCGGGCGCGGTCGACGTCGGCGGCCGCCTCCGCGCGGATGCGGGTGATCTCGGCGGTCGTCTCGGCGCGCAGCCGGTCGAGGTCGGCGGCGGCGTCGGCGCGCAGGCGCTGGGCGTCGGCGTCGGCGCCCTGGCGTAGGCGCAGCGCCTCGGCGCGTTCGGCGCGGATGTCCTCGCGCAGCGCGTCGCGTTCGGCGCGCAGTTCGGCGCGCTGCCGGGCGTCGCGTTCGGCGTCGCGGCGCGCGGTGGCCAGCTCGGTGAGGGCCTGGTCGCGGGTGGCGGTGGCCTCGGCGATGCGCGTCTCGGCGTCGTGGTGGGCCTCGGTGATGCGGGCGGCGGCGTCGCGCTCGGCGGCGTCGATGGCGGCCCGGGCGTGGGCGTCGGCGTCGGCGACGGCGGTGTCGGCGTCGGCGCGGACGGCCTCGGCCGCGGCGGTCGCGGCGCGGACGGCGGCGGCGGACTCCTCGACGGCGTCGGCGACGGCGGCCTCGGCCGCGACCAGGCGGCGCTCGGCGTCCTCGAGCGCGGTGACGGCTTCGGCGGCGATCGCGTCGGATTCGGCGCGGGCGATCCCGGCGGCGCGGGCGGCCTGCTCGGCGCGTACGGCGCGGGCGACGGCTTCGGCGACGCGTTCGGCGGCGTCGGCCTCGGCGGCCTCGACCTGGGCTTCGGCGGCGGTGACGTCGCCGAGCAGCGCCATCTGGCGGGCGAAGGCGTCGAGGGTGGCGGTCAGTTCACCGGCGAGGGACTGGACCTGGCCGGCGAGCTCCTCGGCGCGGGCGCGGCCGGCGGCCAGCGGGCGGGGGATCGGGGCGGGTCGGGCGGCGCCGGGTGCCGGGGTGCTCTGCCCGGCGGGGCGGTGGGCCAGCTCGCGGCGGCGGCGGTAGGCGGACAGACGGTTGTGGGCGGGGTCGTCGCAGTAGGCCGGGGGGCGGCCGGGACCGTCGGCGGGAGCGGGCGGGCGGATGCAGCCCGGGTAGGCGCAGCGCGCCGGCGCAGCGCCAGCCGGCGCCGACGTCGGCGCGGCGGGCGGATCGGCGGGCCGGGTCGCGGCCGCCATGTCCGCGGCCGCCGAACCGGGCGGGGCGGGTGGGGTGTCCTGCAGGTCCGCGCCGGGCGGTGGCGCGGGGGAGGGGATCGCGCGCGCGTCCGCGGCGGTGTCGGATGCCTGTGCCGGCACGTTCCCCGGCGCGTTCCCCGGTGTGTCGGCGGCGCCGTCTGCGGTGGTGGTCGGGTCGGGGGGTTCGACGGGGGGGCGGGGCGTCGGGGGGCGGAACGGCTCGTCCGGCTCGGACGGCTCCTCGCGTTGCCGAGGGGGTCGGGGCACCCGGCTCATCACGTTCCTCATTCCGTCTCGTCATTCCGTCTCGTACCGTCATTTTCGTATCATCGCCATCGATGAAACGTTAACTTGGATCGTTATACCACGGAACGGAACGACGATACGGGACGTCCCCCGTGTCCCGATCCTGACGCCCGAGAAGGGAGGGTTATCGGGCGTCAGGATCGAGGCGGCGAGGCGGCCCGGAATCAGCAGCGATCCCCGCCGCAGCCGAGACCGCAGCACGCTCATTCGACCAGCTCGGCGGGGCAGCGGGCAGCACCGTGCTCATCAACGGGGCCTCCGGCAGCGTCGGGAGTGCCGCTGTCCAGCTCGCTGTGGAGCGCGGCGCACGCGTCATCGGCGCGCAGCGGACTGGCGTCCGCTTCAGCCGGGGCGATACCGGCCGCGCCACCTACGCGCTGGGCAGGTTGCTCGCAGGGCCGAAACGGGGCGATTCTCCATTACGCGCTGTGACAGGTCTGCCCGCTACCGCTACGGTTCCCGACGCGCGAGCGGCGTCGCGGCAGTTCCGGCAGCGAGGATCGGACGAGGATCGTCGCTGCGTGCCTGCGTCACACCGCCTCCCGGAGAACACGATCGAGCGCCGCCCGTCCCGCGGGCCCCCAGGTCGGCCTGCCGCCAGGAAGGCCCCGGTCTCCGTTCCGGCCCATCAGCATGAGGACCAGGCTTGTCAGGACAGCCAGCCCGCGGGCGCGCCGAATCGCCACGGCGTCCGCCTGCGCGTACACGTCGAAGAAGTGCGCGGCGGCGCCCGCAGGAAGCACCACCCAGGCGGCCGCGAGGTCCCACGCCGGATCGCCGGCGAACATGTCACCGAAGTCGATCACACCGGAGAGCGTCCCGTCCGAGACGGCGACATTCGCGGGATGAAGATCACCGTGCACCCACACCGGCGGACCCTCCCACTCGGGCACCGCAACGGCATCGGCCCGGACACCGCCGGCAACGCCGCCGGCAACGCCGCCGGGGACAACGACGTGAAAGAAACGGTCGAAGCCGTCCGTGCACTTCCTGGGATGAGCCCCACGGTCGGAACTGCTCGGCGCCAGCGCAGGCGCCTGCACGTGCAGCGCTCCGAGGAAGCCCGCCAGCGTGTCGGCCGCGTGATCGCCGCGGCTGATCGAGGTGGCGTCCAGCGGCTCGCCGGGAACCCACGTCATGATGGTCCAGGGCTCCGGGAAACGCGCGGACGGCGCACCGATCCGCACAGAATTCGGGACCGGCAGTGAAGGTGGGAGTGGTCGCAAGATCACGGTACCGGCCACCGGTACACCGAAGCGTCGCCCGCCTTGTTCTCGGGCCGTGACCAGTGCATGCCTCGGCTGGTTCATAGAACGAGCCGTACCAGGAGTGCAAGGAGAAGAGCCTCGCGGCCACCGAGGCCGACATCGACGCCGTCTCGGTGACTGTGCTTCGATCGTCTGGGAATCTCACCGCATTACGCTGCCAGGTGAGAACGGGGTTCGTCGTGGGTCGTCCGGGATCGGAACGTCGGGAGGGGCATCTGCCATGGCAGAACTCTTGCGGATGGTCCGGCCGGACGGCAGTGTCAGGTGCGTTTGTTGACCCGGCTGCGGGCGCTGGTGGCCGACGACTGGCCGGTGTGGCGCGCGCTGAGGCTGGCCGCGTTGGCCGACGCACCGCACGCCTTCGGCTCCCCGCTCGCGGACTGGCAGGGACCCGGCGACACGGTGCGACGGTGGCGAGCACGACTCGAGACGGTGGCCGTCAACATCGTCGCCGACCTCGACGGCCAGCCGGCCGGCATGATCAGCGGTGACCGGACCGGCGTCGACACCGTCGAGCTGATGTCCCTGTGGGTGGCGCCGGCGGCCCGAGGCCGCGGGGTCGGCGACCTGCTCGTCGCGGCCGTGGTCGCGTGGGCCGAGCAGGCGGGCGCCGACAAGGCCATGCTGAGAGTCCACCCGAGCAACCACCACGCGATCCTGCTCTACCAGCGCAGCGGGTTCACCCGGACCAGCGGGGCAGATACGGTCCCTGACGATGACCGGCCGGAATGGGTGATGCAGCGACCGCTGGCCGCCCGGCGCATCCGGCCAGGCGGCCAGTAAGGCGGCCCGGTCGCCGCGAAACGGCTCGAAAAGGCGCGGCGACCGTCCACGGCCGGGCGAGACGTCTCCGCGACCGACACCGCCCACGCCGGCCTTCTCGTCGACTGTCATGAAATCCCCGTACGGACGGCGACATCCTGCGCTTTGCTGATCTCAGCGTGCACAACAAACTATGCGCAACCGAGCGGGCCCTGCTCCAAACCTCGCGGCGCATAGATCTGATGGCAGGTCGAACCGTTTTTCTGGAGGACGATCGGGAACAATATTACGACTATGAAAGGAGAGACGGTGACCGTTACGAGAAGAGTACTGAGTCTTGGAGTTCTGATATTCGCAGTCTTCGCGATCGTCCTGGCAGGTACCACGACGCAGGCCGGGCCGCCCGGTGCTGCGGCGGGCGGCGGTCAGCGAAGCGGCGCCTGGAGCGGCGGCGGGCAGAGCGGCACCTGGAACAGCGGCCCGCAGGGCGGCGCCTGGAGCGGCGGCGGCCGGAGCGGCACCTGGAACACCGGTCGCCGGTAGGACGGCTCACCGCCGAGTTCGCCGCCGCCCTCGCCGCCGTGGACGCCGACCTGGGGACTGGTCGGCGCGACCTGGTCAGCACCGCGGTGCTGAACCTGGGCTGGGACGACGACGTCGCCTGCGCCGCACAGCTCGACGCCGACGCGGTCGTTCCCGTCCTGCGCGACGGCGCGTTCACCGCCCTCGGCGGATGACCGGCCCCGGTGGGCGGCGCGCGGGCGCGTTGCCCACCGGGGCCGACCGGGAGGAGGCGCTCGGCCGGCCGCCGAAAAACGCGGTGGCAGGACGCTGCAGTCCATGGTCGGGTTGTCGCATGCGACCGCGCTACGACGACTTCGCCGACTGGTATGACGGTTTCGTGGCCAGGGGAGCGGGACATCCGGTCGCCCGCTCGGCCGACCGTCTGCTGGCCCGGCTGCTCGGTCCCGGCCAGGACCGTCTCTGCCTCGACCTGGGCTGCGGCGGCGGTGCGCACGCCCCCGCGCTGGCCGCCCTGGGCTGGCAGGTGATCGGCGTCGACGTCTCCGCGCGCCAGGTCGACTTCGCCCGCCGCCGGGGCGTCAGCGCCGTCGTCGCCGGCGCCGAGGAGCTCCCGTTCGCCGACCGGTCCCTCGACGCCGTCGCCACGATCATGACCACCACCGACGTCGACGACCTGCCCCCGATGTTCACCGAAGCCCACCGCGTGCTCCGCCCCGGGGGACGCCTGGTGGTCGTCGCCGCGCACCCCTGCTTCGGCGGTGTCTTCGTCGAACGCGACGACCACGGCTCCTGCACCGTCCATCCCGGCTACCGCCACCACCGGCGCGTCGAGGAACACCCACTGCTCGGCGACGGGATCCGCTCCCGCGTCGGGGTGGTCAACGTCCCCCTGCCGGTGCTGCTGAACGCTCTGACGGGCGCCGGGCTCGTCCTGCGGGAGACCGCCGAGGACGACGGTGACGACCCCGTCCCGAACCTGCTGGCGCTGGCCGCCACCCGGGCGGACCCCGGCGGCGGGTGAGCGGGCAGGCCCACCCGGCGCGGGCGGCGTCAGCCTGCCCTATGCCGACCCGGTAGCTCCCATCAGTCGTCGCGCCCGATACCGCGATCGGGGGCGGTCATGTCTCCCGTCCCGGGCGTGCCGTCGGCGAGCCCGTAGCGCAGGTACACGATGCCCTTCGGACTGGCGACCGGCGGGTCGAGGAGGGTGAGGTTCGTGGGCACCGCGCCACCGTCGAACACCTTCTTCCCCACGCCGAGCACGACCGGGTGCAGCCACAGGTCGAGACGGTCGAAGAGCTTCTCGCGCAGGAGGGTCTGCACCAGGTTCAGGCTTCCGACGACGTTGACGTGCTCGTGCCGGTCACGGATCTCGCGCACCGCGCCGGCCAGATCCGGGCCGAGCTGCGTGGACCCGGCCCACGACAGGGTGGGCGTGGCGCGCGAAGCCACGTACTTCGGGACGTTGTTGAAAAGCGTGGCGATCTCGTTGTCCTCGCCGCCCTCCTGGTGCGGCCAGTAGGCGGCGAAGATGTCATACGTCCGCCGGCCGAGCAGGAGGGCGTCCGTGCCCTCGTACGCGGCACCGACCTGCGCCCCGCTGACCTCGTCCAGCAGGGGCGCCTGCCAGCCGCCGAACGGGAACCCCACCGGATCCTCCTGCGGACCGCCGGGCGCTTGCCCGACGAGATCGAGGGTTACGAACAGCTCGACGTGGATGAGGCCCATGCCCTGCTCCCGATGCGTTGGTGGTGTCCCGGTCGCCGACGGTTGACCCTGACACGGTGGCAGGCCGTAGACCGGTAGGTGTCATGTTCAGCATTGGAGACTTCGCCCGCCGCGGGCTCGTGTCGGTCCGCATGCTGCGGCACTACGACGCGCTCGGACTGCTGCGGCCCGCCCACGTCGACCCGGTCAGCGGCTACCGCTTCTACCAGGCCGACCAGTTCGCCAGGCTCAACCGGATCATCGCCCTGAAGGACCTCGGTCTCACCCTGACGCAGGTACGGGCGATCCTCGACGAGCAGGTGAGCGTCGCCGAACTGCGCGGCATGCTGCGGCTGCGGCAGGCCGAGCTCGCCGCGGCGATCGCGGCCGACACCGCACGGCTGGCCCGGGTGCACGCGAGGCTCCGCGCGATCGAATGCGAGGGACGCATGCCCACCGACGACGTTCTCATCAAGCGTCTGACCCCGGTCCGGGTCGCGGAGCTGGTCGCCACCGCCGCCAGCTACGCCCCCGAGAACATCGGACCGGTCGTCAGCGACCTGTTCGACGACCTGGTCGACCGGCTGGCCCGCGCCGGGGTGAGACCGACCGGACCCGCCGTCGCCTACTACACCGACGCCACCCAGGGCGCCGGCATGATCAGCGTCCACGCGGCCCTGCCGGTCGCGGCCGGGACCGACTCCCACCCTGACTTCGCGCTCGTGGACCTGCCCGAGGTTCCCGCCGCGGCCACCCTCGTCCACCGCGGGTCCATGGACGAGGTGGTCTCCAGCGGGCAGGCCCTGGCCGCGTGGATCGACGCCCACGGCTACCGGGCCGTCGGCTACCCCCGCGAGCTTTACCTCGCCTGCCCCCCGCACGCCCCCGAGCGGTGGGTGACCGAACTGCAGGAGCCGATCCTGGAATGCTGACGGCTGGAACGCCGACGGACTGATGCGGCCGGGAACCCGCACCCGGCGCGCTGCGTTGCGGCAGAGTCTCCCCGTGTGACCTCACTCGACCGGCGCGACCCGTGCCGTCACGCGCGTCCCCGACCCGACGACGCCCGTCCGACCCAGCCCGCAGGCGTCGCTGCGGGGGCGCGGCGATGACCGACACCGTGCCCCCGCAGCGACGCTACGCCGACGATGTGCTCGGCGGCCCCACCGACACCGAACGCGCCCGGCTGGCCGCCATGGCCGCGGTCTGCGACCCCACGACGATCCGCATCCTCGACGAACGCGGCGTCGGCGCCGGCTGGCGATGCCTGGAGGTGGGCGCCGGCGGCGGGTCAATCGCGGCCTGGCTCGCCGACCGCGTCACCGCCACCGACGCCGGCCCGGCCACCGACACCGACCCCGGGGCCGACCGCGCCCCCGGGGTCGGGCATGTGGTCGCCACCGACGTCGACACCCGCCACCTCGACAGCCTCGCCGGACCGCACCTGACGGTCCTGCACCACGACGTCACCCGCGACCCCGCACCCCCGGGCGGCCCGTTCGACCTCATCCACGCCCGGTTCGTCCTGGAGCATCTCCCCGACCGCGAGCACGTCCTGGACCGCCTGCGCGGCTGGCTGCAACCCGCCGGCGTCCTCGTCGTCGAGTCGATCGTCGGGTTCCCCCTCGACTCCTCACCCCACCCGCCGTTCCGCCAGGCCATGCGCAGCATCGACGAGGTGCTGGCCAGGACCATCGGCACCGACTCCGCCTGGGCGCGCGGGTTCCCCGCCCCCCTGCAGGCCCGCGGCCTGGTCGACGTCGGGGTGAGCGTGCACCTGCCGACCACGGGCGGCGCGGGCCCCTCCGCCCAGTGCTGGGCGCTGACCCTGACGCGGCTGCGCCCCCACATCCGCGAGCTGGGCCTGGCTTCCGACGACCTGCTCGACGAGGCCCTGGACTCCCTCGCGGACCCGGCGTTCTTCGACCTGTCGTTCGCCACGGCCATCGCCTGGGGCCGCGCCCCCGGCTAGCCGCGACGCAGGCAGGGCATCCGATCGTGGCCGCGCCGGCCGCGGCGATGGATGCCCTGCCGCTACCAGCCTCCGCCCGGCCTTCCTGTCCCCGTGGCGGCCCCCGAGAGTCGGGGACGGCGCTCGGCAGCCGTCGAGCTCCGATTCCTGGCTGGTGGGAGAGGGACATCATGGGTCGAACGGTTGTGATCGTCGGCGGGGGTTATGGGGGTGCCGCGGTCGCCAAGGCGCTGGAGGCCGAGGCCGACGTCGTCCTGATCGATCCCCGGGACGCCTTCGTCAACGCCGCCGGGTCCCTGCGAGCGCTGACCCGGCCCGACTGGGCGGGCAACCTGTTCTTCCCCTTCGACACGCTGCTCACCCGGGGCATGGTGATCCGCGACCGCGCGGTCTCGGCGGACCCCGGCGGCGTCACCCTGGCCTCGGGCCGGCGCGTCGAGGCGGACCATCTGGTGCTGGCCACGGGCTCGAGCTACGCCTACCCGGCCAAGCCCGCCGCCGACTCCACCGGCGAAGCACGCGCCGACCTGCGCCGGACCCACACCGAACTCGCCGCCGCCGCTAGGGTCCTGATCCTCGGCGCCGGGCCGGTCGGCCTGGAACTGGCCGGGGAGATCACGGCGGTCTGGCCGCACAAGCACGTGACCATCGTCGACCCGGCCGCGCGGCTGCTGCCCGGCTTCCACCCAGAGATGATCAAGGATCTGCACCGCCAGCTCGACGACCTGGGCGTCCGGCTGCGCCTCGGCGCCGGGGTGAGCGCGCCGCCGACGACCAGGGCCGGCCGGACCGAGACCTTCACCGTCACCACCACCGGCGGAGAGGAGATCACCGCCGACATCTGGTTTCGTGCCTACGGCGTGCACGTCAACAGCGACTACCTCGCCGACGGCCGGCTCACCACGCTCACCGCGCAGGGCCAGGTGCCCGTCACCGAGACCCTCAACGTCCGCGGGCACGACCACGTCTACGCCGTCGGCGACCTCGCGGGCGTCGCCGAGGCCAAGATGGCCGGATACGCGGGGCAGCACGCCGAGGTCGTGGCGAGGAACATCACCGCCCGCCTGCGCGGCGAGCAGCCCACCGCCACCTACCGGCCCCTGCCTCACCCCATGATCCTGCTCCCGCTCGGCCCGCACGGCGGCGTCGGCCAACTGCCCACCCCCGACGGCCCGGCCGTCGTCCCGGCCACGACGGTGGCCCAGTACAAGGGCGCCGACCTGTTCACCGCCCGCTTCGTCGAACAGTTCGGCCCCACCGCCGCCTAAGGGGTTGGCCCACGGTTCCTGCTTGGCCCACGTTCCTGCTTGGCCCACGTTCCTACGAGGAAAGGAGGTCCACGATGGCGGACAGGCTGGCAGGCAACGTCGCGATCGTGACCGGTGCTGGCCGCGGAGTCGGCGCGGCGTATGCACGAGCGCTCGCCGCCGAGGGCGCGAAGGTGGTCGTCAACGACCTGCGCGGCAACGCCGATCGCACGCCGACGGCGGCGCAGTCCGTCGTCGCCGGCATCGAGGCCGCCGGCGGTGTCGCCGTCGCCCACCATGACAGCGTGGCCGACTTCGACGGCGCCCGGCGCCTCGTCGAGACCGCGGTCGCACGCTTCGGCCGGCTCGACATCCTGATCGCGAACGCCGCGATCGTTCGCCCACGGTTCCTGCGTGACGCCGACGAACGGGACTTCACCGACGTGCTCGCCGTCGCCACCCACGGGACGTTCCACTGCCTCCGCCACGCCGTGCCCCACCTGATCGACGCCGGCGGCGGCACGATCATCGTGACCGGCGACCTGGTCAACGACGTCCACTTTCCGCGCAATGCCGCCTACCGGGCGGCGAAGGCGGCCAACGCCGTGCTGGCCAGCTACGCCGCCGAGGAGCTGCGCCCGTTCGGCATCAGCGTCAACGCGGTCAATCCCGGCGCGACCGCGACCGCCCTGCACGACGACTACGTCGCGAGCCTCGACGACCGCGCCGCGAGCTTCCTCGCCGAGCTTCGCACGCGCGTCGCCGCCACCGGCGGTGCGCCGCCGGCACCCGCAGCGCCCGAGACGGTGCCACCGCTGGGGATCTACCTGTGCACCGAGGAAGGCCGGCGCGTCACCGGGCGTGCCTTCCAGCTCAACGGCACGAGGATCGGCCTGGCCACGACGCGCACCGAGATCTCCTACCTCGACGCCGACGGGCCGGCCGGATGGTCGACCGACGCGCTGGCCGCGCGCCTGCCCGCCTGGCTGGCCGGGGTGCGCGACACCGCCTGAGCGGGTCGTACCTGGGGTAGGCGCGCGGACGCGGGAGGGGGGTGTCGCCTGACGGACTACCCGAGTTGCACGGTGGGCAACCGCAGCGGCACTTAGAGTGCGAGCAGTGATGGCAATCCTCCGCGCGGTGTCCCTCGCCGCAGCGATCCTTCTGCTCCCCGTCGCCGGCGCCGGCAGCGCCGCGGCGGCTGCGCCCCCGCAGGGAACGGCGTCCCCGCAGGGAACGGTGCCAAGGCAGGGAACGGCGCCGGTGGCGGGGCTGTCCCTGCCCCGCCCCACCGGGCCCCTCGCGGTCGGCCGGGACACGCTGCACCTGGTCGACCGCCACCGGCGTGACCCGTGGGTGCCCGGCGTCGCCCGCGAGCTGATGGTCGACGTCTACTACCCGGCGCAGGCCGCCACCGGCACCCCGGCCCGCTACGCCACGGTCGAGGAGATCCGCCGCTACCTGGCCGCGCTCGGCCTGGCCGACACCCTGCCCGTGCAGGCGCTGGCCGACACGCACATCGCCAGCCGCGTCGGGGCGCGACCGCTGCCCGGGCGCCGGGCGCTGGTGCTGCTGTCCCCGGGCCTGGGGGTGGGGCGCCGCTCGCTGACCGGGCTCGCCGAGGACCTCGCCAGCCGCGGACTGGTCGCCGCGACCGTCGACCACGCCTACGAGTCGGTCGGCACGGCGTTCCCCGGCGGGCGGATGCTGACCTGCGTGGCGTGCGACCGGATGCGCACCGACGCCGACTTCGGCGCCGCCAGCCGCGGGCGCGCCGCCGACCTGTCCTTCGTCCTGGACAGCCTCACCGGGGCGCACCCGGCGTGGCGCGGCGCGCAGCTCATCGACCCGGCGCGCGTCGCCGCGGTCGGGCACTCCCTCGGCGGGTCGGCGGCGGCGTCGCTGCTGCTGCACGACCGGCGGGTGCGCGCCGGGGTCGACATGGACGGCACCCTCGGCGAGCCGGTCGGTGCCGGCGGGTTCGGCGGGCGGGCGTTCCTGCTGTTCGGCGCGACGGCGGACCATCCCGGCAGTACCCCGGCAGCGGGGGAGGGCACGGCGGCGAAAAACGGCACGGCGCCGACGAGTGGCGTGACGGCGGGGGACGACGATCCGAGCTGGGCGCAGGCATGGGCGCACCTGGGCCCGCCGCGGCTGTGGCTCGACGTCGACGGCGCCGACCACTTCAGCTTCACCGACGATCCCGTCCTCGCCGACCAGATCCCGCTGCCCGCCGCCGCGGCCCCGTCTGCCCCGGCGCCGGGGCAGACGTTGACCGGACGGCAGGCGCTGGCGATCACCCGCGCCTACGTCGGGGCGTTCGTCGAACGCTGGCTGTGCGGGCGGACGCAGCCGCTGCTCGGCGGGCCGAGCCGGGCCTACCCGCAGGTGCGTGTCGTCGGCCGGGATCCTCAGCCCACCGCCGACGCCACCCGCCGGCGGTAGGCCGTCGGGGTATCGCCGGTGTGCTGACGGAAGGCGCGGGTGAAGGCGCTGGCGCTGTCGAAACCGACGGCGATCGCGACGTCGAGCACGGTGGGCCCGGGTTCGCTCAGCAGCGCCGCCGCCCGGGCCATCCGGCTGTGCAGCAGGTACTGGCGCCAGGTCAGGCCGGTGGAGGCGGCGAAACGCCGGCGCAGGGTGCGTTCGGAGACGCCCACCGCCCGGCAGACCGCGCCGATCGTGGCGGCGTGCGGGTGGCCCTCGGCGTGGCGCATGGCGGCGGCGGCGATCGGGTCGGTGCTGGTCGGCAGGCACAGCGGGGTCGCGGCGTCGAGTCCCTCGACGAGCAGACCGGACAGGGCGGTGAAGAAGGTGTCGGCGAGCGGGTCGCCGGCGCGGCGGCTGATCGGCCAGCGCACCGCGTGCATGATCATCTCGCGGATCGGGGCCGCCGCGGGCAGGATCCGGGCCCGGTCGGGCGCGAGGCCCATCATCTGGGGGTCCAGGAACACCGACACCGTGCGCACCCGCCGCAGGGTCGTGCGGTGGGCCAGGCCCGCCGGGATCCACAGGGCGTGCCGGGGTGGGAGCAGGTGGTGGGCGGCGGCGGTCTCGACCTCGACGGTGCCCTGCCAGGCGTACTCGATCTGGTCGAGGTCGTGGACGTGCCAGCCGGAGCTGACCTGCTCGCCGTCGTAGGCGTAGGTGCCGGCCCGGATCCGGTCGGCCGCGGTCGGGTCGGTCAGTACGACGCTGGCCGCAACGGGCGGATTGTCNACCGGACGCGCACAGACGGTCATAGCAGACCACACTACAAATAGGCGGTATGGATGCAACCGATCACGATGCGACGGTGCGCCGGTCCTTCACCCGGCAGACCGGGCTGTTCACCGGGGACGACGCGCTGTTCGCCGAGCGCCGCACGGCGCCGCTGCCCTGGCTGGAACCCCTCGACCCGACCATGATCGTTCTCGATGTCGCCTGCGGCGCCGGGCATGTCGCCGAGGCGGCCGCGCCGCGGGTGCGCCAGGTCGTCGGCGTCGACCTGACCGCCGCGCTGCTCGGGCTGGCCGCCGAACGCCTGCGCGCCGCCGGCATCGCCAACGTGCTGCTGCAGCACGGCCACGCCGCTGAGCTGCCGTTCCTCGACGGCTCCTTCGACGTGGTCGTCTGCCGCGCCGCGTTGCACCACTTTGCCGATCCGGCGGTCGCGGTCGCCGAGATGGCCCGGGTCTGCCGGCACGGCGGGCGGGTGGTGGTCGCCGACCTCGTCGCCCCCGACGCGCGGCTGCGCGGGCCGTTCGACGAGCTGCACCGCACGATCGACCCGTCGCATGCCGGGGTGCTGCTTGCCGACGAGCTCGCCGCGTTGTTGCGTGCCGCGGTCGGCCCGCTGGGCCGCCACGACACCGAGACGACCGCACCGTTCGCGGTGGCGGAGATGCTGACCGACGCCGGCGACCGCGACGGTGCCCTGGCCGTCCTCGCCGCCGAACTCGACGGCGGCCCGGCCACCGGATTCGCCCCGAGGCGCGTCGACGGGCAGATCCACGTCCAGTTCCCCGCGACCACCGTCGTGGCGACCCGCCGGGAGCAGGAGCCGGGCTAGTCACCCGAGCGGGCGGGCCCCTCGAGCCCGGTTGGGCCTCGCGGGCCAGGTCAGACCTTGCGGGCCAGGCCGCCATAGATGTTCACCGCCGCGTCGGTGAGCCCGGCGGGCACGTCGGCGTCGGGGCGCCAGCGGTGGACGAACACCACCCCCGGGTCGGGCAGCTCCAGCCCGGTGAACAGGCTCTCCGCCTCGGCGCGGCTGCGCAGCCGGGCGGTGATGGCGCGCTGACGGTAGCTGTCAGCGCAGCGTCGAGGACGGGGTCGCCGTCGCCGGTACCGCAGGTCGGCGTCGAGACGGTCCGACCCTGGCGTCTCGGGACGCAGCGTCGGCGGCCGATCGCGCATCAACCCCACCCGATGATCATGCCGACGGGGTCGCGGGCGGGGTGAGTCCGAGGGAGACGACGAGGTCGATCAGGTCGGCGTGGTACAGGGCGGCGGGGTTGTTCGACACGGCGCGGACGTGGCCGTGGTTCTCCAGCGCCACCAGGCCGTGCATGCGACCCCACACCCGCAGCGCCAGCGCGACCACGCCGGGCGGCAGATCGGGCAGCGCCGCGCGGACCTTGGCCGCGTAGGCGTCGGGAAAATCCGACCACTGAACGTCGTCGGGCTGCGCCGCGCGGCCCGGCGGACCTGCCGGTCAGGGATGCCCGGCCGGTCAGGGGGTAGCCGACCGGTCAGGGATGCGACTGGTCAGGAGGCCGGCGGGCGGTGGGCGAGCAGGACGGCGCTGGGGAGCCGTTCGGTCGCGTCGGGCTCGCGTAGCAGCCGGGCGGACTCGACGAACCCGGCCGGGCGCAGCAGGCCGGCGATCGCCTCCGGCGACCAGCGGTGCGACGGGGTGACCAGGTGCGGATGCGGCTGGGGTGCCTCGGCGCCGGCGTCGGCGGCCTGGAAGGCCAGCAGCAGGTGGCCGCCGGGGGTGAGGACCCGGGCGAACTCGGCGAACAGCGCCGGCACCCGCGCCGGTGGGGTGTGGATGATCGAATACCAGGCGACGGCGCCGCCGAGGGCGCCGTCGGCGAGCGCGAGGTGGTGCATGTTCCCCACCTCGAAGCGCAGCCCGGGATGGTCGCGGCGAGCCAGCATGATCATCTGCGGGGACAGGTCGATGCCGAAGGCGTCCACCCCGAGCTCGCGCAGGTGCGCGGTGATGTGGCCGGGGCCGCAGCCGAGGTCGGCGACGGCGGCGGGCGCGCCGGTGGNGGTGGCGTGGGCGAGGACGAGTTCGGCGAACGCGCCCAGCAACGCCCGGTCCAGCGGACGCTGGGCCAGCATGCGGCTGAACAACTGCGCGTAGCGTTCGGCGACGCCGTCGTAGGCGTCGCGGGTCACGCGCAGATCCGGCTCCTCACCCATGGCCGATGATCGTAGTGAGTCCGGGTGCAGCCGCGGGCTCTGGTCGGGGGATCGGCCGGCGGGCTACCAGCCGCGGCCGCTGGGCAGCGGTGCCGCGCCCGGCGCGGACACGTGCAGTACCTCGTAGCGTTCGGTGGCCTCGCCGTCGCCGGCGGCGGCCGCGGCGTCGGCCCACAGCACGAACCGCGTCAGCTCCCAGCGGCGGGGGTCCAGGGTGAGCGCGGCGGTGTGCACGCCGGCGCGGCCGGCCAGGGCCGCGAGCGCGTCGATCTCGCGGGCGACGTGGGCGGCGAGCCCCGAGCCCGAGCCGTCGTCGAGCGTATCGGCGTCGGCGGGCAGGGCACTGACCCGACGCGAGGCGGCGGTCGGCGACGCGGCCGAGGCGGCCGGCGGCGACGCGCCCCCGTCCCTGGGACGGGCCGGCCCGGTTTGCGACACCGGCCCGGTTTGCGATGCCGAGTCGACCTGCGACGTCAGGCCGGTTTGCGACGCCGAGCCGGTGACGGCGGCAAGGACGGTGCCGTGCGCGACCGCCGGACGGCCGAACGAGCCGATGATCCGCTCGAAGCCGCCACCGCCGACGAGGAAACGGCCCATCGCCCCGGCGTCGTGCCACAGGTAGAACGGGGCGTACTGGTTCACCGCGGCACCCGCGACGCCACGCTCGCGGATCGCGTACGCCTTCAGCGCGAGCCCGGCCCGGTCGTCGAGGGCGTGGCCGGTGTCGGCGACCCGGCGGCGGATGATCGCCATCTCGTAGTCGGCGGGCAGGGTGATCGTGTACTGCATCGCGTACATGTCCTGGGTCCTGTCCTGGTCGCTAGCCGGCGGGTGCGGCGGGTGCAGCAGGTGCGGCGTGGGTGGAGAGCAGGGCGAGCAGGCCGTCGACGGCCTGGACGAACGGCACCTCACGCCCGGCGGCGCGGGCCAGCACGTACCCGCCCTGCAGCACCGCGACGATCGTGGCGGCGGTGGCCGCCGCGTCGAGCCCGACGA
This sequence comes from Frankia sp. ACN1ag, assembly GCF_001414035.1. Taxonomy (NCBI): domain Bacteria; kingdom Bacillati; phylum Actinomycetota; class Actinomycetes; order Frankiales; family Frankiaceae; genus Frankia; species Frankia sp. ACN1ag. Next base: position 189,566 of record NZ_LJPA01000013.1, on the reverse strand, counting down.
GCTCGCCGGCGGCCGTGGCCTCGGCGAGCACGGCGCCCAGGCGGGCGCGCAGCCAGGTGAACGTCTGCTCGACCGGGCGGCGCAGCTCGGCGTCGGCCATCACGTCGGGGTCCTGGGTGAGTCGGCCGACCGGGCAACCGCGCAGCACGTCCCGCTCGCGGCGCAGATAGGCCTCGATGCGGGCGAGCGCCGGGCCGTCGGCGCCGAGCTGGGCGTCGGCCGCCGCCCGCAGCTCGGCGGCGGTCCGCTCGATCGCCGCCCGTGCCAGCGCCGCCTTGCCGTCGAAGTGGTGGTACATGCTGCCCTGCCCGACCCCGGCGTGCGCCTGGATCGCCCGCGGGCTCGTCCCGACGTACCCGCGTTCCCACAGCAGCACCCGGGTGCTCTCGATCAGCCGCTCCGCCGCATCCACCCCACCACTGTACATACCAGTAGGTACAGAGAGAGGAGTCGGCCGAGGGACGCCACCCTGCGCCGCGCCCTCAGCCAGTGGCGGGGGTCGCGGGGGCGACCGGGCTGCCCGTGCCCGAGCTCGGCGCCACCGGCGGCCAGGACGACAGCGAGGGCAGGGGTACGGCGGTCGGGGCCGCCGGCCCCGTGCCGCACACCGGCACCTGGCCGCACGGGGTGGCCGTGGAGCGGGCGAGCAGAGTGCCGGCGAAGTTGTAGGCGTAGAGCGTCAGCGGCATCTGGCCGAGGGCCTGGTACCGGGCGAGATCCGGGGTCGTGACCTGGATGCGGGTGATGAACGCGCCGGTCGAGGGCTCGAAGGGGACCACGACGGCGTCCCCGGTCGGGAGCGCGGCGACGAGCAGGGCGACCTGTGGGGACACCTGGCCGACGGCCCACCGCCGCGCGTTCCACTCGCCGAGCCTGCCGGAGCCGTCGTCGCCGGAGCTGACCACCTCGACAGGCCTCGTGGGCGGCTTCGTCAGGTCATGGCGACCGCCTGACCAGAGGATCGGGCCGTTGATGCCGGTGAGGTCGGGGACGGCGGTGAGGTCGGGGACGGCGGCGGGTCCGTTGACGGTCCGGCACATCCCCCCGCCGTCCTCGCCGGCGAGGAGAACCTGCAGGCCCCACCGGTCGGCGACCGCGACGAACAGGCGCGGGGCCTGCGGCGCGCAGCGGGCGTCGACCTCGCGGCGTTGGGCATCGGTGAGGGTCAGCAGGCGCGGGGTGTCGACGTAGTGCAGGTGCAGGGGCGGGCCGCCTGCGGCAGCGGGGACCTCGGAGGGGACTGCCGGCGCGGCGCCGCGGACCACGGTGGGAAATCCGGCCGCGGGCAGGATCGTCGTCCGCCCGTCCCCCTGGCCGCCGACGAGGACACCGGCCCCGATCACGACGGTGGCCAGGACGGCGGCCAGGACGGCGACGCCGGCCGGGACGGCGATGGCGAGGCGACGGCGGCGGCGAGCGGCGGGCGCCGCGGCCCGCGCCACGGTCAGCAGCTCGGCCGGGGTGCGGACATCGAGCTGGCCGGCCGCCGCGCGCAACCAGTCGGCAACCGCGTCGTCGGGACTGCCGGACGAGGTTCCGTTCACGGTGCCTCCTTGCGCGGAGCGAGGGGTGTCCGATCCCGCCGGGGGTCGGACCTGGGACGGGGCCGGCGGGGCGGCGGGGTCGGCGATCGCGGGGTGGATGCGTAGCTTGGCGAGGCCCTTCGCGGCCTGGCTTTTCACCGTGCCGACCGAGCAGCGCAGCAGCGCGGCCACCGCGGCCTCGGACAGGTCCTCGCAGTAGCGCAGCACGACGACGGCCCGCTGCCGCGGCGGCAGCATGGCGAGCGCCGCGGCCAGCCCCGCCCGGTCCTCGACGGCGGCGAGCTGCGCCGACGGTTCCGCACGCTCCGGCGGCACGTCGACGAGCACGTGGCGGACCCGGCGACGGAACCGGTGGGTGTTGGCGTTGACCATCACCCGGCGGGCGTAGGCGTCGGGCCGGTCGTGGCCGCGGACCCGCGGCCAGACGACGAACACGCGGGTCAGTGTGGTCTGGGTCAGGTCCTCCGCCTCGCCGGCGTCGCCGGTCAGCAGATAGGCGAACCGCAACAGCTCACCGGCCCGCGGCGTGAAGTACGCCGTGAACCCGCCGTCGTCGCCCTCGTCTGTGCGCACCACGACCTCCCTCGCCCTACAAAGGCCGGCGGCCGCCTCCAGGTTGCCCGGCTTCTCGAACTTTCCGACCCGGCCTGCCGACGACCTGCCGGAAGCACGCGCCGCGGGGGTGGGCGGGGGCGGGCTCAGGCGAGCAGGTCGAGGTCCAGGGTGCGCAGGCGGTCGGGGTCGGCGAGGATGTCGATCTCGGTGATGCGACCGCCGCTGATCGTGAAGCCCATGACGGCGAACGGCCGCCCACCGCTCATCGTCACCAGTCCGGCGGTGCCGTTGACCAGCGCCGGGCGGGCGGCGCGGCCGAAGCGGCGGAACGTCATCGCCCGGGCGGCGACGGCGCGTGCCCCGACGGTCCGCCCGGAGCCCGCGGCCCCCATCCCGGCGGCGCCCCGGTCGGCGCGCAGCACCACGTCGGGGTCGAGCACGGCGACGAGGGCGTCGAAGTCCCCGCCGCGGGCGGCAGCGAGGAAGGCGTCGACGACGACGCGCTGGCGGGCCAGGTCCACGTCGGGCGTGGTGGGCGCGCCCTGCACCCGGCGCCGGGCCCGGCTGGCGAGCTGGCGGGTGGCCGCCGGGGAACGCCCGACGATCGGGGCGATGTCGTCGAAGGGGACGGCGAACATGTCGTGCAGCACGAACGCGAGCCGTTCGGCCGGGCCGAGGGTCTCCAGGACCACGAGCAGGGCCAGGCCGACCGCGTCGGCGATCAGCGCCTGCTGGGCGGGGTCGACGCCGTCGGCGCGGCTGACGACCGGGTCGGGCAGGCGGACGAGGTCGTCGAGGGGATCCTCCCGCCGGGCGGTGCGCGAACGCAGCATGTCCAGGCACACCCGTCCGACGACGGTCGTCAGCCAGCCGCCGAGGTTGGTCACGGCGTCGCTGTCGGCGCGGCTCAGGCGCAGCCATGCCTCCTGCACCGCGTCGTCGGCCTCGGTCAGCGAGCCGAGCATGCGGTAGGCGACCGCCCGCAGCTGGCCGCGATGCGCCTCGAACCGGGCCGCGAGCAGCTCCTGGGCGCCGTCTCGTTCCTGCTCGTCCATGATCGCCTTCCGTCGTCGCGGGGTGTCGCAACCCTGACGGATCACAGGCCGCCGGCGTGACGCCTCGGCGGCCTGTCGTGGCGCCGCGGGCCGGCGGACGCGCGGGTCAGGCGTGTTCGCCGGCGACGGTGTGCCGGGGGGCGACGCCGTCGGGCCGGAAGACGCGGGCGGGTGGGCCGGTGGGGTCGGTGCCGAGGGTGTTGCCGCAGCGGGTGGAGATCCACGTCGACATCGAGTTCGGTCGCATCATCGGCCGCCAGCTCTCCAGGTCGTAGGTGTCGCCGGTGGCGTATCCCCGGCCGCCGCCCAGCGCGGGAATCAGGGCCAGGTCCTGGTGGCAGGCCAGTTGGGCGTGCAGGCTGTCGGTGACGTCGCGGCCGAGGGCGGGCAGCGTGGTCACGCAGCCGCCGATGGCCGTCCAGATCGCGTCGGTGGCCTCGTGGCGCTCGGCGTGGCGGGCGGCGGAGGTGGGCCGCACCGAGATCCGCAGCCGGCCGTCGGCCCACTGCTCGACGACGATCTCCTCGACGTAGCGGCTGGCCCCGCAGTACGGCGCCGCTGCCGCGGGCGCCGCGGCGGCGGGCCGCGTGGGGGCCGCGGCGGGCGCGGGGGTGGACGGGGCGGGAGTGGTCACCGCCGGGGCGGGGCGGGCCGCGGCGTCCGCGCGGGTGGGGCCGTCGGCGCCGGTGCCGGAATGGCAGCCGGCGAGCAACCCGCTCACCAGCACCCCGGCCACGGCCAGGGTCACCGGCGTGAGCAGCGGCCGGCGCCGCCCGCGGCGTCCCGGGTGGCAGTGCGGACGCCGTCCGGGGCGGCACTGGGGGTGGTGTCCGGTGTGGGCGGCCGGGTGGCGGGGCGGACGGTGGTGCGGACGGTGCTGCGGGGTCGGCGGGACGCAGGTGGCGGGCCGGGCGGCGGCACGGCGAAAGGGGGTCGGCGTCTGCACGGGCAGAAGGGTAGGTCCGGGCGGGGTCGCGGGGCGCGAGCGACCCGGCCCGGCGGATGGCGGATGCGCGGTCGGGACCGCGGGTGGGGGATCTGTCCGCTGTGGCAGGTGCGGTCAACCCCACAGGGCGCGGGCGAGGGCCACGCCGGCCGCGGCGGCGCCGACCCCGGCGAGCAGGCTGGCGGCGACGGTGAGGGCGGCGAGACGGCGGCGACCGCTCTCGACCAGGCGCAGGACCTCGTAGGACAGCGTCGAGTAGGTGCTCAGCGCCCCGCACAGCCCGGTGCCGACCAGCAGCGTCACCCGGGTCGAGGCGGCGCCGGCGGCGACCGCGCCGGTGACCAGGCCGAGCACGGCGCTGGCCGTGGTGTTCACCGTGATCGTGCCCCAGGGCAGCGGGCTGTCGTGGCGGGCCTGCACGGCCCGGTCGGTGAGGTAGCGCAGCGGGGCGCCCACCGCCGCGCCGAGGATCACCAGCAGCCAGCTCACCGCCGTCGCCGCCCGGGCGCCAGCAGCCGGCGGGTCGCGGCCGTGGCCGCCCACACCGCGGCGAGTGCCACGGTCGGAGTCAGCGCCAGGGCGGCCAGGGCCGCACGCGGCCGACCGTCGTCGAGGAGCCCTTCGACGCCGACGGCGTAGGTGGAGAAGGTGGTGAACCCGCCGAGGATCCCGGTGCCGAGGAATGGGCGGGCCAGCGGGTGGGCGAGGCGGCCGGCGGCCAGCAGGGCCATGAGCACGCCGATCGCCGCGCAGCCGACGGCGTTGACCGCCATGGTGGTCCAGCCGAACGCGCCGGGCGGGGTCGGCCAGGCCAGCGCCGCGGCGTAGCGGGCGCAGGCGCCCAGGGCGCCGCCGGCGGCGATCGCCCCCAGCAGCGGCACCGGGCGGGTGCGTAGTTCGGCGCGCTGGGCCGGCAGGTGCAGGTCGACGTCGGGATCGGTCGCGGCAGTAGCAACCCCGGGATCGGCCACGGCCCCGGGATCGGTCGCGGTTCCCGGACCGGTCGCGGTTCCCGGACTGGCCGAGACCCCGGGATCGGTCACGGCCTCGGGATCGGTGGGGGTGCCGGGCCGCGCGGGGGGTGTGCGCTGCGGTGCGGGCCGCTCGGTCATCAGGTTCCTCCCTGCGTGGGCGCCCGACCGGCGGGGTCGGGCGCAGCCGTGGACACGCAGGGACCGTTGGCGGCGCGCTGCCGCGGTTCGACTACGGCGGGCCCCACCGCCGCCGGCGGCCGCAGGGCGGGCACCGTCCGCACGCGACTCTACCGGCCGACGGACGGCCCGCCTGCCGGCCCCGGCGGTCCGGATGCCGCCCGCCCGCGCCACCAGCCGCCGGCGGGCCGACACAGGGCGAACGGTGACAGGGATGCGAACGGTGACGGGGAGGCGCGGTGGGCGACGGAGGTGGCGGTGGGCACCCCGCCCGCTCTGTTCGATCGCCGTCGTACACTAGACGGAGCGTGTTCGGTGACCATCGAACACACCGTGAGGGGTGTCCGGGCCGCGCGAGGGCCCGGGGCCGGCGCCGGCAGCGGCGCGGAGGTGAGGAGGACCGTCATGGCGGTGCTGTTGGGACGGGTGGGCGTGTGGTCGCCGTCGTTCGCCTGGACCGAACCGGACGCCGTCGCCGCGGCGACCGCGGAGCTGGACACCCTCGGCTACGGCGCGCTGTGGATCGGCGCCGCCCCGGCAGACCTGGCCCTGCCCGAACAGATCCTCGCCGCCAGCAGCCGGCTGGCCGTGGCCACCGGGATCGTCAACGTGTGGACGACCGAGCCGGCCCCGCTCGCCGCCGCCTACCACCGCCTCGACGCCGCGTACCCGGACCGGTTCCTGCTCGGACTCGGTATCAGCCACGCCCGGGTCGTGGAGGGACTCGGCCGCCAGTACACCCGGCCGCTGGCCCACCTCGGGCAGTTCCTCGACGGGCTGGACGGTGCCGACGACCCGGTGCCGGCCCAGGCGCGGGTGCTCGCCGCGCTGCGACCCCGGGCGCTCGAGCTGTCCGCGCGCCGCGCCCGCGGCGCCCATCCCTACCTGGTCACCCCCGAGTACACCGTCGCCGCCCGCGCGACACTCGGCGACGGCGTCCTGCTCGCCCCCGACCAGAAGGTCGTGCTGGCCACCGATCCCGGCGATGCCCGCGAGCGGGCCCGGTCGAACCTGCGCTACTACCTCGCCATGCCCAACTACGTCGCCAACCTGCAGGCGCTGGGCTTCGACGCCGACGACGTCGCCGGGTCGGGCAGCGACCGGCTCGTCGACGCCCTCTATGCCTGGGGCACCCCCGCGCAGGCCGCGCAGCGTGTGCGCGACCATCTCGACGCCGGCGCCGACCACGTCGCCGTGCAGGTCATCTCCGCCGACGTCGACCTGGTCACCCGCACGGGCCGTCCCACCGTCGAGGAATGGCGCGCCCTGGCCGCCGAACTGCTCTGATCCGCGCGGCCCGCCTGAACCGACGCGGCCCGCCACCCCGGCAGCGGGGTGGCGGGCCTGATGTCGTGGCCGGGGCGCGGCGGGTCGGCGCAGATGCGGCGGGTCGCCGGGTGCGGGGGGTCAGCGGTGCAGCGCGTGGCGGCGTCCGCCCACCGCCCGCCAGACCAGCAGCACGACGATGGCGCCGAGGATGGACCCGACGATGCCCGAGGGCTGCAGCGCCCCTTCGCCGAAGTCCTTGTCGAACAGGACGTAGCCGAGGAAACCGCCGACGAACGAGCCGACGACGCCCAGCAGGATCGTGGCGGGGATGCTCATCGGATCGGGTCCGGGCACCAGCAGGCGGGCCACGGCCCCCGCGATGAGACCAAGTACCACCCAGGTGATGAGGGTCCAGAGCACAGCGGGCCTCCGACAGGTGAGGATCAGCGGCGGGGTTGCCGATGATCGGCGATGAGATCGACCGCGATGTACCCGCCGCCCACACTTCGTCAAACATCACCTCGCCCGTCGGGCGGGCGACAGGGCACCGGCGGCGGGTGGGGCCCGTGGCGGCGGGTGGGACACCGCCCGGACGGCCGGATGCCCCGCCCGTCGCCGCGGCGGCGCGGCCGGCCGTAGCATGCTCTTGAGGCCGGCGGTGGGTCCGACCCCGTCCGTAGGATGGTTTTCGTGGGTGACATCGGTACGCCTGAGCTGCTCATCATCATCGTCGTCGTCGTGGTGCTGTTCGGGGCGAAGAAGCTCCCCGACGCCGCCCGCTCCCTGGGCCGCTCGCTGCGGATCTTCAAGTCCGAGATCAAGGGCCTGCACGACGACGACGACCCGGCCCCGGCTGCCGCGGCCCCCGCCGTGCCGGCCGTGACGACGCCGGTCTCGCCCGTCGACGCCGCCGCGGTGGCCCCCGCCCCGCCGTCCCCGGCCGCTTCCGGCGCCGCCGCAGCGGTCGCCGGGCCGGCTTCGACCGCGGACAGCGCGGTGGACGGCCGACCCGCCGGGTCGCGCTGAGCCGCGCCGCCGCGAGCGGCCGTCACGCTCACGGCCGTCACGCTCACGGCTGCCGCCGGGGGGCGTGCCGCATCCTGGCCTGCTGGTAGGCGAGCAGGCTGTGCACGAGCTCGTGGCGCTCGCCCAGCACCGCCCGCGCCGCCTCGGCCAGTCGCGCGCACCGGTCCGCCGCCTCGGCCTGCTCGCCCCGATCGAGGGCGTCGCCCTGGCGGTCGCGGGCGCGTAGGAGCCCGAACCGGGCGGTGAACCACTGCGGATCGTCGACCGGCCCGGCCGCGGCGAGCCGCTCGGCGATCGCGGTGAACCGGTGGGCGGACTGACCGGGCCGGCCCTGGGCGAGCAGTGCCTCGGCGTTACGTAACTCCTCCCGGACCCAGGCCGGTGACGGCGGGCGATCCGCCGTCGCCAGCGGGCCGCCCCGCCCGTCGCCGCCGCAGTCCGCCGCCGCGCCGCGCAGCCCGGGGTAGGGCGGTTCGACGGCGGGCTTGGCGCGGCGGCCGCGCACGGCGGCGAGCAGTCGCCTGCGGGCGGTGTCGCGGTCGAGGGCGAACAGGTCGACGGTGCCGAGCTGGCCCAGCAGCCCCGGCCGCACACAGTCCTCGACCCGGACGATCAGCAGCGCACCCCTGCGGCCCGCGGCCTCGTGACGCCAGGCGCTCTGCCACTGCGCCCGGGCGTCGCTGCAGGCCAGGTAGGCGGTCGAGAGCACGGCGAGGGTCGGCAGGGCGTCGGTGGCGGCCTGGTGCAGCCGGTCGACCGGGTGGGTGCCCGCGCCGAAGTCCCACGCCTCGATCAGCGTCGGGTAGCCGGCCTCCTCCAACTGCCAGGCGATCCACTGCGCCCACGCCAGGTCCGGCCGGACATAGGAGACGAAGATCGTCTTTCGGAGTCGGCGCGGCCCGCCGGCGACGTCGCCCCACAGCGCGGCGGGGGTCGGGAGAGGCACGGCGAGGGGCGGGTCCGCCGGAACGCGGGGCGCGGGCCACGGTGAGGGCGGATCATCGTCGCGCCCGGCCGGATCGCCGGCGGCCGAGTCTCCCGCGGCCGAGTCTCCCGCGGCCGGATCTCCCGCGGCCGGGTCCTGGGCCGGTGCGGGGTCCGTCGCCGGGTCGAGGGCGGCGACCGCTGCGGGCGCGAGGCGGCCGATGGGCTGTGCGGTGGTCGCACGGGCCGTCTCCCACCACCGCGCCTGGCGGGTTCGCGGCGTCGTCAATGCCTGCTCCTTCGAAGGTCGTGAATCGTGCTGGAGTTCCGCCCCCGGCGCCGCGCTCGGGCGGGTCGGCGGGTACTCCCGCGGCTGGCACCAGCGTGCCATTCCGTGTTTTGCAGACCCTAGCTGACAAGCTTCGCGAATGGGTGGCAGGATGCCCCGTCGACACGGACGGACAAACAGTCGAGATGGCGCCGGGAATGCGACGGGAAGGTCGCATCCCGCCGACGGTCGAGACATCCGCGTCGCATCAATGCGACGGCTGTCGTCGCATCTGGAAAAGTATGGAGAGAAGGAACCATGTCGGGTGTTTCGCAGAAGCCCCCGCGCGCGGTCACGGACCCTGGCCACGACGCTGTCCTGCGCTTTCGCTACGAGCTGCAGCAGCGGTTCCCGGTGACCGCGGGCAGGATAGCCCGCCACCTCCAGGCCGGCGACCCCGCCGACGAATCACGTCGCGAATTCCACTCCGTGTCCGCGCGGACCCTGTCGCGACGTGTCCTGCGGGCNTTCAGTGGCGAGACGTCCGGGACCTCGCTGCGCTGGGCGTATCTGGACGCTCACATCGTCCTGGGCGTTCCCGGTGATGCGCGGGCGAAAGTCCTGGAAGAATGTGCCGAGCTGTATCAGGCTGCTTTCCCTTTCGCGAAGGACTGCACGTTCACCGGTCCACCGCGACACGGCGATGAGACCGGCGTGCGGCTGGCCGGGCAGGTGCGCCGGTGGCTTTTCGCACCCACGGCGCAGACGGCGTCCGAGCGCGAGCTGCACCAGGCGATGGCCTGGCAGATGATGATGTTTCCCGACGACAGCCTCTACAACCTGTGCCGCCGGGGGTACGTCAGCGCGCTCGCCACGGCGCGGGGACGCGCGGGGCGGCCGTGGCCGCGGGACGCGCTGGCGTTCCTCGACGACTGTGAACGACTCATCGACGACGTCGAGCGGCGGGCCGGGGCCGCCCCGCGGCGCCCGGCGTACCCGCTGCACCGCGCCTACCACCAGTCCGCGGGTCGCCACCTCGACTCCCACCAGCAGATGCGACACGCCGTCGCCGCGCTCACCGCCACCTCGGACTCGACGCAGCCGAAATCGACGCAGCCGGACTCGACGCGGCCGGACGCCGCGCAATCGGACGCCGCGCAGCCGACGCAGGCCGGACCGGCACCGTCGACGGGCGCCGGCGGCGGACCGGGCGAGCTGCGGGGCGCCGTCCCGGTGCGGGGGGCGTGCGCCGCCGGGGGGTGACCGGATGTGGCTCCCGGTCCGGGGTGGCAAGGGTGAACCGGCCCCGCGCGCCGCGCACCCACGCCGGCGGGCGGCGTCCCGGCGGCCGGGCGGGGCGTCCGCCAGCGGTGCGAGCGCCGGCAGACCGGCCGGAAATACGACGCATATGCACTGCCATAGGCGCGGGAATCGGCGGTCGTCGCCGGGCGGCAGCCGATTCCCGCCGCGGTCGGCGGCACGGGCGCCACGGCGGGTGCGGGCGGCGGCGGTTCAGCACGCACCCGCCGTCCGCGGCCCGCCGCCTCCGGGCTGACCTGCGCCGTCACGCCGGCCCGAAGGCGGCGCCGCCCCTGCGGGCGCCGGCCGTGCCGGGTGTCGGTGCCGCGTCCGGCGGCGCTCACCCCGCCGATACGTGCCGATCCGGACGCCGCCGCACACAGCACGGACCATGCCGCCACCGGCCGTTCACCTTGCAGGGCTGCCAACGCTGTCCGCGTCGCACTTCGGCCCGAAGGCGGCCCGGGCCGGGCCGGGGCGGGGCAGCGGCGTCCGGCGACATTCGGCGCGGGTTCCCGCGGGCGGTGTGCGCGGTTCATCAGCAGCGGGCAGGCCGCGGTGCAGCACCGGTGGTGTTCACTCGAACCGGTGGCGACGCCGAGGGTCCGCCGTGCTGCGGTGCGCCGATCGTCGGAGCCTGGGAGCCGCGGACGAGAAGCGGTGAGAAGAGGATGGTGATCCGCCGTGCGTGTGGACATCTGGAGTGACGTCGTCTGCCCGTGGTGCTACGTCGGCAAGGCCCGGTTCGACCGGGCGCTCGCCACGTTCGCCCACCGCGACGAGGTGCAGGTGCGCTTCCACTCCTACGAGCTGAACCCGACCCTGCCCCGGGGCCGGTCCGAGTCGCTGCTCGTCGCGCTGGCCCGCAAGTTCAGCGACGTACCGGCGGCCGAGATCGAGGGCATGGAGCACCGTGTCGCCGACGCCGCCCGCCAGGAGGGGCTGGCCTACCGGTCCGACCGGCGCAACGGCAACACCTTCGACCTGCACCGGGTGTTGCATCTGGCCGGCGAGGCGGGCCGGCAGGCCGAGGCGGTCAGCGCGCTCAACCAGGCGCATTTCGGGGCCGGCCGCGACGTGTTCGACCACGACGTCGCCGTCGAGGTGTTCACCGCCGCCGGTCTGCCCGCCGCCGAGGTGCGCCGGGTCCTGGCCGGCGACGACTACGCCGAGCGGGTGTTCGCCGACGAGCGCGCCGCCCACGACATGCGCGTCACCGGGGTGCCGTTCTTCGTCGTCGACCGCACCCTGGCGGTGTCCGGGGCGCGCCCGGCGGACCTGTTCGCCCGCACCCTCGACCAGGCGTGGGCGCGGCGCGCCCAACGGGTGGCCTGACCGATCCGTCGCCCCCGGCGCTCCGGTACGGTTCTGGCGTGGTCATCGTGCCGGAGCCCTCGTGGGACGTCGCCGTGGACGCCGACGAGCTGCACCGCCGACATGCACCGTCGCAGCCGGCGTTCACCCTCGTGCACACCCACTGCCGCATCGTGTGGGACCTCGCCGCCGGGCTGCTGGCCGCGGGCGCCGCGCCGCAGGCCGATGCCGGGCTGGTGCGCACCGGGGCGCTGCTGCACGACATCGGCGTCTACCGCCTCTACGACGACGCCGGCCAGCTCGATCACGCCCAGTACCTGCGCCACGGGGTGCTCGGCCATGAGCTGCTCGCCGCCGACGGGCTGCCCGAGACCGTCTGCCGGTTCGCCTCCTGCCACACCGGCGTCGGGCTGACCCGCGCCGACATCGCCGCCGGTGATCTGCCGCTGCCGCCGGGGGACTACGTCGCGCAGACCGTCGAGGAACGGCTGGTCATGTACGCCGACAAGTTCCACTCGAAGAGCAACCCGTCGAGTTTCCTGACCGTGGAGGCCTACCGCGGCTACGTCCGCCGCTTCGGCGCGGACAAGGTGGCCCGGTTCGACGAGCTGACCGCCGAGTTCGGTGTCCCGGACCTCGCCGCCCTCGCCGCCCGCCACGGCATGACCGTCCGCGGCGGCTGACCGGCGCTTCACCGACCGTCGGCGGGTTCAGCGCACGAGGGCGGCGAGGGTGTCGACCTGCGCGGGGTCGTCGGCGTAGCAGTAGAGCACCAGCTCGTCGGCGCCGAACGCGGCGTAGGCGGCGACCGTGTCGACGATCTCGGCAGGGTCGTGCAGCGGCTCGCCCCACCCCGGCCGTCCGGTGAAGGCGTAGTAGTCCGCGATGGCCCGGCGGGCACGGGTGAGCGTGGCCGGCCCGCCGACGGCCACATTGACCTGGCAGACCAGCCGCGGCCGCCCGTCGCGCCCGGCGGCGGCCCACTGCTCGCCCACCGCGCGGACCAGGGGCCCGGCCCAGGCCAGCGGCGCCGCGCAGACGAAACCGTCGCCGTGGCGCGCGGCGCGGCGCAGCGCCGCCGGGGCGAACCCGCCGACGAGGATCGGCGGGCCACCCGGTGTCGCCGGGCGCGGGCCGATCGGGGCGCCGCGGTGGGGCTGCCCGGCCCAGATCGCGCGCAGCGCGACGAGCTGGTCGTCGAGGGTCCGCCCGCGGTGGTGCATCGGTGTCCCCGCCGCGGCGTGGTCGTCGGCGCGGCCGCCGATGCCGACCCCGAGGACGAACCGGCCGCCGGACATGCGGTCGACGGTGGCGACCTGCTTGGCCAGCAGCGCGGTGGCCCGCAGCGGGCCGAGCAGGACCTCGGTCTGCAGCCGGATGCTGGTGGTGGCACCGGCAAGGGTGGCCAGCGCGACGAGCGGCTCGGGATTGTCGAAGGTAAGCCGGTCGAGCAGCGCCAGGGAGTCGAAACCGGCCGCCTGCGCGCGGACGGCCCAGTCGAGCAGGCGGGCGGGGTCACTGATGGGCAGGCCGAGACCGAGGTCCATGATGATCTCCGAAAGGTGGGCAGCGGACAGCGCTGTCGCCACCTCCTCCTCACCCGGGCGAGGAGCCGGCTCCCTCTGCGACGTGGTGCGTGGAGCACGGCAAGCGGAGTTCCGCCGCCGACCGTACCCGACCCCTGCCTGGGGTGCACCCGCCCCGCCGGTCCGCTGGCCGCCGCCGCGGCGGGCGGGGTCAGCGGGCCCACGGGTCCTGCACCGGCATGGGCACGCCGTGGCGTCCCGTCATCCGGGACACGGCGAACGCGGCGATCTCCTGCAACGCGACGTCACCGAGCCGGCGGATCCCGGCGACCCCCGCGGCGACGCGCTGCTCGCAGGCGCGGGCGCCGACGTCGTCGCCGACCAGCCGGTAGGCGTCGGCGAGGTCGCGCAGCACCGTCGGATAGAACGCCGGCAGCGGCAGTGGCAACCCGCGGCGCGCCACGTAGGACTCGCGCACCTGCTCGCCGGCGTGCAGCGCCCGCAGCAGCCAGGCGAGCCGGTCGTGCTGATCGTCCTGCAGGGCCGCCATCGCCAGGGCGCAGTCGGCGCGCAGCGGCGCGTCGTCGACCGGGCTGAGCTGCCGCCACACGGCGGCGAGCAGGCCGCGGGCGGCCTGCCGCCGGCCGCCGCGGGCCAGTTCGCCGCCGCGTTCGATCTGCTCCGCGCGCGGATCCACCTGATGCACGAGCCGCCCTCCCGTCTGCGGCCGCCGTGGTGGCGGCGGCCGGCGAACGCCGACGGCGATGACGATAGGACCGACCTCCGACAGTTTTCGTCCCGTCGCGGGCGGCCCGCGCGACCGCCGCCGATCAGGTGGACCGACAGCCGGGCGACCGCCGGCGTCCGCGGCGGCGGTGGGAATTAGGGTAGGCCGCGATGACGCTTCACCGCCGGTCCGCACACCGGTGACCGGCGAGATCGCGCGGTCCACCGACGCCGACAACATCGACATCGACATCGACATCGACGCCGCCGACATCGACGTCGCCGACGCCGCACGGCCGCTGCCCGTGCCGGGCGGATCCGCCGCCGGGGGCGCCGCGCCGCTCGCGCTGCCCGCCGAGCTGGCCGCGCGCGTCGGTGACTACGCCCGCGCGTCGCGGTCGGCGTCGACGTGGCGCGCCTACGACAGCGACCTGCGCCAGTTCCGCGCCTGGTGCGCCCGCCAACCGGCCGCGCCCAGCGCGCTACCGGCGACCCCGGCCACCGTCGCCGGCTACCTGGCCACGCTCGCCGACGCCGGCTACCGGCCCTCGACGATCCGCCGCCGCCTCGCCGCGATCTCCGTGGCCCACCAGCTCGCCCACCATCCCAACCCGGCCGCCGCCCCCGAGGTCGGCGCCGTCTGGGACGGCATCCGACGCACCCGCGGGGTGCGGCCCACCCGCAAGACCGCGCTGGACACCGACCTGCTCACCCGGGTCGTGGCGGGCCTGCGCGACGACGACGTCGCCGACGCCCGCGACCGGGCCCTGCTGCTCATCGGCTTCGCCGGCTGCCTGCGCCGCAGCGAACTGGTCGGCCTCGACGTCGCCGACCTGGTAGAGACACCCGACGGTCTCATCCTCACCATCCGCAGGTCCAAGACCGACCAGGAGGGCGAAGGGGCACTGGTCGGCATCGCCTACGGCTCCTACCGGCCGACCTGCCCGGTGCGGGCGTGGCGGGCCTGGGCGCAGGCGGCCGACCTGCGTGAGGGCCCGGCGTTCCGCGCGGTCAGCCGGCACGGCCACGTCGGCGCGACGAGGCTCTACCCCGGGTCGGTGGCCCGCATCGTGCAGCGCCGCGTCGCCGCCGCGGGCCTCGACCCCGCCGACTTCGCCGGGCATTCGCTGCGCTCGGGGTTCGCCACCGCCGCCGCCCGCGCCGGCGTCGCCGACCGCTCCATCATGCGCCAGGGCCGCTGGCGCTCCTCGGCGTCCCTGGACGGCTACATCCGCGCCGGGCGCCTGTTCGACCGCGACAACCCCTCCGGCCGCGTCGGGCTGTAACCGGTGGCCGGTGGCCGGCCGGGCCGGTGGCCGGCGGCCGGCGGGCAGGGACGCGCTCGTCATCGGCGCCGAGCGCGGTCGACGACGACGGCGAGCAGCACCCCCCACGTCTGCAGAAGCAGCGCCCCGGCGTCGGCCAGCCCGACCGTCAGCAGTCCGACCGCGACGGTGCACGCCACGGCGAGCATCGCCGCGGCGCGCCACGCCGAACCGCCGGTGGCACTCGTGGTCGGTCCGCGCCGCCGGTCACCGTCGGTGCGACGGCCGGCGGGACGCCGTGGACGTGGCGGGACGCCTGCGGCCCTGCGGCGGCGCGTAGCCGCCGGCCGGCGAGCGTCCCCCCGCCTGGTCCGGCCGCATCCCCGCCGGCGGTGGGCGGCCCCGCAGCGCCGGGGATGGCGGGGATGGCTGTCGCTGCGGGCCAGCGGTGCGCGCGGTCGGCCCGGTCGGCGACGGGGCGGCAGGCAGCGGCGACGACGCATCGGCACTCCTGGAGAAAAGGGGGATCGCCGCGGTCGGTGGCCGGCCCGGGAAGACCCGGACACCGACACGGACGATCCTGTGGACGACATCATCGGTAACGATTCGGGCTGTGCGTACCCTTCTTAGCGAGCGGCAGGAATGCATGACAAGCTGCCGCATCCGCGATCGGGGTGGACCGTCGAGCCGTCGAATGCGACAGAAATGTTGCATCGGTCCCGCGCCGACCTTCCGCCACGCCCGCGGACCTCGATATGGCACTCCGTGCCATATCACAGCCCCGAAATATTGTGCCCGAGATCTCACAGAGAGCGATGAACGCGATGGTGGGTGCGCAGCAGCGAGAACCGGTTCCGCACAGGAACCACCATGTCACAGCATTGCTCGCCGAGCGATACGCACAGTATCTGCATCACAGAGTGTCACTGGACGAGATCGCCAGGTACCTTCGACCAGACGAACCAACAGACAAACAACGAAATCTTGCGGCTAAAATTGGACGTTTCTTTCGGAACGGCTCGGGCGCCGCATCGGAGCGCTGGTCCTACCTTCAGTCGGAGATACTGCTCGGCTTTCCCTCGGCGGAGCGGCCGGACCGGATCCTCGCCTGCGNGGCGCTGTACCGGCGGGCTTTTCCCGACGCGACGGACTGCCCGTACTCCGGCACGGAGACAAAGGACGAGTCCCTTGCGGACTATGCCCGGCGCAACGTCGAGGACTCGTTGCGACTCCTGGGGCAGCTCGCCACTCCCGAGGACCTGTCGGACGACGACGTGCGCTTCGTGGCCGACCGACTCGTCCCACTGCTCGACGTCGGCAGCCTGTTCAACCCATGCCGCCGGCTGGCGTCCTTTCTGCGCGCCCAGGCACGCGAGCCGCTCAGCCCGCAGGAGCTCCAGGCCATCACCCAGTGCGATACGCACATCGCGCAGGTCGACCGGGAGCTCGCCGCCGCCGGGTCGCCGCACCTCGTCGCCGGTCTGCGCGGCTACATCTTCGACCACCGCAGCGAGCACCGGCAGATGCTCGCCCCCGCAGGCGGCCCGACCACCCCCCCAGCAACCGGCGTCGAGACGCCCACCGCCCTCGCCTCGCCGGACGGCCCGCCGCGCTCGGCCCCCACCGACGCCGCACCCACCGACGCCGCACCCACCGACGGTCCGGGCGACCCCCCGGCTGCGCCAGGCCGACGGCTGCGGACCTCGCCACCGAGGGCCCGGTCCAAGGACCTTCCCCCGGCCGCCACGGACCTGCACGGCGCCGCGGCGGCGCACCTGCGGCAGGCACCCGACGACACAGCACCGCCCGGCACCGGCCTGCCCTCGCGCGACGCGGAGCCGTCCGCATGATCCGCCGACGACGGGCGAGTACCCTGACCCGCTCGACCGCCCGAGCCGGTCAGCGCCGGCGAGGACGGCCGGACAGGTGGTGGCGAAACGGCGAGCGGACGGGCGGGCACGCGAGTCGGCACGCTGATCGCCCACCCCGCCCGCCGCCGCGGCCACCATGGTCGGGTTCTCGTCCGGGCAGGGGCGTGGCAGGCTGCCAGGTGTGAGTATGGGTGGCGCCGCGGCGGAACCGGGTTCCGGCACGGGCGCGGACGCCGCCGCGGCGGGCGGACGGGCCGGCCCCGGCGAGCTGGGCGGTCCGCCCGGCGGTGAGGGGCGCACGGTGCCGGCAGGGCCGTCGTGGGACATCATCGTCTCCCACAGCGTCGCCGAGCCGGACGCCGCCTGGGCACGCTGGTTGTGCTGGCAGCTCGCCCACGCCGGCTACCGGGTGCTCAGCCACCCCCTGGTCGACAGCGCCCCGCCCGCCGGGGCGGCGCCGGTCGATCTCGATCGCCATCTCACGCTCGGCGGAGAGATCCTCGTCATCTGGTCAGCGGCCTACCGGGCGCAGACGGCCCGGTCGGTCGCCGCCGGGACGCCGGCCAGGGCGACGGTGGCGGGCAATGCGGCGATGCCGGGCATGGCGGCGGTGGCGGACAAGGCGACGATGGCGGGGGCGCCTCCGACGACGCGTCCCGGGCGCGACGCCGGCCCGCCGCGGACCGCCGGGGTCGGCGCGGGGGGCGGCGGGCGGATCATCCTGGTGCGGATCGAGGACTGCTCGCGGCCCGCGCCGTTCGCCGGCCTGCTCGCCTTCGACCTGTTCGGCCTGGATGCGACGCTGGCGCGCGACTGGCTGCTGCGCCAGGTNACCGTCGTCGCCCCCCGGCCCGCGACCGACCTCACCCCGCCGCCGTTTCCCCCCACCTCGTTCGCCGGCACCGACACCGGCGCCGACGGCCAGCCGAGCCCATGCCCCGGCGACACCGGCGGACACCGTCCGCCCGGCCCACCGGCGCGCGGCGGCACCGCGGGCGCCAGCGCCGGCGCGACGTTCACCGGCGCCGGCGTCCGACGCGAGCGCGGCGCCGCCCGCGACCTGGCCGCCGCCCGCCGCCTGGCCGTCCTGCCCGAGGAACGCGGCCATCCGATGAGCGTCAGCTTCAGCCCGACCGCGGCACTGCTCGCCACCGGCGGCACCGACACCACCGTCCGGCTGTGGCAGGCGGCGTTCCCCGACCCTCCACGGCTGGTCGCCACCGTCGGCTACGGTCGGCGGATCAACCAGGAGTGGGCGCGGGCGGTGACGTTCAGCCCGGACGGGCGCATCCTCGCCGCCGCCGGCGACGCGGGTACCACCGTGCTGTGGCAGGTCGCCGACCCGGCCCGCCCGGTGCCGCTGATGACGCTGACCGGCCATCGCGGCTACCTGCACGACCTCGGGTTCAGCCCCGGCGGCACCCTGCTGGCCACCGCCGGCGACGACCGGGCGGTGCTGCTGTGGGACCTCGCCGAGCCGGGGGTGCCGCGGCGCGCGGCGATCCTCGCCGGGCATCGCAGCGCCGTGCGGGCGGTGGCCTTCAGCCCCGACGGCACCCTGCTGGCCACCGGCGCCGAGGACCGCACGGTCACCCTGTGGGATCTCGCCGACCCGACCCACCCGAGCGCCACCGTGACGCTGTCCGGCGCCCGCGGGGCCGTGTTCAGCGTGGCGTTCAGCCCCGACGGCGACCTGCTCGCCGTGGCCGGCAAGGACCGCACCGTGCGGGTCTACTCGGTGGCCGACCCCACCACCGAGACCGTCCTGGTCGAGATCGCCGACCATCGCCGCGCCGTGCAGGCCGTCGCCTTCAGCCCCGACGGCACCCTGCTGGCCACCGCCAGTGCCGACCGCACCGCGACGGTGCGCGACATCACCGACCCCGAACGTCCCGGCCCCGGCCACCGCCTGCCCGCCCACGCCGGCCCCGTCCAGGACGTCGCCTTCGCCCCCGACAGCCGCCTGCTGGCCACCGCCGGCGCCGACCGCCGCACCGTCCTGTGGGACCTCTTCCCGTCCCCACCCGCCGACGCCCGCTGACCCGCCGACCCCGCGTTCCGCCCGACACCGACGCTCCGTTCGAACCCGACGTCTGGTCCCGCTTCCGGCGGCCGCGGTCGCCCACGGCAGCCGATACGATCATCGGATGCGGCGGCGACGACGTCCCCCGGTCATCGCGTTACTCGGCGTCGACGGGGTGGGCAAGACCACCCAGGCGCGGCTGCTCGCCCGCACCCTGACCGCCGCCGGGCAGCCGGCCAGCTATTTCGAAAACGGCGGCGGCCGGCCGCTGCTCGATCCGCTCGCCCGCAGGCTGGGCCGCCGTGACGGCCCGAACCTGCTCGGCCCGCGCGTCCACGTCGCCGTCGAGGCGACGTTCCGCGGCCTGGCGATCACCCGCGCGCTGGCGCTGTCCCGGCTCACCGGCCGCATCGCGGTCATGGACCGCTACACCTACTGCCAGTACGCGGTCATGCGGCTACGCGGCGACGGCGACGGCCGGCGGGTGCGCGCCGCCTACCGCCGATTCCCGACCCCCGACCTGGTGGTGCTGTTCACCGTCCCGGCGGCGCTCGCCCAGGAGCGAGTCGAACACCGCGGCCGCGACCACGAGGACCTCGACCGGCTGACCGCCTTCGCCCAGGCCTACCGCGACCTGCCCGAGGCCGCCGCGTTCCACGAACTGCCCGCCTCCGGCACCACCGACGAGGTACACGCCGCCCTGTACCCGCTCGTCACCGCCGCGCTGAACCGCTGACCGCGCAGGGCGCCGCACGGGCGTCGGGATCCGCATCCGCCCGCCTGGAAATGATGCTGTTCCGCGGAACACCAAGATCGTCTACGCGTCGCGGGTCACGGCCGGCGCCAACCGAAAGTGACCATGGCCGTGAGGTTCGCACCCTGCCGTGGCCCGGCGCATCCGATTTTCCGCCGGCGATCCGATCATCCGGTGACGGAACGCGCGACGCGCAGGCCCACGTCGTCGAGGCGCACCGTCGGATGGCTGCGGCGGCGCACCGAGGCCCGGCAGCTCCACTCCTCGTCGAACCACCCGCCGCCGCGCAGCACCCGGTAGGTGCCGTAGACCTCGGCGTCGTAGACGTCCCAGCACCATTCCCACACATTGCCCAGCATGTCGTGCAGGCCCCACGCGTTGGCCACCCGGCCGCCCACCTCCTGGGGCCGCCCGCCCGCGTTGGCGCGATACCAGGCGATGTCGTCGAGCCGGCCGTAGCGGGGCCCCGTTGTGCCGGCACGGCAGGCGTGTTCCCACTCCGCCTCGGTCGGCAGCCGGTATCCGTCGGCCCCGGCATCCCACGCGATCACGTCGCCGTCGCCGTCAGGCAACCGGTACGCCGGTGTCAACCTCTCGTGCCGGGACAGGGCGTTGCAGAATCGGACAGCGTCCCACCAGCTGATGCCCTCGACGGGCAGCCCGTCGCCGTGGACACTGCTCGGCCGCTGGCCGGTGATCCGCGTGTACTGCTCCTGGGTGACGGGGAAGGCCGCCAGCCAGTAGGGGGCGAGCTCCACTGACCAGCGGCACTGGGTGCGCCGGTCCGACAGGGTCACCTGCCCGGGCGGGACGGCTCGCATCGCGGGGGACGCGTCTGNCTGCATCGGATGATGATCTCACCGCCGGCAGCCGGTGGTGAGGTGCCCGCGAGCTGTTCCATCGGGGGCGCCGCCGGCGGTGGGGTGCGGTTCCGCGGAACCGTGATGGGTCGGGGCTGAGGCCGGCGCGCCGCTCAGGGTCATGACCGGCAGCGATCATCGCCGTCGTTGCCGCGGCCGCCGCGGGGCATCCGGGCCGGATCGTTCCGTTATCTCCGACACCTACATCGCGCTGTTCAGCCGGTTCATCCCCTGCGGGGTGTGGGAGACGGTCCACATCATCGACGGCCTGCTGCACAACGAGTCCGAGGTGACACCGGATGTGGTGCATGCGGATACCCAGGGCCAGATCACCGGCGTGGTCAACCAGCTCGTTACCGAAGGCCAGGTGGTCGACCCCGACGACCTGGCCACCATCTCCCTTACATTCTGATCCGGATACTATGATTCCGGCGTTTCCGCCGACCACTCGGTCGGGCGAACGAAGTGCAGAATCTCTTCTCCTTTTTCTAGCCGCAGTCTGCGTCCGCTGGGAACGAAGCCGACCCGACGATAGAGCCGCTGCGCCCGGTCATTGCCGGCTCCGGTCCACAGCTGAAGCCATGCAAAGCCGCGGAGACAGGCCTGGTCCGCGAGGTGTCCGATCAGCAGCTCACCCACCCGTCGCCCCCAGTGGTCGGGGTGGACGAAGACCATCGAAACGTGGCACAACCCGTCCAGCTTCGGTCCCTGGCCGTCCTGAGCGCGGCCTGGTTCCGCCAAAACCATGCCGAGAACTGTCGTGCCTGCCACGGCGATGAGGAGGAGACCATCGGGGGCGGCAAGCTTGGCCCGCACTCTGGCGACCCGCTGAGGGCCGGGAGGTTGTCCGCGGGCAGTATTGGCTTCCTGCCAGACACCCAGGGCGGCAGGAAGATCATCGCCGCGCGCGAGACGGATCTCCACCGGCGCTGGGTCCAGTACAGGTTCCATGGTCCGATGATCGCCCGCTACCGCTCCCTGACCGCTTTCAGCGGGGGGGGGGATTACGGCCGCGCTCTCCGGCAGGGGTACCAAGATCTGCGAGAAACGGCCCGGGGGGTTAGAGAAGGTCCTCAAGTCGGGTGGCGACCTGGCGGTAGCGGCTGACCGGAACGAGGTGCACACCGGCGAAGGCGCCGCTGTCGCGCAGCCGTAGTACCTGGTCGCAGGCCGCTTCGACCCCGGCCACCTGGTCCCGTTCGACCGCGTGGACGAGGTCGTCGGGGATGTCGATGTCGGGGATGGTCGCGGCGAGGCGGCGGGCCATCCCGGCGCTCGCGAGGACCATCACGCCGGCGTAGACCGGCAGTGCGACCGGATGGGCGTCGCGCCAGCGCAGCAAGGCGTCCACCGAGTAGCTGACCTGTACGAACAGGAAGTCGGCCGCTCGTTTCCATGCGGGCAGTGGACGTAGGCCGGCCGCGGCGCCGACCCGGAACGCCGGCGAGTCCGCGAAGGCCGGATCCTCGCTGGCCGCGCGGGCCTCGTCCATCATCGCGCGCACGGTCAGGTCGCTGGTCCGGTTCCCGGCGGTGGGTTTGTCGCCGTGGACGAACAGGAACTCCTCGACGCCGTAGGCCGCGGCGGTGAGCAGGTCGCGGCGGAAGCCGAGCAGGTTACGGTCGCGGGAGTTCACGCAGGCGATGCTGCGTCCCCCCATGGTCTGCACCTCGTGGGCGACGGCGATGCTCGACACCGTCGCGCGTCCGATGTGGTTGTCGGGGATCAGGAACGCATCGGTGACGGGGCTCAGGACGCCGATCTGGTGGCGGGCGTGGGTCAGATCCGGCCGGGTCGGCGGCTCGATCTCGCAGATCAGCTCGAAGCCGCGCGCCGGACGTTCGTGACCCGCCATGGATTCCTGCATCCGGACAGGATAGGACGCCACGATCCACCCGCCGGCGTTGGCGCGCTACCAGGCGATGTCGTCGAGCCCGGCAGCGGCGGGGGCCACCCGGCGACACAATGACGGATGTGATCAGCTCTTCGGACGGTCCGGTGAACCCGCCCTGGCAGCGGTTGGAGGCCGAGGGGTGGAGGCTGTCGGACGATCCCGCACGCCTGGACCGTCACCAGGTGTGGAGATGGTTGTCGCTGGAGTCCGCCTGGTCGCGTGGCCGCAGCCAGGCGGCGGTGAACACCTCGCTCGACCAGTCCCTCACCGTGGGCGTCTACGACCCGGCCGGTCGGCAGCGGGGAGTCGCCCGGTGCGTGACCGACCGGGTGGCCGTCGCCTTCATCGACGACGTCCACGTCGATGCGGACCATCGCGGTAAAGGGGTCGGGCGCTGGCTGGTCTGCGGGCTGCTGCGGCATCCACAGGTGCGCGACATCCCGCAGTTCACGCTGGTGACCGACGAGGCGCACGCCCACTACGCCGCAAGCGGCTTCACGTCCCTGGCGAAGATCGAGCGGTGGATGCAGTGGCGACGCGACACCGGTTCTGCGTACACGCCCGATCCCTGGCCCCGATCCGCCGGCTGAGCCGTCGGGCGCCTTCACGGGGATGGCGCCCAGTGGGCGGGGCGGGCGAGTGCCGCGGGCAGGACGGTGGCCTCGTCGCCGCGGGCGGCGTCGAGCTGGGCCTGCACGACGAACAGCGCCCCGCGCAGGTCCGCGCCACTCACCTCGGCGCCGCGGAGGTCCGCTCCGCGCAGGTCGGCGCCTCTCAGGTCGGCGCCGCGCAGGTTCGCTTCGATCAGCAGCCGACCGGTCAGCTCCGCGCCCCGCAGGTCAGCGCCGGCCAGCCGGGCTCCGACCAGGTCGACGCCCAGGGCGCGTAGCCGTCCCTGCCCGCCGGCGGCGGGGGTGAGCCCGGCACGCAGCAGGGCGCTGGCGCGGGTGAGCAGGCCGTGGACGGCGCGGCGATGGGCGGGCACGTCCACGGCGAGCAGAGTGTCGGCGTCGGCGCCGGTCAGGGTGACGGTCGCCGCCGCGGTGGCATCCACCTCGGCGAGCAGGCCGGCGCGGAGAGCGGGGGCCTGCTCGCCGGCGGTGAGCAGGCCGTGGGCCTCGGCGAGGTGGTGCAGGGACTCGTGCAGGGTGCGCATGACCGCGAAGGTGTCGAACATCCGGGTGGCGTCGCCGGGGTGGGTGCGCCAGTCGCGGCCGGCGAAGGTGACCTGGCTGACCTGCTGGCCGGCGCCGAAGCAGTCGAACACCGCGCAGCCGCGGAACCCGCGGGGACGCAGCTCGTCGTGCACGGAGCAGCCGTGGCGGGCGTTCAGGTGCCGGCATGGCGTCCCCGGGGGCTTGCTGATCGGGAAGTCCGCCGAGGCGGTGAAGCCCGGGGCGACGCAGCACAGCGCGAAGCAGTGTGAGCAGTCCGCGCGCAGCGGCGGGTCGGTCACCGCGGGGGCCTCCTCGACGTCGGCGGATATGTCATGCTGGCGAACGCGACAGCTTCGGGAGGAAGCCGGTGTGAATCCGGCGCGGTCCCGCCACTGTCACCGGGAAGTGCGTCTTCCCGGGTGGATCCACCGGCGCGACGCGGCGCAGGAGGGCACATCCGGTGATCGTCGCGCCCGGGCTGGGAGCGGACTTCCCGGCACCGGGTGGGACGACGGGTCACGGCCGCGGCAGGCGGCTGGAAGGCCGAAGGCGCGCGTCGACCCGGGAGCCAGGATACTCCGGCCGTCGCAGGGTGATCACCAAGGGCGAGGACCCTCCGGGAGGACATCAGCATGCCTGCAACACCGTCCCATCGGACGCCCCATCGGCGCGATCGGCCGCGCCGGCCGCATCGGCACGATCGGCACGTGGTCGCGGCGGCGCGGCGGTGGTGAACTTCCCGCTGTCCGCCGTCGTCGGCGCCGACGACCTGCGCCTGGCGCTGCTACTCAACGCGGTCAGTCCGACGCTCGGCGGCGTGCTGGTGCGCGGCGAGAAGGGCACCGCCAAGTCCACCGCCGTGCGGGGGCTGGCGGCGCTGCTGCCCGGCGTCGACGTGGTCGTCGGCTGCCGGTTCGCCTGCGCGCCGAGCGCGCCGAACCCGGACTGCCCCGACGGCCCGCATCCCGACGGCGCGGCGCAGGCCACCCGGGCGGCGCGGCTCGTCGAGCTGCCCGTCGGCGCCTCCGAGGACCGGGTCACCGGGTCGGTCGACCTCGACCGGGCGCTCGCCGAGGGGATCAGCGTGCTGCGCCCGGGGCTGCTGGCCGCCGCCCACCGCGGGGTGCTCTACGTCGACGAGGTCAACCTGCTCGGTGATCATCTCGTCGATCTGCTCCTCGACGCCGCCGCGCTCGGCGTCGCCCACGTCGAACGCGACGGGGTCTCCGTGCGCCATCCGGCGTCGTTCCTGCTGGTCGGGACCATGAACCCGGAGGAGGGGGAGCTGCGCCCGCAGCTGCTCGACCGGTTCGGGCTGACCGTGCAGGTCGCCGCCAGCCGCGACCCGCAGCTACGCGCGCAGGTCGTGCGCCGCCGGCTGGCCTTCGAAGCCGACCCGGACGGGTTCGCCGCCGCCTGGGCGCCGGCCGAAGCGGCCCTCGCCGCCCACGTCGCCGCCGCCCGCGCCCGCCTGGCCACCGTCACGCTGACCGACGCGGCACTACGTGCGGTGAGCACCGTGTGCGCCGGGGTCGACGTCGACGGAATGCGCGCGGACGTCGTCCTGGCGAAGACGGCGATGGCGCTGGCCGCCTGGTCCGGGCACGGCACGGTCCGCGCCGCGGACATCCGCGCCGGCGCGCGCCTGGCCCTGCCGCACCGGCGCCGCCGCGGCCCGTTCGACGCCCCCGACCTCGACGACGCCGCCCTCGACGCCGCCCTCGACGCCGCCCTCGCCGGCCTCGACGCCACCGCCGACGCCGAACTCGCCGACACCGCCCTCGCCGACACCGCCCTCGCCGACGCGGCGGCCGACCCCGACCGTGCGGCGCACGGCGACGCCGACGGCACGGACGGCGAGGGCGCACGCTCGCGGCGGGACACCGCCGGCGACACCCACGGCGGCCGCGGCGTCGACAGCAGCGGCCCGGACGGCCGCGGCCCGAGCCCGGACGACGACCCCGATGGCAACGACCCCGACGGCGGCCCGGACGGCCCCGGCGGCGGCGCGTCACACGGCGACGACCACATCGGCCCCGGCGGCCCCTTCGGCGCTGGCAGCGGGCTGCACGGGCGGTCGCCGGCGGACGGCGGCGACCCGGCGGCCGACCCGGGCGCGCAGCCGGGCGCCGACGATCCGCGGCTGCCCGCGACGGCCGGCAGGACCCACCGCGGCCCCGCCGGCCCCGGACCTGGCAGCGCGGCGCGCGGGCACCGGGCGGGCGGGGGACATCTCACCCTCCCACCGGCACCGTTCCCCCCGTTCACCGCGAGCACCCCGGGATCGGGTCACGCCGGCGGCCCACCCGACCCGGCCGCCGCCGGGGTCGGAGTCGCCGGGGCGCCCGGGGCGGCGTTTCGACCCCGGCTGCTCGCCGTCGCCGGCCTGGGCACCGCCGCCGGTGCCGCCGGGCGCCGCTCCCTGGCCCGCGGCAGCCGCGGGGCGGTGGTCACCACCGCCGCCGACGCCCCCGGGCTGCACCTGCCCGCCACCCTGCTGGCCGCCGCCCCCCACCAGCACGCCCGCGGCCGGCACGGGCCCGCCCCGATCCTGCTGCCCGCCGACCGGCGCGGCGCGGTGCGGGTGGGCCGCGAGGGCAACCTGGTGCTGTTCGTCGTCGACGCCAGCGGGTCGATGGCCGCCCAGGCCCGGATGACCCTGGTCACCACCGCCGTGCTCGCCCTGCTCACCGACGCCTACCAGCGCCGCGACCGCATCGGCATGATCACCTTTCGGGGGTCGAGCGCCGAGGTGGTGCTCGCCCCCACCGCCAGCGTCGAGGTCGGCGCCGCCCGGCTGCGCGCGCTGCCGACCGGCGGGCGCACCCCGCTGGCCGCCGGGCTCACCCGCGCCGGGCAGGTCCTGCGCGCCGAACGGCGCCGCGACCCGGCCCGGCGCGCCCTGCTCGTCGTCGTCACCGACGGGCGCGCCACCGCCGGCGCCGACCCGCTGCCAGTGGCCCGCGCCCTGGTCCGCGCCGCCGGTGGCGCGGGCGGACCGGCCACCAGTCGGCCCCGCGGCGGGCGCGGCCCGGGGGGCACCGCGGGCCGCGGCGGGCTGGCCAGCGTCGTCGTCGACTGCGAGAGCGGCTTCCTGCGCCTGGGGCTGGCCGGCCGGCTCGCCCACGCCCTCGACGGGATCACGATCCCCCTCGACGCCCTGCCCCTGCTGACCCCACCGCCGACGACCCCACCGCCGACGACCCGGCCGACGCCGCCGACGCCGCCGCCGGCACCGGCACCGCCGGCACCGCGCCCACGCCCGCGCGCCAGAAAGGCGGCCTGAGATGGCGCCGCAGGGGCAGCCGGCCAGCGTCCCCGACGACGGACTGACCACCCGCGAACGCCGCGACCGGCCGCTGCTGATCGTGCACACCGGCGACGGCAAGGGGAAGTCGACCGCCGCGTTCGGCCTGGCGTTGCGCGCCTGGTCGCAGGGCTGGCCGGTCGGGGTGTTCCAGTTCGTCAAGTCCGCCAAGTGGCNCATCGGCGAGGAACGCGCCCTGCGGGTGCTCGCCGACTCCGGCGCGGGCGGCACCGTCGACTGGCACAAGATGGGCTCCGGGTGGAGCTGGGTACGTGACCGCGTCGATCCCGACGGCGATCCCGCGGCCGCGGCCGCGGAAGGCTGGGCGCAGATCCGCCGCGACCTGGCCGCGCAGACCTACCGGCTCTACGTGCTCGACGAGCTGACCTACCCGCTGCGCTGGGGCTGGCTCGACGTCGCCGAGGTCGTCGAGACCCTGCGCACCCGCCCGGGCCGCCAGCACGTCGTCGTCACCGGCCGGCGCGCCCCGCAGGAGCTGCTCGACGCCGCCGACCTCGTCACCGAGATGACGAAGATCCGTCATCCGATGGACGCCGGGCAGAAGGGGCAGCGGGGGATCGAATGGTGAGCGCGTGGTGAGCGCGCCGCTCGCGCTGCCCCGCCTCGTGCTGGCCGCCCCGACCAGCGGCGCCGGCAAGACGACGGTGACCACCGGGCTGATGGCCGCGCTGCGCGCCCGCGGGCTGCGCGTCTCCCCGCACAAGGTCGGCCCCGACTACATCGACCCCGGCTACCACGCGCTGGCCACCGGCCGCCCCGGACGCAACCTGGACGCGGTGCTGTGCGGCCCGGCGCGCCTGGCCCCGCTGTTCGCCCACGGCGCGCGCGGTGCCGACGTCGCCGTCGTCGAGGGCGTGATGGGCCTGTTCGACGGGGTCGCCCGCCCGCAGCCCGGCGAGGCCGCCGACCACGCCTCCACCGCGCATGTCGCCCGGCTGCTCGACGCTCCGGTCATCCTCGTCGTCGACGTCTCCGGCGCGGCCCGGTCCATCGCCGCGCTCGTCGCCGGGTTCCGGTCGTTCGACCGGCGCATCCACCTGGCCGGGGTGATCCTCAACCGGGTCGGCTCGCCGCGCCACCGCGAGCTGCTCACCGAGGCGCTGGGCGGCATCGGGGTGGCGGTGTTCGGCGCGGTCCCCCGCGAGCAGTCCGTGCACACCCCGTCGCGTCACCTGGGCCTGGTGCCCGCCGCCGAACGCCGCCCGGCCGCGCTCGACGCCGTCGACCGCCTCGGCGCGCTCGTCGCCGCCTCCTGCGACCTCGACGGTCTGCTGCGCGTCGCCCGCGCCGCCCCGCCGCTGCGCACCGAGGCCTGGGACCCGGCTGCGGCGCTGGCCACCGTGGGAGGCACGGCGGCGGGCCGGCCGCCGCGGATCGCCGTCGCCGGTGGGGCGGCGTTCACCTTCGGCTACGCCGAGCACGTCGAGCTGCTCACCGCCGCCGGCGCGGACGTCGTCGCCGTCGACCCGCTGCGCGACGACACGCTGCCCGCCGGCACCGACGCGCTGATCATCGGCGGGGGCTTCCCCGAGGAACACGTCGGCGCGCTCACCGCCAACACCCGGCTACGCGGCGAGATCGCCGCGTTCGCCGCCCGCGGCGCGCCCGTCGCCGCCGAGTGCGCCGGCCTGCTGTACCTGGCCCGCAGCCTCGACGGCGCGCCGATGTGCGCCGTCCTCGACGTCGCCGCGGTGATGGGCCCGCGGCTCACCCTCGGCTACCGCCGGGCGGTCGCCGCCACGCCCAGCCCGCTGGCGCCGGCCGGCAGCGTCCTGGCCGCCCACGAGTTCCACCGCACTGTCCTGCTTGCCCCGCCTGCCGGCGGCCCCCCGGCCGCCTGGTGGCTGCCCGTCGTCGACCCGGCGCCCACCGCCCCTGCCGGCGCCCCGCTGCCGGCGGCGCTCCCTGGCGCCCCACCCCCGACGGCGGGGCTGATCGCGGCACCGTCACGCCGGCCTGCCGAGGCGCCGTCGCGCTGGCTGGCCGAGGGCTTCGTCCACCGCCGGGTGCACGCCTCCTACCTGCACCTGCACTGGGCCGGCCGACCCCAGATCGCCACCGGCCTGATTGCCGCCGCGCGCGCATACCGCCGCGACAATGCCGCCGACACCCGCCACCCCGACCCGCCCTCCCACCCCGGCATCCCCGACACCCACGGCAGTCACGGCATTCCCGGCATTCCCGGCAGCGACGGCCGCCGGCCCGGCGCGGCCTGACCCTCCGATGGCAACCGCCCGGACCGCAGCCGACCTGGTCGTCGGCGTCGGCGCGCGCCCCGGGGTCGACGCGGCGGAGATCCTCGCGCTCATCGACGCGGCGCTGCGCGAACTCGGCGTGCCGGCGGGCGCCGTGCGCCTGCTGGCCACCGTCGCCGCCCGCCGCGACGAGGCGGGCATCGTCGCCGCCGCCGACCACCATCGCTGGCCCGTCGCGGGATACCCCCCGCACCGCCTGGCCACGGTCGACGTCCCCCACCCCAGCGCCGCCGCGCGCGCCGCACTCGGCACACCGAGCGTCGCCGAGGCGGCCTGCCTGCTTCCCCTCGACCCGGATCTCGACCCGGCCGCGCCACGACCGGTCCTGCTGCTCCCCAAACGCACCGGCCGGCGCGCCACGATCGCCGTCGCCCGCCACAGCCCGCACCGCGCGCACACATCCGGGTGGCCAGGTCAGGCGCCACGGAGGACAACCTCGTCGAGGTCAGGAGTCAGCGGCTCGGTTCCACGCCCGTGATCATGGATCTGGTGCACAGTTACCGGATGGTTCGTCTTGCGTTCGCCTCGGGTGCGGTGCTCGTCTCCTGTGTGGTGACGGCGTCCTGTTCGTCGGCGTCGGGTGCGGCGGCGCCCCGGCCGGTGCCGCCCTGCTCCCTGCTGCACGCTCCGGAGGTTCGGGCCGCGATCGAGGCGTCCTGGAGTCCGGGTCGCCAGGGGGCCTCCGAGGGAGACACCGATGCGATCGGCTGCACCTTCCAGTCCTCGAAAGGGTTCGTCACCGTGTGGAGCTCGGCGAAGGACACCGAGGCGGGCTACCAGTCGTCGCGCGCGGCGCCGGCCCAACGGCCGCAGCAGGACCTGTCGGGTGCCGGCTACGTGGGCTACAGCTACACCAGCCCCGGCAACGTCCAGGAAGTCCACCTCCTGAAGGGCGCGGCCTACATCTCGGTCGTCGTCGGAGCAGGAGCCGCCCCCGGCACCGCCCGCCACCTCGGTGATCTCATCGTGGCCAGACTCCCGTGAAGCAGCCGGTCTCCTCGCCGTGCAGGCGCGGCGCTCCGCCGCGGACTTCTCCGCCGAAATATGACTCGCGCAACAGGGGGGCGGGCTGGTTGGCTGTCGGGCCGTGCGTGTTCTGGTAACCGGAGACCGGGGGCTGGTGGGCCGGGCCGTGACAGCGGCGCTGACGTTGGCCGGACACCAGACGGTGGGATTCGATCTGGTGAACGGGCACGACGTACGCGACGGCGCCGATCTCGAGCGGATGTCCGCGGGCTGCGGGGCCATCGTGCACCTGGCCGCCCTCGACGAGCCGGTCGACGATCCGGGCCTGGCGGAGTTCGGACCGGCCACGACCGGCACGGACACGCGGGTGTTCGAGACCAACGTGGTCGGGACGAGCAACGTGCTGCGGGCAGCCGAACGGCACGGTCTGCCCCGGGTGGTCGTCATGAGCAGCGTGGACGTGCTGGGCTGTTTCGCCGGCCGCGGCCGGCCGTCCTACCTTCCCCTCGATGACCGCCATCCCACCCGCCCGGCGGGTGCGTACGGGATATCGAAATGGCTGGCCGAGCAGATGTGCGAGGCGGCCACCGCCGCGACCGGCGTCTACACAGTCTGCCTGCGCCCACCCGGGGTGTTCACCGAACAGACCTACGCCGGGATACGGCGGGCCCGACGTGACGATCCCGCCTTCGAATGGTCGCCGATCTGGGAGTACGGCGCCTTCCTCGACGTGCGGGACCTCGCGTCGGCGGTCGAACGGGCGCTGACCGCTCCGCTTGCCGGGCACCATCGGCTGCTGCTGTGCGCGGCCGACATCTCCTCCGCCCACGACGACGCCCGTACCCTGGTCACGCGGCTGCTCCCCGACGTCGCCTGGCGCGGGGGAGCGGAGTATCTCCAGGATCCGTTCCGGGCACTGATCGACACCTCGGGTGCGCGCACGCTGCTGGGCTGGGCACCGCGGCACCGCTGGCGACCTTCCCGCGCGAAGTAGACCGTAGAGCGGCGCAGGCGCACGCGGCGCCAGCGGCGCAGGGGCCAGCGGCGGCGACCCGCGGTCGAACCGCTCCGCGCGCCGCCGTCCATGATCTGCTGCGCCGTCGTCGCGGACTGACCGCGAGCCGCCGGGCCGTCAGTCCGGGGATGCGGGGAGGAACCGGGCGAGGTCGGGATGGGACCGCCCGACGGGGGCGAACACGATGATGTCCGTGGCGGTCACGCCCGCCTGCTGGAAGGGGTCCTCGGCGAGGATGCGTTCCAGCGTCGCGCGGTCGACGCCGTCGGCGAGGATGACCCCGCCGGTGCGCGGCGTGCGCGGGCCGGAGAGCAGGAACACGCCCTGGTCGTAGTAGCGGGCCAGGTAGTCGCGATGCTCGGCCAGCAGCCGGTCGACCTCCTCGATCGGGCGAAGGTAACGGAGCACGATGACGAACATCGGCAAGAAGGCACCCTTCTGCGGGGAACGCGCCGTGCGCCCGCGGTGGCGAGCCCGGCTGCGGGGTCGGTAGCCGGATCAGTAGACGTCCTCGGACATCTTCCGACGTTCTCAGGGGTCCTCAGGGGTCCTCGTGCAGGACGAGGTCGAGCAGCCCGGGGAAACGATCGTCGAACTCGGCCCGGCGCAGCCGGTTGAACCGGCGGGGGCCGGTGTCGCGCTGCTCGAGCAGTCCGGTCGCGCGCAGCACCGCGAAGTGGTGGCTGCGGGTGGCCGCGCTGACGGGCACCTCGAAGCTGCCGCAGGGCAGCGTCCAGTCCGGGTGGTCGGCCAGCATGCGCAGGATGGCGCGGCGCACCGGGTCCCCGAGGGCGTCGAGGGCCTCCTGCAGGCTGACCTGCGCCGGGTCGCGATGAGTGAGGCTCTGCGTGCGCGCCGGCGTCCGGACCGGCCCGTCGGCGGCCGTCGACTGCGTCATGACCATCTCCCTGCGGCGCGGACCGGCAGCCGGCAACCCGTCACCGGGCGACCGTCACGCCGTTGCCGGTCCCGCCGTCATGGTAAGTCCGCGCCTGGGACGATGGTGCCCGTGATCGGCGACTGTCTCGGCGACGACGACCCGACGGCCATCGGAGCCGAAGATCTTCTGCTGTCCTGGGGAGCGGCCAGGATCGACCATCCCGGCGNCACCCTGTTCGACCATCTGCTGCGCGTGCGTGACCTNCTCGCGCGGTGGCGGGCCGACAGCGTGCTGCAGGTGGCGGGTCTATGCCACGCCGTCTACGGCACCGACGGGTTCGCCCCGCATCTGGTGGACCTCTCCCGGCGCTGCGAGGTGGCCACGATGGTGGGCGCGGACGTCGAGACGTTGGTCTACCGGTATGCCAGCTGCGATCGAGCCTGGGTCTACCCTCGCCTCTCCGCCGCCTCACAGGTGGAATTCCGCGACCGGTTCACCGGCCGGGTGCAACCGGTCCGCGGCAGGGAGCTACGGGAGTTCATGGAGCTCACCGCCGCCAACGAACTCGACCTTGCCCGGCACAATCCGACGTTCGCCGCGGAGGTCGGTCCCCGTCTGCACGCCCTGTTCGCCCGCACGCGTCCGCTCCTCAGTGCCGTGGCGTGGCAGGACTGCGCCGCGACTCTGCGGCCCTGAGCGATCGGATCGATGCCCACGGCGCCGTCCCGAGAGCGTTCAGAGCGCGCGGGTGGCTATCCCTGGATAGTTGACGACCAGCGCCGAGTCGTCGTAGGTGAGCTGGCAGGCGAAGGCGAACGTGGGATCGGTGTAGTCGTAGCGCTGACATGATCCGTCGTCGGCGGCGCGGGTGTAGGTCTGCTCCAGCCGGTGGACGGTCAGATCGACGGCGCGGACGTAGGCGGCCGGGGCGTCGGCCCGCTGCCCGACGGCCAGGTCCAGCCGGCGGACCGGCAGCGCGTTCGTCACCGCCGACGATTCCAGATCGACGTCGCGGAAGCCCTCCAGATCCGCCGCGACCGCACCGTTGACCAGCCATCGCCCGCCGCGGTCGGCTTCGAGCGTGACCGACCGGGATCCAGTGGCCGACCGCCCGCGCACAGTCGCCTCACGGGATGTGGGCCCCGGCACGAATCCGTCTCGCCGACCGGTGCCGGCGCACACTGAGCGGGCGGGCCCACTGCCGTTGCTCCCCACCCGCCGTCACCAGCGCAGACCCCGACCGGCATCCCGCCGCCGGGGCCCGTCCCACCAGGGAGACACATGGCCACCCCGCAGGAACGCCGTACCGCCGACGAGCAGGCCCGGTATGCCGACCATCGCCGCGCCCGGGCGACGATCCTCGACGCCGCCGAGCACCTGGACCCCGCCGACCTCAGCCTGCGCGCCCGCCAACTGCGCGACACCGCCCAGGCGATCCTGCGCCGCCCCGGTGTTCGAGCCCCCGCCGAGGCGGTCGCTGCCGACTGACTCCACTTCCGCACGGCCCACCTGCCCCCGCCGGCACGTGCGAGCCCGCAGCGCAGTGCGGGGACCGGCAGCGGCCGGTTGTCGTCAGCGACGCGGCGCCGAGCCGGAGCCGAACAGCGCCCTCAGCACGTCTGGCGACGAAGCTGCTGGCCCGCGCCGAACGGGTCAGCGACAGCAAGCGGCTCAAGGCGCTGCCCCGCTTCCGTAAGGCCGCCGGACGGGTCGCGGCTGCGGTCACCGTGCTCCTCGACGTGCCACTGGCAGGGGACGGGCAGGGATGACCCTGGCGGAGATGTGGACCGCGATCGAGCAGGCCGTGCCGCGGGAGAAGCTGCAGGCGGCGCTGGCGACGGTCGCGGAGTATCTACCCGACGAGGCCGAGGACGACGACGCGGACTGGCGTACCGAGCTGGTCACCCGCTACGCCGCGGTGACCGGATTCCTGGAGCTGCTGGCCGAAACAATCGCCGGGGGTGCGACGCCGGCCGGCGCGCCGATCGTGGCGGCGCTGCGGGACCTGCCGCGGGTCAAGGCACGGCGTGCACCGGAGGCGGCGCACATCCGGGAGCACACGGGGACAGGCTCCCGATGAACGGTCGCGAGGTGCGGCAGTTCGTCTGGCAGGTGGTCCCGGCGGCCGTCCTGGCGATACTCGTTGCCACCGACACCACCGTGTCACTCTTGACGATGCCGTCCGCGCCGGCCGCCTCGATGACGGTTCCACCGTCCTGCTGCTCGGTTTCGGAGGAGGCATGACATGGGGAAGTGTTCTCCTGCGCTGGCACGCCTGAGCTGGCGGCCGGCCCGCGGCGCGTCGCCGCCGCGGGCCGGCCGTTCCCAGAGCCAGGTCGGGTTTCTCGCTGTCACCGCGGCGACCGTTCTGTGGGCGTTCGACGCCACCGCTGGCAAATCGTTCCGCGCCGGAGTCGCGCCTCTCGAGCTGGTGGAGGCACGTACGTACGTCACCGCCGTGGGACTTGGCCTGTTCAGCTACCTCTGGCACGCCCGCGCCGGCGATCGGACCTCCATCAGCGAGAACCCCCCGCGGTTTCGGCACACCCTCGTGTTCGGACTGGCCGCCGGAACCGGCCGGATCAGTCTGACCGGTCTCGCCTACGGCCTGCTGACCGCTGTCGCCGTCGCGTCGTTCTCTGTCCTCGGCGAAAGCTCCAGCCGCGCCTACGGCGCGGCTTCCTCCATGGCCCGAGCCTTCGCCGTCTCCGCACTCGCCTGGGTGATCATCCAGGCCCCGCAGGGCTGGCCACGCATCCTCACCGACACCCGCCATCTCCCCGACGTCCTGCTCGTCGGCATTCTCGGCACCCTCGCACCTTTCGTTCTGTTTTCGTGGGGTGTCGCCCGGGCGGGTTCGCAGGCGGCCTCCGCCGCCACCGCTCTCGAACCCGTCTTCGGTGTCGTCCTCGCAGGGCTATGGCTCGGTCAATCCCTCAACCTGCGTCAGCTCATCAGCGCGGCCGTTCTCATCGCGGCCGTCCTCTACCTGCGAACCCAGATGCCCCCTCCGGACATCCCACCCGCCGTACAGCAACTCCCAGCCCGAACGGCTCGTCCAGCCACCCGCCTGGGCGGCGATGAGGACCCCGATAGTGCACAGCGCACACCCAAGGCAACGACCGTCGCATATCCGAAGCAGCCGGTCCGACGACCAGACAGCCAACCGACGCAGGGACGGTTCACGACGAGATGTGCACGGTCTTCTGCCAGCTCTCGCGGTCGGCGAGATGGGTGAGCATGTAGTGGGCGAGATCTGCCCGGGAGACGGCCTTCGGTTTCACCAGGTGCTGGTCGACCGCCGTGCGGTAGCGCCCGGTGAACGGCCCGTCGGTGAGCATCGGTGCGCGGATCACCGTCCAGTCGAGGCCGCTGGCGGCGAGGAGGCGTTCCATGATGGTCATGTCGGCGTAGCCGTGCCGGTAGAGACGCCGGATGACCACGGTGGTGACGAGCCGCTGGGGCAGCGCGGTGCCCGGCGCGACGTCGAGACCCGCCGAGGACAGGCACACCAGCCGTCGCACCCCGGCGTCGCGCATGGCGTCGATGATGGCAGCCGCGCCCTGGGAGTAGACGGTGGTGGGATGCCTGCGCTCGGTGCTGCCCAGGCAGGACAGCACGGCGTCCTGCCCGCCGACGGCGGCCTTCCACCCCGGGGGCGCCAGGATGTCCGCGGCGATGACGGTCAGGCGGGCATGCTCGCCCGCGGGGACCCGGTCCGGGTGACGGGCGACGGCGGTGACGTCGTGACCGGCCTGCAGCGCCTGGGTCACCAGCCGGGCGCCGGTGCCACCGGTGGGGCCGAAGATGAGCAGCTTCACGATTGCTCCTGACGGACCCCGATGGGCCCAGGCGACGCGGGCCGCGGCACCCGCCGGGGGTTGCGGCCGGGGTTCAGATGTTCGTGCCGGCCCTGGTGGCCCTGTTGGCCCTGGTGGCCCGGGTGCGCGGCAGCAGGAAGCTGGTGGCGACGAGCCAGGCCAACGCGGTGAACCGGGCTAGGGGCAGCAGCACCGCCGCGTCGGAGACGAGCAGGGTGATCGTGGACAGTTCGGCGATGGTGGCGACGACCAGACCGGCCACCGCCAGCGGGCGCGGCAGCAGTCCGNCCAGCAGCCCCGGCACGGCGACGCCCGCGACCAGCAGGCCGAGGAAGACGACGTGCCCGGTGCCCCCGGTGACGAAGGCCAGGTCGTGCAGTGCCCGCACGACCGCCGGCTCGTCGAGGACGTCCGGACGTGCCAGCACCCAGCTGACCAGCCCGCACAGGGCGAGCATGGTGGCGGCCACCACGCCCCCGGCCAGGGCGATGGTGGGGCCGGGTACCCGCACGCCGAGAGTGCGCAGGCGGGCCGAGACAGTGGCCGCGTAGATCGCCAGCGGGACCGAGGCAGCGAACTGCAGGAACGCGCTGACGCGCACGGGATCGCGATGGTCGTGGAAGTACGCCAGGATCGTCGGCGACGAGCTGAACGGTGAGGGAAAGATGTCGCCGCCCGCCATGGCCGTGCTCACGGCGAGCCCGGCGACGAGCAGCGCCGTGAACACCACGGCGAGGATACCCAGGGGCGGTCCGCCGCCGCCCTGCCGGCCGGAACGCGCAGCGATCGTCACAGGATCACGCGCCCGCCGGTCNGGTCGAGGGTGACCCCGGTGACCCAGCAGGAGGCGTTCGAGGCCAGGTAGAGCGCGGCCTGGGCGATGTCGTCGGGCTGCCCGACGCGGCCCAGCGGGAACACCGCCGACAGCCGTTGGAGCTGCTCGGCGGACATCGACCGCCGCATGCGGTCGTTGAGGACCGCCGAGGGGGCCAGGCAGTTGAGGCGGACGCCGTGCCTGGCGACCTCGTTCGCCAGGTGCCGGGTGAACATCACCACGCCCGCCTTCGCCGCCGCGTACGCGGCGTTGGCGCCGCCCGGGTGGCGACCTGCCGTGGAGGACATGGTGATGATCGACCCACCGCCCCGGGAGATCATGGCGGGCAGGAAGGCGGTCACGGTCAGATACACCGACGTCAGCTCCGAGGCGAGGACCGCCTGCCAGCGAGCGGGGTCGAGCTCGACGGTGGGCACGGGGGAGCCCTGGCCGCCGGCGAACACCGCGAGGACCTCCACCGGGCCCAGCGTCTGCTCGACGTGCGCGCGCAGGCGTCCCACCGCGGCGGCGTCGGTGACGTCACCGGGCGCCGGCACCGCCGTGCCGCCGTCGGCGGCGATCGCCGCGACGACGACGTCGATGGCAGCGTGGTCACGGCCGTTCACCGCGATCCTGGCGCCGCTTGCCGCCAGCGCCCGGCAGGTCGCGGCGCCGATCCCACGGGAGCCGCCGGTCACCAGCGCGACCTTGCCGGCCAGGTCCGGATAGTGCGGCCAGCGAGCACCGGCGTCGTTGATCATGTCCACAGTCACCTCAGTTCTCTATGGTGAACCATTCATAGCACAGAATCATTCTCTGTCGCTACCATCGCTTCCATGACCACACACCGGCCGACCGGCCGCGACGAGGCGGCGGCGCAGCGCCCGCCGAGGGGGACGGCGTTCCTGCTCGCCCAGGTCGGCGCGCACGCCGCGGCACGGTTCGCCGAGCGGATCAGCGAACTCGGGCTGATCCCCGCCGAGGTCGGAATCCTGCGCATGATCGCCGCGCGGCCCGGACGCAGCCAGCGGTCCCTGGCCGAGGAGCTGGGCGTGGTACCGAGCCGTATCGTCGCCCTGGTCGACAGGCTGGAGGGAAAAGGACTGCTCGCCCGAGCGCGCAACCCGACCGACCGGCGCAACCACGCCCTGCAGCTGACCGCCGAGGGCGGTGCGGTCATGGCGAGGATGCGCGGGCTCGCCGCCGCCCACGAGGACGAGATCTGCGCCGCGCTCGACGACGCCCAGCGCGCGCACCTGTCCAGCCTGCTGGCGGCCATCGCCGCCCAGCAGGGGCTGACTCCCGGCGTCCACCCCGGATACCAGCAGCCCCCGCCGACCTGATCGCGCCGAAACGCTCGGGCGCCGCCGCGGCAGGGGCGCCGACAGGCCACCGTGCCCTGGCCGACCATGTCGCCGGCGTCCTCGGCGTCGCCGGCGTCCTCGGTACCCGCTCCCGCCGGCGGGCGGTCCGCTTAGTCCAGGGCGCTCGGCTTAGTCCAGGGCGCTCAGCGCCGCCGGGTCGCAGGCGTCGGCCAACAGGTCCAGGGACAGGCCGAGGACCGCGGCGAGCGCGGCGACGGTGAAGAACGCCGGCGTCGCGATGCGGCCGGCCTCGATCTTGCGCAGCGTCTCCGCGGACACCCCCGCCGCGGCGGCGACCTCCACCATGCTGCGCTCACCGCGCGCGGCCCGCAGCAGCGCACCCAGCCGCTCGCCGCGTTCCCGTTCCGCCCTGGTCAACGGCGTGCGCACCATACCCGTGATAGTAATACCGGTATAGTAATTGGGGACTGGTGCGGCGGGTGTGACGCCGCGTCGGCGTGGGCAGGGAAGGGTGGTCGGGATGGTGGAGCTGAAGTCGGCCGCGGCGATCGAGGCGATGGCCGCGGCCGGGGCGGTCGTCGCCCGCGCGCTGCGCGCCACCCGCGACGCCGCCGCCGTCGGGGTCACCCCCCGCGAACTGGACGCGGTCGCGCACACGATCATCCGCGACGCCGGGGCCATCCCGGTGTTCCTGCACTACCATCCCGGTTTCGCCCCGACACCGTTCCCCGCGGTCATCTGCGCGTCGGTCAACGACGTCATCGTCCACGGCATCCCCGGCGACACCCCGCTGCGCGACGGCGACCTGGTCAGCATCGACTGCGGCGCCGAGCTCGACGGCTGGGTCGGCGACGCCGCGATCAGCTTCACCGTCGGTGCCCCGCACCCCGGCGACGCCGCCCTCATCGACACCACCGCCGCGGCGCTGGCCGCCGGCATCGCCGCCGCCGTCCCCGGGGGCCGCCTCGGCGACATCGCCGCCGCCATCGGTCGGGTCGGGCGCGCCGCCGGCTATGGCATCCCCCGCGACTTCGGCGGGCACGGCATCGGCCGGCGCATGCACGAGGATCCCAGCGTGCCCAACGACGGCCGGCCCGGACGGGGCATGCCGCTGCGCGCCGGGCTCGTCCTCGCCCTGGAACCGATGTTCTGCGCCGGGGGCCGCGACAGCTACCGCACCGCCGCCGACGGCTGGGCCCTGCACACCGTCGACGGCAGCCGCGCCGCCCACGTCGAGCACACCGTCGCCATCACCGCCGACGGCCCGCGCATCCTCACCACCACCGGCTGACCAGCCCCGCACCGGCCTGACCCGACCGGACCACCCGAACCGACCAGGACCACCTGATGCAACCAGGACCGCCCGACGGGACCAGGACCGCCCGACGCGGGCGGTACCCGGTCCGTTGCGGGTCGCCGCCGCGGCGGTCGATAGTCGGAGCTGGCCGTGCGGCACCCGCCGCCGGCCGGTGATCATCCGACCCCGGACCCCTCGGAGCGAGCCATGACGTCGCCGTCAACCGCCCTGCAGCCCTTCACGATCGACGTTCCCGACGCCGTCCTCGACGATCTGCGCCACCGGCTGCGCCGGACGCGGTGGACCGAGCAGATCCCCGGCACGGGCTGGGACCTGGGCACCGACGTGGACTACCTGCGCGGGCTGTGCGCCTACTGGGCGGACGGGTTCGACTGGCGCGCCGCCGAGGCCCGCCTCAACCGCTGGCCGCACCTGCGCACCGTCATCGACGGCACCACCGTGCACGCCCTGCACGCCCGCTCCCCGCATCCGGACGCGGTGCCACTGCTGCTCACCCACGGCTGGCCCGGGTCGATCGTGGAGTTCGGCGGGGTCATCGACCGCCTCGTCGACCCGCCGTCCTACGGCGGCGACGCCGCCGACGCCTTCCACGTCATCTGCCCGTCGCTGCCCGGCTACGGCTGGTCCGGGCCGACGGTCGAACGCGGCTGGCACGTGCGCCGCATCGCCGACGCCTGGGCGGAGCTGATGACCTGCCTGGGCTACGACCGTTTCGCCGCCCAGGGCGGCGACTGGGGCGGAGCCATCACCGCCCATCTCGGCGCCTACCATCCCGACCGGCTGCTCGGCATCCACCTCAACCTGGTCCCGCCGCCGCCGATGACCCGCGAGGAACGGGCCAACCTCACCCCGGAGGAGATCGCCGACCTCGACTTCGCCCGCCGTTTCGCCCAGTACGAGACCGGCTACCAGGCCATCCAGGGCACCAAGCCGCAGACGCTCGCCCACGCCCTGGCCGACTCCCCGGCGGGGCTCGCGGGCTGGATCGTGGAGAAGTTCCGCACCTGGTCGGACTGCGACGGCGACGTGGAGAAGGCGATCAGCCGTGACGACCTCCTCACCAACATCACCACCTACTGGGTGACGGAGACGATCGGCTCGTCGATCCGGCTGTACTACGAAACGCGTGCCGCGGGCCTGCTCGGCGCGCCCGAACGGCAGGTGAGCACCCCCACCGGCGCGGCGATCTTCCCGAAGGAGATCTACCGGCCGGCGCGCGCCGTCATCGCCCGCCACTACAACCTGCGGCGCTGGACCGTGCAGCCCCACGGCGGCCACTTCGCCGCCCTCGAACAGCCCGAGCTTTTCACCGCCGACGTCACCGCCTTCTTCCGCACCCTGCGCCCCTGACCTGTGCCCCCGGGTGGCCGGCGGACGAAAAGGGGGTGACGGGTCGCGGCGGGGCCGGCAGGCTCACCACATGATCCGCACGCCCGACGGCCCCGCCCCGGCGCCGGCCCCCGGCCCCACCCGGCCCGACCACCCCACCCGGCCCGACCACCCCGCACCGGCCGGTGACCTCGCACCGGCCGAGCACCCCGCGCGGTACGAGCACCCCGCGCTGCCCGGCGAGCTGCGCTGGCGGCGGCCGCGCGGCGCCGACCAGGCGCGGGTGCTCGCCGTGCTGGACGACTGGTGGAGCGGCTTCGGCGGCGAGGCCGGCTCCCGGCAGCGGGCGCTGCTGCTGCCGCGGCTGTTCTTCCAGCACTTCGCCGACACCTCCGTGCTCGGCGAGGCCGCCGACGGCCGGCTGACGGCCTTCCTGATCGCCTTCCGCTCCGCCGCGCAGCCCGACGCCGCCTACATCCACTTCGTCGGCGTCGACCCGGCCCTGCGCCGCCGCGGCGTCGCCGCCGGGCTGTACCGGTGGTTGTTCGCCCAGGCCGCCGCCGACGGCGCCCGGCGCGTCGAG
Source organism: Frankia sp. ACN1ag (assembly GCF_001414035.1). NCBI lineage: Bacteria > Bacillati > Actinomycetota > Actinomycetes > Frankiales > Frankiaceae > Frankia > Frankia sp. ACN1ag. The sequence goes on along the minus strand of NZ_LJPA01000013.1, from coordinate 148,505 downwards.
GCGATCACCAGCCCGGGCAACGCCACCTCCGTGGCCTTCCACACCGCNCTCGGCTTCCGCATCATCCCGGGGCAGCGCACGGTCGACGGCGTCGACGTCCAGGTCGACGTCCAGGTCGACTACGACGGGCCGGGACTGCACCGCATCGCCTTCACCCGCCCCCTCACCCACGCCGACACCTCACCGGCGTCCGCGGGATGAACCCGCTGCACACCAGGCGGGCCCTCGAACGGGCCACGGGCGGCTGGGGCCTCGCCCCGCCTCCTTCGAACCGGGCGACCTACCGTGAGGCCGGACCTGGCCGGCGAGGCCTGGTGCCGGCGGCGTTCAGATGCGGGCGGGCGTCGGGCGCATGGTGCGCTCGGCGATCCGCACCAGCATCCGCCGAGGCAGCAGCCGCCCGCCGCGGGCCAGCAGCGCGTTGCGCCGCCCGTCGATCGCGACCGGCCGGCCCCGCTGCAGGGCGCGCAACGCGGCGGCCACCACCTGCTCGGGGGTGCGCACCGCGCCGACGACGCTGTCGCGGGTGCCGAGGACGTCGAAGAACGGCGTCTCGGTGGCACCCGGGCACAGCGCCAGCACCCGCACCCCCGCCGAACGCGTCTCCGCCCACAACGCCTCGCTGAACGACAGCACGAACGCCTTGCTCGCCCCGTAGACGGCCATGTGGGGCAACGGCTGGAACGCCGCGGTGCTCGCCACGTTCACCACCGCCCCCTGCCCACGGGCCACCATCGCGGGCAGGAAACGGGCGGTCAGCGCGACCACCGCGACGCAGTTGAGCCGCACCAGGTCGGCGAGGCGGACCGGGTCGGCCCCGACCAGGTCGCCGTAGGCGCCGAAGCCGGCGTTGTTGACCAGCAGGTCCACCCGGCCCCCGGCGGCCGCGACCCGCTCGGCGACGACGTCGGCGGCGCCCGGGTCGCCCAGGTCGACGGCGACGATCTGGGCGCGCACCCCGTGGCCGCCCACGATCTGGTCGGCCACCGCCTGCAGGCGGTCTGGGTCGCGGGCGACGAGGACGACGTCGGCGCCGCGCGCGGCGAGGGCGCGGGCGAACACCGCGCCGATGCCCGTCGACGCCCCGGTGATCAGCGCGGTCTGTCCCTGCAGGTCCATCAGCGTCTCCATACCATCCGGTCGGTTTGTTGGGGGAGCAGGCGGACACGACGGCGGTGACGCCGACCGCCGCGAGGCGCGCGGGCGGGGCTACCCGCCGGGCCGGGCGGGCACCGCGGCCACGGCCGACGGTGGCGCGATCGCCTCCGTCGCCGTGTCCGCCCCCGAGCCCGTGTCCACCGAGGACGCCCCGACCGCCGGGTCGGTGGCCATGCCCCGACCGCCGCACAGCGCCAGGTCGACGAGGCCGACCAGCACCCCCGCCCGCTCGGCGAAGCGGGCCGAGGCCCGCGGGCCGTCGAGGACGTCGGTGAGCGACTTCAGCCCGTCGAACGCGGCGACGAGCACCGCGGCGAGGGCGTCGGCGTCGAGATGGGCGCGCAGGTCACCCTGAGCCTGGGCCCGGCGTACGACGTCCGCGACAAGCGCCACCCAGGCCACCATCGGCTCACGTACCCGCGCGGCGAGCTCCGGTTCGGCGGCGAGCTCGCGGGCCAGGCGGGTGACGCTCCACACTGCCGGGTCGCGCTCGATCAGCTCGACCATCACCGGGACCATGGCGAGCAGCTCGTCGACCGCCCGCTCCCGGCCCGCCAGCGCCGCGACGACCCGGTCGAGGAAACGGGTCTTCTGCTCGGCGAGCACGGCGAGGGCGAGCTCGGCCTTGGAGCGGAAGTAGAAGTAGAACGCGCCCTTGGTCAGCCCGCTGGCGTCGATGAGCTGCGCCATCGTCGTCGCGGCGTAGCCCTGCCCGGCGAACACCGCCGCCGCGGTGCGCAACAGGTGGGCACGGGTCGCCTCACCCTTGGCCGTCGCCGGGACCATCGCCGCCACCTCGCCCGCCGCCACCTCGCCCATGCGCCCGACACTAAACCGACCAGGCGGTATGTCAACGGGTCCGGCCCGCCCGCTGCCCGGGTAGCTTTACCGCGATGTACGTACCGGCGCCGTTCGCGGCCAACGCCCAGGCCATCGCCGAGATCCTCGCCCACCCCGGCGCGGCCGACCTCGTCACCGTCACCGCCACCGGGCCGACCGCCTCGGTCGTGCCGTTCGTCCTGGATCCCGACCGCGGCCCACGCGGCGCGCTGCTGGGCCACCTCGCCCGCGGCAACGACCAGTGGCGCACCGGCCGCGATGGCCCGGCCCTGGTCATCGTGGGCGGCCCCGACGCCTACATCTCCCCGTCCTGGTACGCGGCCAAGGCCGAACACGGCCGCGTCGTACCCACCTGGGACTACCTCCGGGTCCACGTCCACGGCCGGCTGCGCGTGCACGACGACCCCGCCTGGCTCGCCGACGTGCTGCGCTGCCTCACCGACACCCACGAGGCCGCCCACGCCGAGCCGTGGTCCGTCGACGACGCCCCACCCGACTACCTCGCCACGATGCTGCGCGCGGTCGTCGGCATCGAGGTGCTCATCGAGCGCGTCGAGGCGGCGGTGAAGCTCAGCCAGAACCGTCCGCCCGCCGACGTCGACGGGGTCCTGGCCGGGCTGCGCGCCCGCGGCGAGCACGCCACCGCCGACGCCGTCGCCCACCACCGCCCCCCGATTCCACCGACCGAGGCGACCGAGGCGACCGAGGCGACTCAGCCCACTGCGCCGATTCCGCCGGCCGCCGGCGGGTGACCCCCGCATGGGGGAGACGCGGGCGAGCGGGCCGGAGCCGGTATGCCCGAGCGGCCGGGTCCGGGCCGCGCCCCGCGACGGGGGACAGCCCCAGGGCGACCAAGGATGCCCGCGGGCGCACCGCCACCCGGCCCCCGGGCGCCCACGCCGGCCCTGACCAGGCCCGCCGGCCACGCCCTGCCGGCCGGGCGCCTCGGCCCGAACGGGCCATCGGGGCCCCTTTACACGCCTCACCTTCCGCCTACAAGAGGAGGAATGTCCCGACTGGACAACGCGGGGGCGGTGTGGAGTTCGTCGAACCTCTGTACAGACCCCCCCGTGGGCGCGGTAGCGTGCCCACCGTCACGTCGTCCACCGATCCGGCTACACACCGGTAGGAGGCGTCGCCAGGGACGGGTCGCCGTGTGCCCGGCGTCGAAGCCCAGCTCCGGCACCCCGCAGCGGGCCCGCCGAGAGAAGGCGGGCACGGCGGGCACCAGCCCCACGACCACCCGACGGTAACGCGGCGTGACGGACAGGGGTGGGCTTGCCTGCGGCCTGCGCCGCCGCGGCATCCGGCCGCGCCGGCGCGGTGCGCACGGCCCGCCCGGGCCCCGGCCCGGCCCGGACGTGACGGCGGGCGCGGGACGGGCGGTCCGGCCGGCGGTGTGCGCCGCCGGCCGGGAGGTGGAGGGGATGCAGGGCATGGACGCGGTGGAACTGCCGGGCGCGCAGGTGCCGGACCGCTTCGGCCTGTCCGCCGCCGCCCGCGCCGCGGCGATGATCTCCCGGGAGATCGCCTACGCCGACCCCGACCCGCTGGCGCTCAGCGAGTTCGACGACCGCCTGTACCGCTACGCCACCACCCTGCTCAGCGTGCCCCACACCAGCCTGCTCGGCCCGATCATCGGCGACTGGCGCCGCGTGCAGGCCGCCCTGGCGCGGCGGCTGTCGCCCGCGGTGCACATCGAGCTGACCCGCGTCGCCGGCTACCTGTCGTTCTACCTGGGTGTGCTGTCCGCGGACACCGGCGCGGACACCTCCGCCCGCCGCTTCGCCACCCTCACCGAGCAGTTCGCCGCCCAGCTCGACGACCGGCTGCTCACCGGCACCTCCCGCAGCCTGGACGCCGCGATCGCCTTCGCCGACGGACGCCTCGACGCCGCCCGCGCCGCCGCCGCCCGGGCCGCCGCCGTGGAGCATCCCTACCTGCACGGCTGGGCCGCCGCCGCCGAGGTCACCCTCGCCGCGGCCGCCGGAGACGAACCCGGCGTCGACGCCGCGCTGGCCCGCCTGCGCGACCGCCCGGTCGTGCACGGCCTGCGCCATCCCGGCTGGCCCGCCTTCGACGACGTCCGTGAGGCGTGCGTCGTCGCCGACGCGATGGCCCGGCTGGGTGTGCCCGGAGCCCGATCCGCGGCGTGGCGCGCCGTGGCGATCACCACCCCGGGCACCCTCGAACGCGGCTGGGCGCTGGCGGCGCTGGCCACCACGCTGGTCAACCACGACCCGGCCACCGCCGGCGGTGTCCTCGACGAGATGGTCGCCATCCTCGACACCCGCCCGTCGCGGCTGCTGGCCACCCGGGTGCACGAGGTCCTGCTGCTGATCTCCACGCCCCCGGTCGACCACGCCCCCCGCACCGCCGGCGCCTCCTGACGAAAGCCGCCGGGTCGGCGTAGGGCAGGCGCGGTGCCGGCAGCTGAGCGCCGGTAGTCCGGTACCGGTGGCGCAGTTCGGCGGGATCGGGGTCAGTCCGCGACGTCGGCGAGGGCGACGACCTGGGTGGGGGACAGGCGCACGAGCAGCTCGCCGGGCACGCCGTTGCGCGCGCCGTACTCCTCGGCGCGGTCGGCGCCCATGTAGCGGGCGGCGATGCGCGTGGCCCAGCGGCGCACCTCGGCCACATCTTCGGACAGCGCCACCGGCCCGGCCAGGGTGACGAACGAGTACGGCGGCCGCTCGTCGTCGACGCACAGCGACGCGACCCCGGTGCGCCGCAGCGCCCTGCCCTTCACCGACTCCGCCCCGGTGTTGAACACGACGTCGGCGCCGTCGAGGAGGAACCAGATCGGCACCACGTGCGGCCGGCCGTCGGCGCGGACGGTGGCGAGCTTGCCGGTGCGCGTGCCCGCCGAGACGAACGCCCGCCACTGCGCGTCGGTCATCGTCGCCATGCGAGCACCCTATGCCGCCGAGGCTGCGGTGCTCGGACCGCTCAGGCCCGAGCCGCCGGCGGCCGGACCGCCGCTGGTTCCGGCGCCGCGCCCGCCGGTGGCGCGCAGACGATGGCCACGGCGGACCAGCAGCCGCTCGGCGAGGGCGTCGGCGCGTTCGATGTCGTCCAGGGTGGCCCGGGTCCGCCGCTCGACCTCCAGGATCGCGGCGAGCAGCTCGGCGGACAGCCGGGTGCGTGCGGCGACCCGAGCCACACTCGGTGGCAGCGGCGCCGCCCCACCCCCCGGCCCGGCCGTCCCACACGGGGACCCGGCCGCGCCACCCGCCGCCGGACGGCCGCCGGCGTGGCGGTCACCGGCGGGACCGGCACGACCCGGACCCGCCGTGCCCGGACGGGCGGTGTCCAGCCGCGCCCGGGCGGGCGGGCCGGCCGGCGCAGCGGGGCCCCCGACCTGGACGGGGCGCGCCGTCGAACTCGGGCGGGCGGACTCGGGCTGGCGGGCGGGCGGAGTGGACCGGGCGGTCGGGTGCGGCAGAGCCATGCATCAGTGATACCGCGCCAGATACGCACCGCAACGCCTTGACTTCTCCCCGCCGCGCGGGATCACCCTTTCCCCACAGGACATCCACAGGGTCACACCGAGTTACCCACCGCTCCGTTGACAGGGTTATCCACATCTCGATCATCACGTGATGAACGTCACAGAGCAGACGTGACTCGGTCGGGGATCCGCCGACGCTCGGCGACGTCCACCCGGGACGGCGAGCGGATCGGCGAGGATGCAGCTATGACCCGGTTGCGCCCATGACGGAGACACCCCTGCCCGGTGGGCTCGTCAACCCGGTCGTCCGGATCGGGGACACCGTGCGCCGACCCGCGCCGGACCGCGCCGAGTTCGTCCACCGCCTCCTGGGCCTGCTGGCGGACCGCGGCTTCGAGGGAGCGCCACGGCTGCTCGGCGTCGACGGGCAGGGCCGCGAGATCCTCACCTACCTGCCCGGCCACGTCGCCTGGCAGGCCGACCAGCCGGCCGCCGTCACCGCCGACGGCAGCCTCGCCCGCCTCGCCGAGCTGGTCCGTCAGCTCCACGACCTGACCGCGGGGACGGCACTGGCGCACGGCGGCGAGGTCGTCTGCCACAACGACCTGGCGCCGCGCAACACCGTCTACCGGCCGGTGGCCGGGGCGCTGCGCCCGGTGGCACTGCTGGACTGGGATCTGGCCGCACCCGGCCGGCGCCTCGACGACGTCGCCCACGTCTGCTGGCAGTTCCTCGGACTCGGCCCGTCGGTGACCGACCTGACCGAGGTGACCCGACGGATCGCGGTGATCTGCGACGCCTACGGGCTGCGACACCGCGACCGTCTGATCGAGACGATCCTGTGGTGGCAGGACCGATGCTGGCGCGGCATCGAGGCCGGTGCGCGGGCCGGCCAGCCGGGCGCCCGGCACCTGCGCGAGGCCGGTGCCGTCGAGGAGGTGCGCGCGGCGTACCACTGGGTCGCCGCCCACCGCAGCCCTCTGCAGGAGGGGCTCATCGGGCGCCGCCCCGCCCAGGGATAGCGGCGGCGCGGGCGGCCCCACGCCGGCAGACGTCAGCCGGCTGGGTGCGCGCCGGCCGGGACCGCGTGGCGGGCGAGCATCGCCGTCGGTCATGACGGCCTCGCTGCGCACCTCGGCGGCCGGTCAGGGGCCGAGGGCCGGGGATCGTCGGCCGCGCGGCCTATTCCGGCAGGACGTCGCGGCGCGGCGGGTCGATCCCGACCGCGCGCAGCGCCTCGTCGACGAAGACGCCCTTGGCGTTGGTGTAGGCGTTGCGGTTGTCGCGATGCGCCGCGGCCAGGCGCCGTTTGAGCCGCGCGTACCGCCCGCGCAGATCCGCATCGGCGCGCAGGGCGTCGCGGAAGGCGAGCAGGGCGCGGGCGTGCGGATCGTCATAGGCAATCACGTGCAGATGGTGGGTGCGCGCGGCCGGATGGGGGCGCAGGAACCACAGACGGTAGCCGCCAGCCGGATCCTGCGGCCAGTACAGCCAGCCCTCGGCGGCCAGCGCCGGCACCGCGCCGCGCGCGGTGTCCAGGTCGTGCACCGGGGCGAGGATGTCGACGACGGGCTTGGCGGGCAGGCCCGCCACCGCGGTGGAGCCGATCTGCTCCACCGCGCCGGCCAGCAGATCCCCCAGGATGGCCGCCAGCCGGTCGCGCTGCTCGACGAACCGGCCAGCCCACGCCGGGTCATGGGCGACAAGCTCGCCCGGCTCGTCGCCGACCATGTGCGTGCCCCTCCCACCCGCACGTCATCGTCGCCCGCCCGACGATCTGCCCCGGACAGCCGCGGCGGCGCTCAGCGCCGCCAGGGGGAGCGGGAGGTGCTGCGCGGCAACGGTTCGGTGGCCGCCCAGATCCGCCGCCAGCGCGCCGTCGGGGTGTCCGGGGCGCCGCGCAGCCGCGCGGAGATCGACACCGGGCCGGTCCCGCTGCGCGCCGCGACGCGGGGACGGTGGCGGCCCAGGGTGCGCGCCGCGCCGACAGCGGCCGTCGGCGCGGCCGGGCTGCCGCCCGATCCGTCGTCGTCCCCCTGGTCAAGGCGCGGCCCGCCGAGCACAGGCCCAGCAGCGGGGGACAGGCCGTCAGCGTCGGCATGGTCGGCGGCGGTCGGCTGGCGTGGTGGCACGTCGGACACGTCGGGCCCGGCCGCGGTCGGCGCGCCCGCGGCGACAGGGGAGTCGGTGGCGACAGGGGAGTCGGTGGGCTGCTCGGCGAGCGCGGCACGGGTGGCATCCCACCAGCTGGTGGCGTCCTCGGCGCACAGCCGGTCGACCTCGGCGGCCAGCCGGGCGGTGAACGTCCGCACATCCTCACCGGGCGCCGGGCGCAGCGGCCGACCGAAGCGCACCGTCACCTGCGGGCGGCCCGGCACCGGCCACGACCGGCCCCGCGGCATCGCCGCGAACGCCCCCCGCACCCCCACCGGCACCACCGGCACCCCGGCGTTGATCGCCAGATACGCCGCCCCCAGCCGGAACCGGCCCCGCGCCCCGTCCCGCGACCGCGTCCCCTCCGGGAAGATCACCAGGTTCCAGCCGTCGCGCAGCAGATCCATCGGCGTCGACGACGGCGCCCCGCCGCTACGGTCGATCGGCACCGTCGCGAACGCCAACGCGCTGCCCGCCCCCCGCCACACACTGTCGAAGAAGTAGTCCGCCGCCGCCGTCACCGCGGTCCGCGAACGCACCCGCCCGGGCAGCGCGCACAGCAGCATGGGGGCGTCGAGATGGCTGGTGTGATTCGACACGATGATCACCGGGGTGTCGCGGACGGCGTCGAACACCTCCGCGCCATGCGTATCCGCGGTCAGCGAGGCATGCAGCAGCGGGTTCATCACCCCGCGCAGGAACACCGCCCGGGTCGTGCGCGCCGCCCCGCCGCGCGCCCACCCGGTGGGAAACTCCCGCGACGCCGGCCGCGCCGCACCGCCCGCGTCGCCGACCGGCGCCCACTGCGGGCCACCCCGACGAAAACCCCGTGCGGCCTCGCGCAGCCCCACACCCCGTCGCGGCCTACCCATCCCGATCACCCATCCGTCCCGAACACCTTCGTCCTACCGGTCCGATCCGCCGCACCCAGCCGCGCCCAGCAACCCGCCCGTCACGGCGCGACCCCAGCACCCCTCACCGCACCTCGGTGATCAGCTGCGGCGGGCTGTGCAGGTAGGTGATCGACGGGTCACGGCCCACCGACCCCGCCACGATCTCCAACGCGTCCGCCAGCGTCGACGCCGCCCGGTAACCCAGCCGCGCGCACACCGCCCGATCCCCGCCGACGAAGACCACCTCGGCCAGATGCGCCCGCGCCGGCGCCGTCTCATACCAGCGGTGGAACGGATGCACCCCGTGATGCGCCAGCGACGTCCGGTACAGCGACGCATACCAGGGGTCGGTGGCGTACTGCCGTTCGAACTTCGCCTCGATCGTCGCCGGATCACTCGACTCGGCAAGCACCTCCTCGTAGAAGTCCACATACGACGGCTGATGCAACTGGGAGAACCGGGCCGCCACCGGATGGTAGACGATCATCGCCCCGTTCTCGCGGACGACGGGCCGCCCCCGGTGGCGGGCGAAGACGTCGGCGAGCGCACCGTGCGCGGCGAGCACCGGATCCGCCGGCGCCCCACCCTGATACGCCCCGAACGGGGGCAGCCCCACGACGACGACGTCACTCTGCCCGTCGACGTCGACCCGCTGCTGGGCGTCGACCGCCTGCCACGCCGCCACCGCCACCGCCTGCGGCTCCCCGGCCGTCACCGAGGTGATCGCATAGTCGGCGGCCAGATCGCGCAGCACCCGCGCCCGCCCCCGCCCCCCGAGCAGCTCCAGGCCCCGGCCCACCCCGAACGCCAACGCCGAATCAGCCGGCGACCACTCCCACTCCCGGCGGGTCAGAAACGGCCCCGGCCCGACGGCCGCGTTCACCGTCGCCGCCACCGCGAACACCGGCACCGCCGCACCCAGCACCGCCCCCACCCGGCCCGCCGCCGCACCCTGCACCACCCGGCCGTCCACCGTCCCGCCGCCGCCCGCACCCGCCGCGGCGGCCTGCGTCACCGCGGCCACCCCGTGCACCGCGCGCAACGACGCATACGACGACAACCCCTCGACCAGCGCACCCAGCCCACCCTGCCCAGGACCCTGCACGATCCCCACAGCGACGAGCAGATCGGCCTCGGCCACCGCCCGGGCGATCTGGACCGGTTCGCCGGCGTCGCTGCGGCCGACCTCGACGAGGTTCGCCGCGTCCTCGGCGTCATGGCAGGCCAACTGCGTCGGCCAGAACGAGCGGAACACCCGCTCCCCGACGATCCCCGCCACCTCCGCGGCACTCAGCCGCCGGTGCAGCCCGTTGGCCACCACCAGCGTCACCTCGTCGACGCCGGCCGCCGCCGCCGCGCTCAGCACCTGCTCCAGGATCCGCCCGCGCGCGTCGACACCCCGCACCCGCGGCTGCGGGGTACGCAGATCATCCACGCTGATCGCCAGACGCATCCCCGGACGCAGCAGCGCCGACAGCGGCGCACTGCCCACCGGCTCGGCCAACGCCGCGCCGATCGCCGCGTCGACGTCACCGACCCCCGGCCGCGGCTGCGGCGGATACACCACCCGCGTACCCAGCGGGAACCGTTCCAGCAGCACCCCGGCGCCGGAATGGACCAGCAGCGGGGGAGTCCGCTCGTCGACCTCGAGCACGAACCCCGGTCTCACTGTCGCGATCCTCTCCACGTCCGCCCCGATGAGCCACACCCTGCGTGCGCCCAGTCCACCCCCGCCATCCCAGCCCGGGTCCGCCCAGCCCGGGTCCGCCCGACCCGGGTCACGACGGCGCCGCCGGATCGAACGCCACCCGCACCGCGCCGAGCCGCCCCGCGTCCCACGCATGGGCCAGCGCGTCCCGCCAGCGAGTCAGCGGATAGCCGCCGGTGACCAGCCCATCCAGCGGCGCGGTCGCGGCCAGCTCCCACGCCCGCGCCAGCACGTCNGCCGCACCCGGATCGGCGCTGGTCCGCGCCGCCCCGACCAGCTCCAGCCCCCGCGCCCACAGCGGCGTCAGATCCACCCGATCCGACGGGATACCGGCCACCACCACCCGGCCGCCCGCCCGCGTCGTGCGCAGCGCCGTCGCCAGCGCCTCACCGCTACCCGCCGCGTCCACCGCCACATCCACCCCGCCAAGCAGAAACGACCCGCCCGACGGCGGGGTCACCCGCAGCGCCCGCGTGCCGCGGCGCACCCCGGCAACCGCCCCGGCCGGGTCGAACACCGCGTCCGCGCCGAACCGGCCGGCCACCTGCGCCTGGCGCGGATGACGCGCCACGACCGCCACCGACCCGGCGTCGGTGAACGCCCGCAACGCCAGCACCGTGCACAGCCCGACCGCCCCCGCACCGACGACCAGCACCCGCGCCCCGGACACCACCCGGGCCCGGTCGACCGTGTGCACGGCGCGGGCCAGCGCATCGACCAGCACCGCCCGCTCGTCGGGCAGGCCGTCGGGCACCGCCTGAAGCTGACCGCGATGGGCGAGCATGACCCGGCTCCACCCACCGCCACCGACCCCGACCTCACCCGCCCGCGGCGCCGGGGGCGCCACCGGGTCGACGACGACCCGGGCACCCGCGGCCAGCACCCGGCCGTCGGGAAGGGTCACCTGCTGCTCCACCCGGCCGACGACCTCCCGTCCCGGCACGAACGGCAACCCGACCACCGCCGTCAGATACGCCGACGCCCGCCCGGTCACCAGCGCCAGCTCCGCCCCGCCGATCCCCGCCAGCGACGGACGCACCCGCACCCAGCGTTCATCCGGCGGCCGCGGATCATCACGATCCACATACCGCAACGGCACCGCCCGACCCAGCCCGGCGAACGCCCCGCCGGGCGCCTGGGCGACCAGCCGGGCGGCGACATGGCGCGCCGGGGACTCATACAGCTCCAACCCGCGAGTCACCCCCCACCCCCCACCCCACCGGCACCACCCACACCGCCCACCCCACCGGCACCACTGCCAGCACCAGCACCACTGCCAGCACCGACGGCGGCACGGGCCCGCGCCGCCGCGGCCTGCCAGCCCCGCTCCACCCGACTGCCCACCACCAGCCGCGGTTCCCCCGCCGCCGCCGCCCACTCCTCGATCGGCCAGCCCGCACCCCGCGCCACCTGGTGCAACGCCACATCCGGGTTCACCGCCACCGGATTACCCACCGCCCGCAGCAACGGCAGATCCGACTGGCTGTCCGCATACGCCCACGACGCCACCAGATCCGCACCCGTGCTGCGCGCATGATGACCCAGATACGCCGCCCGCGCATCCCCGACCAGCGGCGAGGACGCCAACCGGCCGGTGAGCAGCCCATCGGCGCCCACCTCCAGCCGAGCGGCGACGATCTCGTCGAACAGCGGCGCGAACGGCCGGGTCAGCACCTCCACCGCCCCGGTCAGCAGCACCGTGCGATGCCCCGCCGCCCGATGCTCCCGCACGCGGCGGATCCCCGCCGGCTTCACCCGCCGCAGCAGAATGTCCCCGGCCACCTCGGCAACCAGACGCTCCAGCTCCTCGGGATCCACCCCCGCATAACGGGCGTACACCGCGCGCATCAGATGCCCCCGGTCACGCCGCTCCGCGCGCACATACCCGGGCAGCGCCGCCGCCAGCCCCGCCAGCTCCCGCGCACGCCGACGCGGCCCCGCGTCGGCCAGCCGCATCCACAGATACGACTCGATCACCGTCGCGCTCGCCACCGCACCGTCGAGATCGAACACCGCCAGCACCCCGTCGCCGGCGGCCAGATGCCCCGACAACCGCCGGCGCGGCGCGGCCTCACGCGGACGGCGCAGCACCGCCGTCACCGCCGGGCAGTGCACCTGCTGCAGGTAGTGCCGCCAGTCGAAGCACGCCGGATCGAACCCGAACTCCACCTGGTCAGCCGGATCCAACGCCTCGTGCAACGCCGCCGTCGCATCGTCGACGTAGACCAGCTCCGCCTTCGTGTACGCCCGGTACACATCCGAATAGCGACGCAGGAACGCCACCCGGCTCTGCGCCCGCTCCAGCTCCCCGGCCAACGCCCGCGTCCGCGCCGACGCCGGGACCTGCGCCAACGCCCGCCCGGCCAGCCCCACCAGCCGCTCGGAATGCCGCAGCCGCGCCTCCACCGCCGCCGCCCCCGCAAACGGCCACGACGGCACCGCGATCGCCCCCCGGCCCCGCTGCGGCAGCGGATCGGCCAGGAAGTACTCGCGCACATGGGCATACAGATCCCGGAACAGCAGCGGGTTACGGAACCCCGAACACACCGTGTAGTAGGCCGGACGGTCCACCGGCGGCACCGTCGCCGCCGCGGCCAACGTCGCGTTGACGACCAGATCCACCGGGATGATGTCGACGACCGCGTCCGGGGAGGCCGGGAAGTCCGGCAGCTCCCCACGGCCATAGGCCAGGATCAGCGGCTCGGCCATCTTGAACCCCTCGATCCACCCAGGGAACGGCCGCGCCAACGCACTTTCGATGATCGACGGCCGCAGGATCGTCAACGGCAGATCGCCGTGCGCCTCCTCGAGGAACCGTTCCCCCAACGCCTTGGTGAACGTGTACGCATCGGTCCAACCCAGCACCTGCGCACGCTGCCCGCCGGCCTCGACCAGCCGGCGCGCCACCCACGCCCGCCGCAGCTTCTCCGCCTCCGCCGACACCGTCTGCGCCCCGGCTGCGGCGAACCGCCGCTGCGCCTGCGTCCGAAACCGCGCCGAGTTCTCCGGCGACCGTGAGGCGTCCTCGGTCTGCTGACGCACCCGGGAAGCCGAGTCCTGCTCGACCCGCCAGTCCACATCGTGGGCCAGCGACCCCTCGGCGATGTGCCCCGAACGCAGCCCCGCCACATACGCCGTCGACACGTGCACCAGATGCGGACGTGCCCCCGCGGCCGCCAGCGCCCGCAGCAGCTCCTGCAGCCCACCGACGTTGATCCGGAACCCGTCGTCGATCGGCGGGTCGAACGACACCTCCCCGGCGCAGTGGATGACGACGTCGATGTCGCCGGGCAACGCCGGCAGCCGCGACAGGTCACCCTCGACGACCTCGACGCGGCGCGCCACCAGCTCGGCAAGCCCCGCCGACCCGAGCCGGTCGCGCAACTGGCGAAACGCCGGCTTGCGCAGCATCCGCGCCAGCCGCGCCGCCCCCGTGTGACTGCCCCGCGGCCGCACCAGCGCCACCACCGAGGTGTCGGGGAAATCCGACAGCAACCGTTCCAGCAGAGCCTCGCCCATGAATCCGGTCACCCCGGTCACGAACACACGCCTGCCCGCGAGCCGCTCGCGCAGCCCCACCCTGACCTCCGCTGCCGTCACCGCCGACACCCTCATTCGGGCACCCGCACCCGCCGTAAATCCGGATGGGCGGGTGCACATCCGGAGGGCAACCCTAGGCGACGCCTCGCCCCCGCGGCGCCAACCTGCTCATCACGGGTGCGTGCCCAGGCCGCGGTACGCAGGGAAACCTACCGTCCGCCCCCCTGCGCGGTGACGGGCAGCCCCACGATCCGGCCAGCCACGTGGACAACCACCCCACCCATCTGCTTCCCCAGCGCGGGGCCACGACCGGGCCACCCCGTGGTGGGGCGCTGCCGCGGACCCCCGAACGGGGGCAGTCCAAACCCTCCCCCGGGGGAGGGCGACCCGAGGGAGGGCGACGCCCTACCCCGGCCGCGGGGTTGGGCCGCTCAGCCGGCACCGACCGCGTCCAGGGCGGACATCAGCCGCGTGCACGGCCCCGCCAGCCCCCACCGTTCGCTCAGCGCCAGCACCGCCTGCGGGTCGGCCGGGCTGACCGGCAGCCGCCCGTCGACGTCACCGACGTCGCAGTCACGCACCACCGCGACCACCCCCACCGCGGCGTCGAGGTAGTCACGGGCGGCCAGCAGCCGCCGCCGCGCCGCCACCGGCATCCCCTCCGCCCGCGCGCCACCCCGCGCGCCCGCGGCCACCGAAGCCGGGGGAGCCGGGGGAGCCGGGGGAGTGTCGAGCGCGGCGAGGATCGCCGCCAGCGACCCGAACCGGTTCAGCAGCATCGCCGCGGTCTTCGCGCCGATGCCGCCGACCCCGGGCAGCCCGTCGCTGGGATCGCCGCGCAGCACCGCGAAATCGGCGTAGGCCCGCCCCGGGATGCCGTAGCGGGCGGTGACGGACGCCTCGTCGACCACGGCGAACTTCTCCACCGCGTAGCGCACCCGCACCCCGGCATGATCGTCGACGAGCTGGAACAGATCCCGGTCCCCGGTGAGGATGTCCACCCCGCCGCCACGGTGGCGGGTCGCGAGGGTGGCGATGACGTCGTCGGCCTCGAACCCCACCGCGGCCGCCCGGGCGATCCCGAACGCGTCCAGCACCGCATCGATGATCGGAAGCTGAACGGTCAGCTCATCGGCGACCTCCTCGACGTCCCCGCCCACCACCGCATCCCCGCCCACCACCGAGACGCCGGCCCGGTCGGCGGGCACGGCCACCCGGTGCGCCTTGTACGACGACAGCAACGCCACCCGGAACGCCGGACGCCAGTCGGCGTCGAAACAGGCCACCAGCCCCCGCGGGCGGATCTCGACGATCTGACGTGCCAGCACGTCAAGCAGACCCCGCACCGCGTTGACCGGCGTCCCATCCGGCGCCCGCACCGCACGCGGCACCCCGTAGAACGCCCGGAAGTACAGCGACGGAGCATCGGCGAGCAACAACCCGCCGCCCCGCTCACGCGCCGGGCCGCTCACCACCGGATCCACCGCCGGACCTCGCGCCATCACCGATCCGCCCCCTACCCGTCCGTCCCCCCGCCCTACACCACCCACGCCCCGGACCGTCCACACACCCGGACCGTCCACACACCCGGACCGTCCACACACCACCCACGCCCCGGGACCGCCCGCCCCGCCCGACGCCCTTATCACCGCCATCACGACGGCAGCGCCGCGCGACCGCGCCCCACCCACACCTGATCCCGACCGTACCGGCTGTCCCACCGGGACCAGGCAACGGACCAGAAACAGCTCCCTCGCCCCGCGCCGACCTGCGTACGCTCCGGATCGTGCTGGAAGATCTCGACCGTCGAATCGTGCAGATGCTGTGCCGAGATGGGCGCATGAGCTTCACCGACCTCGGCCGGGCCACCGGCCTGTCGGTCTCCGCCGTCCATCAGCGCGTACGACGTCTGGAACAACGTGGAGTGATCACGTCCTACACGGCGCTGGTCGACCCCTCCCAGGTGGGTCTGCCCCTGACCGCCTTCGTCTCGATCACCCCGATCGACCCGAGCCAACCCGACGACGCCGCCGACCGGCTCGCCCACATCGTCGAGATCGAGGCCTGTCACAGCGTCGCCGGGGAGGAAAGCTACCTGCTCAAGGTGCGCGTCGCCAGCCCCGGCGACCTGGAGATCCTGCTCCAGCGCATCCGCGCCGCGGCGAACGTGTCCACCCGCACCATGGTCGTGCTCTCCACCCCCTACGAGGGCCGCCCCCCCGCCCTGTGACCCGACGCCCTCCGGGTAAGCCGGGAAACAGGTCGGGAGCGCCACTCGGCCAGTGAGCGCCGCGCCGCGGGCCGCGTCGAACAGGTGCCGCCGCCCCGGGCCGAACCACCGCTCGACTCGCGACCCGCGCCGCCCGGCACGCCACGACCTGCTCCCCGACGCCGGGCACGAGGGCGGCACCGGCCTCGCGCAGCACCCGGGCAAGATCGGCGGCCCGCCCCGGCTCGACGGGCACCACGGCGTAGACATACCCGGCGACCAGCCGACCCGACGGGCAGGCAGACTCACCAGCGTGACCGACCCCCACACCCCCCGCCGCACCGTGCTCTACCGGGGCGGCCACATCCACACCCCGACCAGCCCCACCGCCACCGCCATGCTCACCGACCACGCCACCATCGCCTGGATCGGCTCCGACGACACCGCCGCCACCCTCGACGCCGACACCGTCATCGACCTCGACGGCGCACTGATCACCCCCGCCTTCGTCGACGCCCACATTCACACCACCGCCACCGGCCTCGCCCTGACCGGCCTCGACCTCACCGCCACCCCCACCCGCACCGCCGCCCTCGACGCCCTGGCCACCCACGCCCGCCGCCACCGGCACACCACCGTCTTCGGCACTGGCTGGGACGAGACCGCCTGGGCCGACCCCACACCCCCCACCGCCGGCGAACTCGACCGCGCCACCGGCGGCGCCCCCGTCTACCTCGCCCGCGTCGACGGGCACACCGCCGTGATCTCCACCGCCCTGGCCACCGCCGCCGACGCCGCCACCCACCCCGGCTGGCACCCCGACGGCCTCGTCACCGGCACCGCCCACCACGCCGCCCGCCGCACCGCCGACACCACCCTGACCCCCAGCCAGCGCCGCCACGCCTGGCAGACCACCCGCACCCACGCCGCCGCCCTCGGCATCGCCGCCCTGCACGAGATGGCCGGACCCGACGTCTCCTCCGCCGACGACCTCGCCGGCCTGCTCGCCCACGCCCGCACCGTCACCGGACCCGACATCGTCGGCTACTGGGCCGGCGACCTGCCCACCGCCGTCGAACTCGGCGCCGCCTGGGGCGGCGACGCCTTCGTCGACGGTTCCCTGGGCTCCCACACCGCCGCCCTGCACACCCCCTACGCCGACCGCCCCCACACCCACGGCACCCTGCACCTCGACGCCGACGCCATCCGCGACGCCGTCCTCGACGCCACCGACGCCGGCCTGCAGACCGGCTTCCACGCCATCGGCGACGCCGCCATCACCACCGTGCTCACCGGCCTGGAGGCCGCCGCCACCACAATCGGACTCGCCCGCATCGCCGCCGGCCGCCACCGCCTCGAACACGCCGAGATGACCACCACCGACCACCTCCCACGCCTGGCCGCCCTCGGCATCATCGTCAGCGCCCAACCCGCCTTCGACGCCCGCTGGGGCGGCGAGGACGGCATGTACGCCACCCGCCTCGGCCCCACCCGCGCCGGCGCCATGAACCCCTACGCCGCCATGACCCGCGCCGGCATCACGCTGGCCTTCTCCTCCGACGCCCCCGTCACCCCCCTGGACCCCTGGGGCGCCATCCGCGCCGCCGCACACCACCACACCCCCGCCGCCCGCATCTCCGCCCGCGCCGCCTTCACCGCCGCCAGCCGCGGCGGCTGGCGCGCCGCCCGCGCCGACACCGACGGCCACGGCATCCTCGCCCCCGGCCACCCCGCCACCTACGCCGTCTGGGACCACCACGGCGACCTCGTCGTCCAGGCCCCCGACACCCGCATCGCCGCCTGGTCCACCGACCCCCGCGGCGCCGTCGCCGGCCTGCCCGACCTCACCGGCCCCACCCCCCGCTGCCGGCGCACCGTGCTGCGCGGCCGCATCCTGCACGACACCCCACACTGAACTCCACGCTCACCCCCACCCCGAAACCAATCCCATATTCGCACAGATGTTCGATAACGTCGAGAGGTGAACCACCACCAACCAGCCCCACCCCACCGCCAGGCCACACCGCCACCACACTTCGAGCCCCCTTCGGGTCAGGGGCGGCGTGGTCAGCGCGGCCCGCGTGACAGAAACTGGTCGGGTGACCCCCACGCCGGCCACCGGAAGCCCCACGGCCCAGGCGACCGGCGACACCGCCGCCGCGCCGACCCAGCCCGCCGCCGTCCCGCCCCAGCCCCGGACCGGCATCGAGCCGCCGCGGGCAAGCGACCCGTCACCCCCCACACCCGCCGCGCCCACCCCGGCCGCCGCGACCGCCACCGAACCCGACCGGACCGAGCCCAACCAGGCCGGCCAGGCCGGCAAAGAGCGGCCCGCCCGCCGGACCCGCCGCCGCGCCACCCTGCGCCGACGCACCCCCCCGGCCCTGGCCGCCCTGCTCGGCGGCGCCCTGCTCTACCTCGCCACCCCACCGGTCGGCGCCTGGCCGCTCGCACCGATCGCCGTCACCGTGCTCACCCTCACCGTCCGCGGCCGCCGCCTGCGCGCCTCCTACGCCCTGGGCCTGCTGTTCGGCCTCGCGTTCTGCCTGCCGCTGCTGCGCTTCGTCTCCTTCGTCGGCGCCGACGCCTGGATCGCCCTCGCCGTCGCCGAAGCCGCCATCCTCGCCCTCGTCGCCCCCGCCACCACCCTCGTCTGGCGCCTGCCCGCACCCTGGCTGTGGACCGGCGCCGTCTGGGTCGCCCAGGAGGCCCTGCGCGGACGCGCCCCCTTCGGCGGCTTCCCCTGGGGCCGGCTCGCCTTCACCCAGTCCGACAGCCCGCTGACCGGACTCGCCGCCCTCGGCGGCGCACCCCTGCTCACCGCCGTCGTCGCCGCCACCGGTGCCCTGCTCGCCCTCGCCATCACCCACGCCCACACCCTGGCCCGCGCCACCACCGGCCACCGGCGCACCGCACCGCGACGCCTCGCCGCACCCCTGCTCGGCGCCACCGCCCTCACCCTCGCCGGCCTGCTCGTCCCGCTGCCCACCACCGCCGAACACGGCACCCTCACCGTCGCCGCCATCCAGGGCAACGTCCCCGCCGACGGCGGCATCCACGCCCTCGGCCGCGCCTTCCAGGTCACCGCCAACCACGTCGCCGGCACCCGCCGCCTCGCCGCCGACGTCGCCGCCGGCCGCCGCCCCGCCCCCGATCTCGTCCTGTGGCCGGAGAACTCCTCCGACCTCGACCCCCAGCGAGACCCCACCGTCGCAGCCGCCCTGCGCGGCGCCGCCCGCACCGCCGGCGCCCCCGTCCTCGTCGGCGCCGTCCTCGACGGCCCCGGCCCCCGCCACGTCCGCAACGCCGGCATGATCTGGACCGCCGACGGCTTCACCGGCCAGATGTACGTCAAACAACACCCCGTCCCCTTCGCCGAGTACCTCCCCGGCCGCGCCCTGCTCACCCGCCTCATCGGCCGCTTCGCCAACGAGATGCCCAGCGACTTCCTGCCCGGCCACAGCCCCGGCGCCCTGCACGCCGCCGGCACCACCATCGGCGACGTCATCTGCTTCGAAGTCGCCTACGACGACCTCGTCCGCGACACCGTCGACCACGGCGCGCAGATCCTCGTCATCCAGACCAACAACGCCTCCTTCGGCCGCAAGGGCGAAAGCCAGCAGCAACTCGCCATGTCCCGGCTACGCGCCGTCGAACACGGCCGCGCCACCGTCCAGGTCTCCACCAGCGGCGAAAGCGCCCTCATCGCCCCCGACGGCACCCTGCTGGCCAAGACCGGCCTGTACGAACCCGGCGTCCTCACCGCCGCCCTGCCCCGACGCACCAGCCAAACCCTCGCCGACCGTGCCGGAATCGTCCCCGAGGCGGTGCTGCTCNCCCTCGGCCTGGGCGCCATGATGGCGGGAGTGATCCGCCGCCGAACCCGCCCCACCGGCGACCCCGACCACACCGGCACCACCCCGCAGGCACCACGACCCCACGAGACGACACCCACGGTGACGCCCGCCGGGCCGGCCTGACGGATATGGCCCCCGATCAGGAAAGGAACCGCGTGGATCTCCACCGCGTTGTCGTCTGCGTCCCCACCTACAACGAGCGGG
Organism: Frankia sp. ACN1ag; assembly: GCF_001414035.1. Taxonomy (NCBI): domain Bacteria; kingdom Bacillati; phylum Actinomycetota; class Actinomycetes; order Frankiales; family Frankiaceae; genus Frankia; species Frankia sp. ACN1ag. The sequence goes on along the minus strand of NZ_LJPA01000013.1, from coordinate 128,491 downwards.
ACAACCTCCCGGACACCGCCCGCCGCCTGCGCGCGGCGAACCCGACGGTCGACCTGCTCGTCATCGACGACGCCAGCCCCGACGGCACCGGGAAGATCGCCGACGAACTCGCCGACAACGACGACCACATCCACGTCCTGCACCGCGACGGCAAAGCCGGCCTCGGCACCGCCTACATCGCCGGCTTCACCTGGGCCCTCGACCACGGCTACGACGTCATCGTCGAAATGGACGCCGACGGCTCCCACCAGCCCGAACAGCTACCCCGCCTGCTCGCCGCCCTCGCCCACGCCGACCTCGTCATCGGCTCCCGCTGGGTACCCGGGGGAGAGGTCCGCAACTGGCCCCGCACCCGGCTGCTGCTCTCCCGCGGCGGCAACATCTACGTCCGCGCCGCCCTCGGCATGCCGCTACGCGACGCCACCGCCGGCTACCGCGCCTACCGCGCCGACGTCCTGCGCGACCGCGACCTGACCGGCGTCTCCTCCCAGGGCTACTGCTTCCAGGTCGACCTCGCCTGGCAGGCCTGGCGCTCCGGCTACCGCGTCACCGAAGTCCCCATCACCTTCGTCGAACGCGAACGCGGCACCTCCAAGATGAGCAACGCCATCGTCGCCGAAGCCTTCTGGCGCGTCGCCTGGTGGGCCGCCACCACCCGCCGCCGCCGGCCCACCCCCCGCACCCCCCACCTCCCAGCCAACCCCACCCCACGCCAACCCACCGCCAACCCCGACATCCCCACCGACCACCCCGACAACGTCACCACCAGCCACAGCGCCTAACCACCACCAGACCGACCCCCACCCGTCACCCCCCGCAGCCGCCACATCACCCAGAACAGCCACCCCGGGCATGCCAAAGGGTCGGGCACGCACATCCCCGTGCCCGACCCCGCAACCACCGACAAACAGCCCCGCTACGCGGTACGCCGGCCCTCACCGGTCCCGCGCAGCACCGCCAACCGCTCCGCCAGAACCTCCTCCAGATCATCGGTGGTCCGGCGCTCCATCAACATGTCCCAGTGCGTCCGCGGCGGCTTCGACTTCTTCGGCTCAGGCCGCTCACCATCGACGATCACCGACGCCCCACCACAGACCTTGCACTCCCACACCGACGGCACCTCCGCCTCAGCCGCGAAGGGCATGGTGAACTGGTGGCCGTTGGGGCAGTCGTAGGACGCCGACTGCCGTGGGGCAAGCTCGGTGCTGCGGTCAGTCTCGTAGGACACTGCACCGAGACGGCTTCCCCGCAGGATGCGCTCGCCCATATAACTCCTCCGAGCGTCGAGACGTGTGCAACTACCCCTCGACAACGTTCTNGCCAGCCGAGACGTTCCCGCCGAGGAAGGACCCGTAACACAATCATGAACGCGCAGCGTCCCCACCCCACAGCGAAACGCCCCACCCGTCCCATCCGCACCCTGCACACGGCCACCCTCGGCATCACCCGCGCCACCGTCGGCACCCTCGTGCTCACCCGCGCCGTGGACACCCTGCGCATCACCGGCGTCGACCGACTCACCGCCACCCGCCTGGCCTGGGTCGCCCGCCTCGCCGGCATCCGCGACCTCGCCCTCGGCGCCGGCCTGCTCGCCGCGATGACCACCGGCCGCGACACCACCACCTGGCTGTGGGCCGGAATGATCGCCGACGCCGCCGACGTTTCCGTCTTCGCGACCTCCACCGCCCGCGGCCACCTGCCACCCGCCATCGGCACCCTCATGGCCACCGCCGCCCTCGGTGGCGTCGTCGCCGCCGCCCCCCTGACCCGCACCGGACCGGGGGAGTGACCCCACCACCCCGTCGCATCGCCCATCGACGAATCCACCCAGAAAGGACCCCGTGACGCCATGACCACCAGCGACCACGCCACCCCCACCGGCCCCGACGCCGCCGACGTCACCAAGACCGACGAGCAGTGGCGCGCCGAACTCTCACCCCAGCGTTACGCCATCCTGCGCCAGGCCGCCACCGAACCCCCCTTCACCGGCGCCTACACCTACAGCAAGGAAACCGGCACCTACCGCTGCGGCGGCTGCGGCGCGGCGCTGTTCACCTCCGACACCAAGTACGACTCCGGCTCCGGCTGGCCCAGCTTCACCGAACCCGCCGTCGCTGACGCCGTCGAACTCGTCGAGGACCGCTCCCACGGCATGATCCGCACCGAGGTCCGCTGCGCCCGCTGCAGGGGACACCTCGGCCACGTCTTCGACGACGGCCCCGGCCCCACCGGCCAGCGCTACTGCATGAACAGCCTCGCCCTCGACCTCGACACCCACTGACCCACCCCAGCCCGTGGACCGGGCCGCCGCCGGTGCACTGACGCACCGGCCGGCCCACCCACCACCTGCCACCCAAGACGACCCAGCACCCCCAAAAAACTGTCGGTGCCCCCGCCTACCGTCACTGCCATCCCGCCACCGACCCCGGGGGAGGCACACCATGGAAACCGAACTGCAGTTCGACTGGCACCGGCGGCGCGCCGCCTGGATCCGCGACACCATCCACCGCCACGGCTGGGCCGTCCAGGCCGTCCTCGCCGAACCCGACACCGGCGAACCCGACTACGCCTACACCATCGGCCTCACCGCGCTGCACCACCCCGAACTGCTCATCGCCGGCCTGCACCCGCACGACGCCGCCGCCCTGCTCAACCTGCTCGCCACCCGCATCCGCGCCGGCGACCCCCCGCCAGCCGACACCACCCTCGACGACCTCGCACCCCCCAGACGCCACCACCTACTCACCCTCAACCCCGCCGCCAGCGACGAGCTGCTGCTCCACGCCAACGCCACCTACCAGCACCCCGACGGCCCACCCGTCACCGCCCTCCAGATCATCTGGAGTGACCCCGCCGGCACCCTGCCCTGGGAAACCGGCTGCACCGGCGACGCCGCCCACCAGCCCCTCGCCGGCCCACCCCCCGACACCGCGGGGGACAGGCCCCACCCCTGACCGCACCCATCCAGCGCCCCGGTACCCAGGCGGCGGTGCCACCCGAACACCGCCGAGACACCGGGGCCACGCGGGGCGCGCGCCAACTCAGACCACGCCGACGCCGGGGGAGTCAGGCAACCACCCTCAGTAACCCACCAGAAAACACCACCACCGACGACCAGCACACCCGGCCGACCTGCTCGACCGCTCGAACCTGGCAACCGGACCGCGACAACGACAACGACAACGATCACCAGCGTGACGATCACCAACCTCCAGCTCCAGCACCCAGCCCACCCGGCGACCAGCATGCACATCCACCTGGAACACGTCACCCACCAAGCCAACCCACACAGCCAAAAACCCAGCAACCACTACCCCACCGCACGCGCCGATAATGCACATTATGTCAAGTAGAGATTGATCAGCCGCTCCCCCCGTTCGCCCCGACTCCCGGCCAGCAGGAGGCCCGCGACGAACAGGATCTGCCGCTACCGCGGACCTCGCGCCGCCCGACCCCAGGAAGATTGACTTCGATTTCGATCCAGCCCGAAGGCCGACAGATCACAAGATCACATCCAACACAAGCAAGTTGATCATGACTTCTCCCCCGGTGGTCAGCTGCATGGCCGGGTGGAGTTGTTGTTGATCATTATGTGAAGTGACGTCAACAGCGTTGATTATCTTTATGGAGGATGGCCGATCAGACGTGGCCGGCGGTTCCGCGGAATACCACGATCGCCGGAGGCTCACGAGCTCGCACCGGACCGCGTCCGTTCACGAGCGGACGACGCACGCCTGCGGGCTGCCTACCCGCCGCCGAAGGCGTAGATCACTTCAGAGGTGAGAAGGTGATCTACGTCGGTACGAAGCAGATCGGCCAGGGTTTCGGTGTAGTCGCGCTGGAACATCTCCACCTGCTCGAGAGTGAGGGTGGCGATCGCGTCGTGGTGCGGGCCGCGGGTGTGGGCCTCCCAGGCATGTTCCAGGTCACGGGAGGAGAAGCGGATGGTCTCCCCCACCTGCTTCGCCGGGGTGAACCCGGCGTCACGCAGTGCCCGATGGCATCGCGTCCGCGTTCCCAGGGCGGTGGCCGGGTCGGTGAGGGCCAGTCCGTGGCGGCGGGCATGGTCGCGAAAGATTCTGGCCGCGACGGGGAAACCCGCCGCCATCGTCGAGAAACCGATCTGCCCGCCGGGTGCCAGCAGCCGGTGCCATTCCCCCAGCGCCGCCTGGACCGGCAGGTAGAGCAGGCCGGCGGAGCAGAGGACCAGGTCGAACGAGCCGTCCCCGAACTGGGGCAGGGTGGTGGCGTCCGCCTTGACCAGCTCGATGGTCGTCAGTCCGGCCGCGTCGATTGCCTGCCGGGCCCGGGCGAGCATGCCTGCGGAGATATCGACGCCGACCACCTGTCCGGTCGGTCCGACGGCCCGGGCGGCGGCGATCGCGGCGAGCCCGGTACCGGTCGCGGCGTCCAGGATGCGCATGCCCGCGGTGGGGGCGGCGAGTTCGACGAGCCGTTCGGCGTAGCGGATGTGCCAGGTGTGGTTGCTGTAGGTCGCGGCACGCCCGTCGAAGACGGTCTCGGCGCTGCCCTGCGAGTCGGCCGCCGTCACAGAAGGTGATCATGGCACAGCCGCGTGGCCGTGGTGGTCGAATCCCGCTTCCGGGTCGGTGNGGTTGCCGTCACCGAACCGGTTGCGGGCCGCGGAGCATCGTGGCATGGCAGAACGACTCGTTTCCGCGTCCTGCCTGTGCCAGGGTCCTGGGGTGAGCAGCGAGGAAGAGCTGTTGCCGGGGAATGTCACGACCGGTGTGGTACGGGTGGGTCAGACTGTTCGCCGCCCGGTCGGACCATGGACGGACGCGGTCGATGCGCTGCTGGAACACCTGCACGCGGTGGGTTTCACCGGCGCCCCTCGCCCGCTGGGACGGGACGCGCAGGGACGCCAGGTGCTGGAGTACATCCCCGGCGAGCTCGGTGCGGTGGCGGGCACGTACTCGGTGGCAGAGCTGTTCTCGATCGGTCGGATGCTGGCGGACCTGCACCGGGCACTCGCCGGCTTCGGGCCGCCGGCCGGCGCGGTGTGGAACAGGGTCATTCCGCCGGATCGGGAGGACTTCGTCTGCCAGAACGACGTGGCGCCATGGAACCTCGTGAGGTCTGCTCGGGGGTGGGTGCTGATCGACTGGGATGGAGCGGCACCGAGTTCCCGGTTGTGGGATCTTGCGTACGCAGCGCAGAGCATGGCGGGTCTGCGGGCCGATCGGCCGGTGGCGGAGTCGGCGGCGCGGTTGCGCACCGTCGTTGACGGTTACGGCTTGGATGAGGCGTCGAGGCCGGCGTTGGCGAGCATGCTGGGCCGACGCGCCAGAGCGATGTACAACCTGTTGCGCGATGGCGCCCGACGGCAGCGTCAGCCGTGGGCCAGGATCTGGGTCGAGGACGGGCCTTACTGGCGCGCGACCTCCGAATATCTGGCGGCCCGGACCGAGGTGTGGACAGCCGCCCTGCGATGACGCTTGGGCGCCGGCTCAGGTGGCGGGCGTGGCCGCAAAGAACGGCCGCAAAGAACGGTTCGGCTCCCCCAGGTTGCGGGTTTGGATCGCCTTTCTTGTTGATTAAGAAAGGCGATCCTTCGTCAACGGCGTTGATTATCTTGGGGGTGGTGGGCGGGCGGCGGGCTCAGTGGGCGGCGTCGGACCAGCGGTGCAGGATGGACACGTCGGCGACGAACCGGACCCCGCTGGCCGTCGACCAGTAGGCGGCCGTGGCGGCGAGGGCGCGGCGCAGCAGGTCGGCGGCGGCCTCGGCGTGCGCGATGGGGACGTGCAGGAGCAGTTCGTCGTGCAGGCAGAGCACGATCTCGCCGCCGAGGGCGGGCAGCTCGGCGCGGACGGTCACCGCCCAGGCCTTGAACAGTTCGGCGGCGGGGCCCTGGATGACGGCGTTGCGGGCGAAGCGGCCGCGGGCCTGCTCGGTGACCCCGCCGGCGGCCGGGGAGGCCTCGTCGGGCGGCGCCGGGTCGGTCAGACCCCGGGGTGGGCGCGGCGTGGGGGCGAGGCGGACGAGCCGGCCGCCGTAGGTGCGCAGGTCGCGGCCGGAGCGGCCGGCGGCGTCGGCGGCGTCGAGGTAGGCCAGCGCGGTCGGGTAGGCGCGGCGCATCCGGCGCAGGGCCTCGCCGGCCGAGCCGGTGGTCTGGCCGTACATGGCGGCGAGCATCGCGATCTTGGCCTGCGGGCGGTCGCGACCGAGCTGCGCCGCGACGGGGGCGTACATGTCGTCGGCCTGGGTGGCCGCGGCGAGGGCGGGGTCGGCGGAGACGACGGCGAGGACCCGGGGTTCGATCTGGCCGAGGTCGGCGCGGACGAACACCCGGCCCGGTTCGGCGACGACGGCGGCGCGTAGGTCGGCGGGCAGGTTGTGCAGGCCGGCCTGGGCGGTCATCCGCCCGGCGGCGCCGTCGCTGCCGTGCCAGGCGCCGCGCAGCCGGCCGTCCGGGGCGACGTGGGTGTCGAGCCAACGGTGGCCGTAGGTCGTGGCGATCCGCTCGGTGCGCCGCCAGGCCAGCAGCGCGGCGACGGCGGGATGGGCGTCGCGCAGCGGTTCGAGGCGGCCCGAGCGGGTGTCGGGGACGTCGATGCCCACCGCGCGCAGCGCGGCTCGCACGGCGGCGGGGTTGCGCAGGTCGACGGGGCCGCGCAGGTGGGCGAGGACGGGGGCGTCGCGGCGGCGGCGGGCGGCGAGCTCGTCGGCGTCGGTGCGCGGCGGCGGGCCGACGATCTCGGCGAGCAGCGTCTCGGCGGTGGCGCGGTCGATGGGCAGGCCGTCGCGTTCGAGTTCGCGGGCGAGCAGCTCCGCGGCGGATTCGGCGCGGGCGGTCAGGACGGCGAGGCTGGTCCGGCCGGGGCGGGCGCGCCGGTCGGCGAGGCCGTTCAGCGCGGCCTGCTGACGGTGCTGGGCCTGCAGCGCGAGCGCGGCGAGGGCGGCGGCGCGGCGCAGCGCCTCACCGGGCCCGGCGGCCCGGTGCAGCCAGCCGGCGTCGAGCTGGCCATCCCCCGCCAGTGGCCCGTCCGCACCGCCGAGGCCGAACCCGCCGCCAGCACTGAACCCGCCGCCAGCACTGAACGCACCGCCAGCGCCGAGGGGTCCGCCAGCGCCGACGGGTTCGTGGGTACCGCGGGTGTCGACTCCCCCACCGGCGCTGATTCCCTCGGCGCCGGTGGGGTCGAGGCGATGCCGGGCAGCGGGGTCGTCGCCGGTGCCCTCCCACAGGCCGAGCTGGCCCGGCGCGACCCGCGCGGCGGGGCCGGGAGGTCGGGACGGCGGGGGTGGCAGGGGCAGGCCGGCGGCGGCGGCCCACACGGCGGCCGGGTCGTCACGGCGCCCGCCGTGCAGCAGCCGGTGCACGGCGGCGAGATCCCAGCAGGCGGCGAGGCGCACCTGGGTGGCTGGCGGCACCGCCGCCGACGCCGACCACCACACCCAGCGCGGGGCGCAGCGCCGCTCGATCTCGGCGACCAGTTCGGCGGCCTCGGCCGGCTCGGGCGCGGACACCACCAGGGTGACGGGCGTGCTGGTCGGGTGAGACGGCGGGAGCGGCGGCGGGCCGGCGGGCAGGTGGTGGGCCAGGGCGAACCCGACCTTTGGGAGGACCACGAGCGCCAGGGGTTGACGCGGGGCGAACTCCCCCGACCACAGGTCCGCGAGTGGTCCCGCGGCCGGGTGCGACGGGCTGGCCGGCGTCATCGTTCGATTCTCACCACCGGGTCCGACAGTTCGCGCCGGCCCGGTGGCGGGGGGCCGGCGCGCGTGGCCGGGCGGGCGAGCCTGGCCGGGTGCGCGGTGCCGTGGTCAGATGGACCGTCATGGTGGCCGGGAAAGCGGAAATGCCCCCGTTGGAAACGTGGAGCGGTAAGAATCCCCGTCGACGAGGGATGCGCGTACCACGGGGGAAGGGTGGATTCATGGCGGGGCGGGACAACGAGTACGAACGTCCCATCCTGCTCGGCTGCGGTGGGTGCGACGCCCGGTGGACGGCGCTGACCGCGGCGCACTGCCCGACCTGTCATGCCACGTTCGCGGGGGCCACGACCGGTTTCGACGCCCACCGGGTGAACGGGGTCTGCCAGCCCCCGCAGCTGGTCGGTCTGCGTCATGACCGGGGCTACTGGCTGGTCGCGGGCGAGCAGCCGCCGGGACGCCTCCTGCACCGCTCCCGGGAGGGGGCCGGCGGGCACGGTGACCCTCGCGGATCGGCCGGGCCCCCCGGCGGCGAGGTGCGGATGGCCGGCTGACCGGGCCGGCCGAACGGCGCTCCGGCCCCACGGCAGGCTGGCCGGACGGCAGGCTGGCCGGACGGTCGGCTGCGTCAGCGGGCCTGCTCGGCGGCGCAGGCCCGGCGGGCCGCGATGCGTTCGGCGGTCGGCCAGCGCACGTCGTGGGCCCAGCCCAGGCGTTCGAACCAGCGGATGAGCGCGGCGCTCGGGTCGACCTGACCGGGCAGGACGCCGTGGCGGGCGCTGGTGGGGTCGGCATGGTGCAGGTTGTGCCAGGACTCCCCCAGCGACGGCACGGCCAGCCACCAGACGTTCCGCGACTGGTCGCGGGTGGTGAAGGGCCGTTCGCCGATGAGGTGGCAGATCGAGTTGATGGAGAACGTGACGTGGTGCAGCAGGGCGATGCGCACCAGGGAGCCCCAGAACAGGGCGGTGAGCGCGCCGGTCCACGACATGCTCCACAGCCCGCCGGCCACCGGTGGGATCAGGACCGAGGCGGCCACGCACCAGGGGAACGCGGCGGCGACGGCGGCGACGTCGCGGTCGGCGAGCAGATCGGGGCAGAACCGCTTCGGGCAGGTGCGGTGGCGGTTGAACAGCCAGCCGACGTGGGCGTGCAGGAAGCCCCTGGTCACTCCGACGGCGCTGCGGCCGAAGCGCCAGGGTGAATGGGGATCGGCGGCGGCGTCGGAGTACTTGTGGTGGCGGCGGTGGGCGGCGACCCAGTCGGTGACGCTCATCTCGACGGCGAGGCTGCCGGCCAGGGCGAGGCCGATGCGCAGGGGCCGGCTGGCCTTGAAGGAGCCGTGGGTGAACAGGCGGTGGTAGCCCACGGTGATCCCGAAGCCGGAGATCAGGTACATCACCCCGCCGATGACGATGTCGTGCCAGCCCAGTCCGTGTCCCCAGGCCACGGGCACCGCCAGGGCCACCGCGAGGAGGGGGACGGCGAGGAACAGCAGCAGCAGGATCTGTTCGAGGGGGGTCTTCAGATCGGGGGCGATGTCGGGGCGGGCAGGCGGGCCCGCGTCGATACGCTGGAATGTCGATTCGGTCGATTCGGAGGACACATATTTCCTCTCACGAGGTTCGTCGGATACCCGGCAACCCTCGTCGGTTCTCCGAGCCGGGTCACGGGTGCTGGCCACCGGAACACCGGTTCGGGTCCGCCCCAACAGTAGACGGGGGTGTGCCCGCCGGTCGGCGGCGGCGCGCGTCAGGCACGATCGAGGGACCATGACACTCACCGACCACCTTCCCGCGTCCTCGCATCCGGTGGCCGGCGCCGCCGACGATGTACCCGGCGAGCCGGATCCGGACACCCTGTACGACGCCTTCACCGCCTGGGTCGCCGAGCAGGGCCTGGAACTCTATCCCGCCCAGTCCGAGGCGCTCATCGAGATCGTCTCCGGGTCGAACGTCATCCTGGCGACGCCGACGGGGTCGGGGAAGAGCCTGGTGGCGGCCGGGGCGCACTTCGCGGCGCTGGCCGCCCGGCGGCGGACGTTCTACACCGCGCCGATCAAGGCGCTGGTGTCGGAGAAGTTCTTCGCGCTGTGCGCGATGTTCGGGGCGGCGAACGTCGGGATGATGACGGGTGACGCCTCCGTCAACGACACCGCGCCGATCGTCTGCTGCACGGCGGAGGTGCTGGCGAACATCGCGCTGCGCGACGGGGTGGNCGCCGACGTCGGTCAGGTCGTCATGGACGAGTTCCACTACTACGCCGATCCGGAGCGGGGGTGGGCGTGGCAGGTGCCGCTGCTGGAGCTGCCGCGCACCCAGTTCGTGCTGATGTCGGCGACGCTCGGCGACGTGTCGATGTTCGAGGCGGATCTGACGCGGCGCACCGGGCGGCCGACGGCGGTGGTCCGCTCGGCGCAGCGGCCGGTGCCGTTGTTCTACCGGTTCGTCACGACCCCGCTGCACGAGACGATCGGTGAGCTGCTGGAGACCCATCAGGCGCCGGTGTACGTCGTGCACTTCACCCAGGCGCAGGCGTTGGAACGGGCGCAGGCGCTGATGAGCGTGAACGTGTCGTCGCGGGCGGAGAAGGACCAGATCGCGGCGACGATCGGGAACTTCCGGTTCGCCGCCGGGTTCGGCAAGGTGCTGTCCCGGCTGGTGCGCCACGGCATCGGGGTGCACCACGCGGGGATGCTGCCGAAGTACCGCCGCCTGGTCGAGCAGCTCGCGCAGGCGGGGCTGTTGAAGGTGATCTGCGGGACGGACACGCTCGGGGTGGGGATCAACGTGCCGATCCGCACGGTGGTGTTCACGTCGCTGTCGAAGTACGACGGGACGCGGGTACGGCTGCTCTCGGCGCGGGAGTTCCACCAGATCGCCGGGCGGGCCGGGCGGGCCGGGTACGACTCGGTGGGCAACGTCGTCGTGCAGGCTCCCGATCATGTGGTGGAGAACATGCGGGCGTTGGCGAAGGCCGGCGACGACCCGAAGAAGCGGCGCAAGGTGGTGCGCAAGAAGCCGCCGGAGGGCACCGTCGGCTACGGGGAGCCGACGTTCGACCGGCTGGTGGCCGCCGAGCCGGAGCCGTTGACATCGCAGTTCACGGTGACGCACGCGATGCTGCTCAACGTCGTCAACCGGCCCGGGGACGCGTTCGCGTCGATGCGTCACCTGCTCACCGACAACCATTCGGATCTCCCGACGCAGCGCCGGCTGATCCACCGGGCGATCGCGATCTACCGGGCGCTGCTGGCCGCCGGCGTGGTGGAGAAGCTCGACTCCCCCGACGAGCTGGGCCGCAACGTGCGGGTGACCGGGGATCTGCAGCTCGACTTCGCGCTCAACCAGCCGCTGTCGCCGTTCGCGCTGGCCGCGCTCGAACTGCTCGACCCGGCGTCGCCGACGTACGCCCTCGACGTGCTGTCGGTGCTGGAGGCGACGTTGGACAACCCCCGCCAGGTGCTGCACGCGCAGCTGACCAAGGCTCGGGGGGAGGCGGTGGCGGCGATGAAGGCCGAGGGGATCGAGTACGACCGGCGGATGGAGCTGCTGGAGGAGGTGACCTATCCGCAGCCGTTGGGTGAGCTGCTCGCCGCGGCGTTCGCGACGTACCGGCGGGGTCATCCCTGGGTCGACGACTACGAGCTGGCACCGAAGTCGGTGGCCCGGGAGCTGTATGAGCGGGCGATGACGTTCGCCGAGTACGTGGCGTTCTACGGGCTGGCCCGCTCCGAGGGGCTGCTGCTGCGCTACTTCGCCGACGCCTACAAGGCGCTGCGCCAGACGGTGCCGGAGGACGCGCGCACCGACGAGGTCATCGACCTCACCGAGTGGCTCGGGGAGCTGGTGCGCCAGACCGACTCCAGCCTGCTCGACGAGTGGGAGCGGCTGAGCAACCCCGATCCCGACGCGGCCGCCGGGGCCGGGGCGGGGGCGGTCGACGAGCGGCCGCCGGCGGTGACGGGCAACCTCCGGGCGTTTCGGGTGCTGGTCCGCAACGCGTTGTTCCGCCGGGTGGAGCTGGCCGCGCTGCGCCGCTACGACCTGCTCGGCGAGCTCGACGGCCCGGGGGCCGGAGCCGGCCTCGGGGCGGGAGTCGGCCCCGGGGCGGGAGTCGGCCCCGGGGCTGGGGTGGCCGCGGGGGACGGTCCGGTGTTCGACGCGGCGGGTTGGGAGCGGGCGCTGGCCGGCTACTACGCCGAGCACGACGAGATCGGCACCGGCCCGGACGCGCGCGGGCCGGGGTTGCTGCTGCTCGACGAGCGGCCCGGGGTGTGGACGGCGCGGCAGATCTTCGACGATCCGGCCGGGGACCACGACTGGGGGATCAGCGCGGAGATCGACCTCGCCGCCTCCGACGAGGCCGGGGTGGCGATGGTCCGGGTGACCGCCGTCGACCGGCTCTGACCGGGTACACCGTCGGGCCCCTTCGACCGGGGTCACCTCGCGATCCGGGCCGGGGCGCGCGACCCGAGCGGTATCGTCACCCTGTGAGTACCGTACGGGTCTTCCTCCTGGATGACCACGAGATCGTCCGCCGGGGAATTCGGGAGATGCTCTCCGAGACCGGTGACGTCGACGTCGTCGGCGAGGCGTCCACCGCGGCCGAGGCGCTGCGCCGGATCCCCGCCACCAGACCGAACGTGGCGGTGCTCGACGCGCGGCTGGAGGACGGCAACGGCATCGACGTCTGCCGTGACCTGCGCTCGGCGCATCCCGATATCGGCTGCCTGATCCTCACCTCCTACGACGACGACGACGCATTGTTCGCCGCGATCATGGCCGGGGCCGCCGGCTACCTGCTCAAGCAGATCAAGGGCACGGACCTGGTCGGGGCGATCCGCACGATCGCCGCCGGCCGCTCCCTGCTCGATCCGGCGGTCACCCAGCGGGTGCTGACCCGGCTGCGGGAGGGTCCGGCGGAGGACCGCAAGCTCGCGGCGCTGGGCGAGCGGGAGCGCCAGATCCTCGTCCTCATCGCGGAGGGTCTGACCAACCGGCAGATCGCCGGGCGGATCCACCTGTCGGAGAAGACGGTCAAGAACTACGTCTCGGCGATCCTGGAGAAGCTGGAGCTGTCCAGCCGCACCCAGGCCGCCGTCTACGCGACCCGCATCGACAAGTAGCGCCCCGCCGGCGCCGCCCCTCCACCGACCGGCCGGTCAGGACCCCGGTCCTGACCCCGGTGGTGCCGCTGGGTGCGTCACGGTTGGGTGCGTCACGGTTGGGTGCGTCACGGTCGTCGGCGAAGGTCGTGCGCGGGACTGTCCCTGGTGCGGTTGAGGGCGGCTGTCTCCTGGCGGGTGATCTCGATGGCGGTTTCCAGGTGCCGGGTGAGGAAACGCAGTTCCTGGGTGGAGTAGGTGGCGTGGAGCCGGTCGAAGGCGGCCCCGATGCTGAGATAGACGTTCTCGCGAGCGGCCAGCCCGGCGAGGTCCACCGTGACAACGACCTTGCGCCCGTCCTGCGGGTCTGCCTGCCTGCGGGCGAGCCGGTGGTCCGCCAGGCGGTTGATGACGCCGGTGACGGCTCCCGAGGTCACGGCCAGCCGCGCCATCAGGGACCCCGCGGTCTGCGGCCCGTCATGCAGCAGGATGCTCAGCGCCTTCATGTCGGTCACCCCGAGGCCGTACGTCGCGGCGGCGGCCTGGTGGAACAGCGCGGTCTGGGTCGACTCGATCTCTCCGAGGAGCCGCAGCCGTTCGATCAGGTCCCGCCGGATCTCGGCGTCCGGGTNAGCAGTCACCCTCTCATCGTGACATTGAAGTCTCTTAGTCACTAAGATAAGCGCGTGTCTCAGGGTGCGGAAGTCGCTGACAGCGTGGTGCGCGCCGCCGATGGCACGCCCATCGGGTACCACAGCCTCGGTTCAGGGCCGGGCGTGGTCATCGTGCACGGCGCGATGCAGGCAGCGATGAGCCAAGCGGACCTAGCCGAACTGCTTGCCACGAGATACCGCATTCACCTGATCGACCGTCGCGGGCGCGGCGCGAGCGGGCCCTACCCTGACGCGGTCACGACCGCCGTGGACGTCGGCGACCTCCACGCCGTGCTCGAGGCGACCGGCGCCCGCCGGGTCCTGGGGATCAGCTCCGGCGCGATCATCGCCGCGAGGGCTGCTCTGGCCCACCCTGAGATCATCGAACGCCTGGCCCTGTTCGAGCCGCCTCTCTCCCTCGACGGCTCGATGCGCCTCGACCTCGCCCCGCGAATGGACGCCGCGGTCGCCGCGGGTGACCTCGCGACCGCGATGGGGCTCAGCATGAAGATCTCGCAGATGGGCCCGCCGTGGATGTTCGGCCTGCCGGTCCCCATCCTCGCGGCGTTCTCCCGCCGGATACTCACCTCCGCGCAGAGACGTGCGCAGGCCGAAGCACTCCCGGTGGACTTCGCCATCGTTCGCGAGAACGCCGACCGCATCGCGGACTTCGCCGCGATCGCCACACCCGTACTGCTCATCAACGGCACCGCCACCCGGCCGTACCTGCGCACGGCCGTGACCGGCCTTGCCGCGATCATCCCCGGTGCGACGCACGTCGAGCTCCCCGGCCAGACGCACGCGGTCACCCAGAACCGCGACGAACGCGGACACCCCGACGCCATCGCACCGGCATTGCTCGACTTCTTCCAGTAGCCGGGAGTGCCACGTCAACGTGGCAGGGGACCTGGAGGCGGGTGCGCGGCGCGAGCTCCCGGCGCTGTCCTTCACCGGTGAGGTCACATTGCAACGGTTCCCGGCGCGGCCGGTCAGTCGAGATGGCTCTGGACGGCCTGCAACGCCTCGGCGACGGTGACGGCGGTGCGGATCACCGCGGCCGACGGCCACGGGTCGGCGCGCGCGGCCATCGCCCGGTGGATGGCCACCGTGGCCTCGGACGGGTCGGGGCCGGCGGCCATGCGCCGGGCGATGCGCGCCGCGGCGACCTCGGGTGCGGTCACGCAGTGCAGCTCCACCAGGTCCGCGTAGACGTCGGCGGCGAGGGTGGCGGCGGCGGCGCGGTGGCGCGCGCTGGACCAGGAGGCGTCGAGCACGACGCTCTCCCCCCGGCACAGCGCCGCCCGGGCCCGGCGCAGCATCTCGGCGTAGGTCGCGTCGGTGATCTCCGGGGCGTAGCGGCCGACGCCGAACTGGGCGTCGAACCCCGCCGCGTCGAACCCCACCGCCTCGCCGTCGGCCGACGGCGAGGCGCCATCAGTGTGCTGCTGGGGCGGGGCCTCGGCGGGCGGCTTGCCCACCAGCTCCTGGCGGATGATGTCGGAGCGCAGCAGGACCCAGCCGTCGCCGACCTCGGCGAGCCGGCTGGCCAGCGTCGTCTTGCCGGTGCCGGGCAGCCCGCCGACGACGACCAGCCGGACGCGGCCGGCGCGCAGGTGGCGGTGGGCGACGGCGAGCAGCCTGCGGGCGTTCTCCGCGGCGTCGGGGTCCCCCTGGCCGCCGCGGATGCAGGCCACCTTCGCCCGCACGAACGCCCGGTAGGCGACGTAGAAGTGCTGCAGTGACCGGGGATGCACCTCGCCGCTGAACTCGCGGTAGGCCTCCAGGAACTCGGCGGCCTCCTCCGGGGCGCCGAGACGCTCCAGGTCCATGGCGAGGAAGGCGACGTCGCCGAGGACGTCACCGAAGCGCAGCCGCGGATCGAACTCGATGCAGTCGAGGATGCGGGGGCCGTCGTCGAGGCAGAAGATGTCGTCGGCGAGCAGGTCGCCGTGCCCGTCGCGGATCCAGCCGGCCCGGGTGCGTTCGGCGAGCAGCTCGGCGCGTCCGGCGAGGTAGCGCAGCGCCAGGCGGCCGATGTCGTCGACGACCGCCGCGTCGAGCTGGGTGCCGCGGTAGGCGGCGATGCCGGCCATCCCCTCCCGCCACAGGTCCTCCAGGGTGGCCTGCTCCCCCGCGGTGGCGATCAGCGGGGAGGTCTCGCACCGCTGGTGGAACACCGCCAGCGCCCGGGCGACCGAGCGCAGCGCCGGGCCGAGCAGGTGGCCGCGGCGCACCAGGGTCGACAGCCGGCGGCTGGTCGGCATCCGCCGCATGACGACGAGATGGTCGATCACCTCGCCGGAGTCGTCGCACAGGTCGGCGACGCCGAGGTAGACGTCGGGGGCGAGGCGGCGGTTGAGCGCCACCTCCGCCAGGCACACCGCCTCCCGGGTCCGCCGTTCGGTGAAGTCGAGGAACCCCAGGTCGACGGGTTTCTTGCGCTTGTAGACCCGGTCGGCGGTCAGGTAGAGCACGGCGCTGTGCGTCTCGCGGGTCTCGGCCGCGGCGAGCTCGGCGAACGACGGGGCCGGTAGTCGAGGCGGCACGGACGCGCCGGCGAGGGACGCCGGCCCGGTCGACGCCGTCTCGCCGCCCGGCCTGGTTCCGCCCGGCCCGGTTCCGGCCGGGGAGGTGCCCGGCGACGAGGTGCCGGCCGACGAGGTGCCGGGCGGCGACGGGCTACCGGCGTTGCGGCTGTCGCCGGCCCCTTCGCCGGGCAGGGCATCCCGCACATACTGGACGGTCATGGCCTCTCCCGGGGTTGCGTGAAAGTCTCACGATCCTGACGGTCGACGCCCCGTTCCACCGTCGAACAGTCGAACACAGGCGTTCGATGGTTCTCCTTCGTCATGCTCGCCGTCCGTCGGCGATCTCACGACCGCCAGAGGTTGCCTACCCGGGGGACGTTCGGACCACCCTCGGTGGACATCCGTCCCGGATCAGGGCCGTGCCCTGCACGCGAGAACTCGCCCTGCACGCGCGACCTCACCGGCCGGGNAGGGCGACCCTCGGCCGGGAGCGGGGAAGCACCCTCAGCGGTCCTCGAACTGGCGCAGGAACGCCTCCCGCTCGGCGGTCGCCCGGTTGACCGCGGCCTCGGCCCGGGCGAAGGCGTCGTCGTCGAGTAACAGCTCCCCGCAGTACCGGTCGACGAGTCCGGCGAGGGTCAGCAGAATCGCGCGCAGCTCGGCCGGGGTCGCCGCGATCCACGGCCAGGCGTTCTCCCGCATTCCGTAAACCGTGTGCAGAATGTCCTGGACGCTGAGCGCGCGTGGCCGGGGGGCCGGCACGCCGCCGACGGCCGGCGCGGAATCGGCCGACCATATCCCGACCCTGGCTCCGAGCGCCCAGGACGTCCACGGATCGCAGGCGACGTCGAACATTCGCCGGCCACCCCGGAACTGGACATGCCAGCAGGTCCGTTTGGCGAGGAAAAGCCCGTACTTCTCGGCCAGCGGCTCCAGAATCTCCATCGCCGCCAGGTCGAACTCGGCTCCGGCTCGCCCGCCGGCGGCGCCGTCGCCGTGCCCGTGTCGCATCGCCAGCCACCTCAGCCTTCCGGTCCGAGCTCCCGCCGGCCGGCTGCGCGGGCGCGACGGGGCACGCCTGCGTCGCCGGGTCGCGCCTGCGACGCCGACGGCTTCGGGAACCCGCGCTGAACTGTAGAAGACAACCGGGGATCGTGTAACGGAAATCGAGCCGCTTGTCCCTGGGATCGGGGATTGTTGGCCCGTCCGGCCGGTGCCGTGCAGGTCAGCCACCCCCGAATATCCGAAACGGGACGACAAACAGGTCACGAGTCGGCGGGGTTGACCCCCGAACGAGAAAGAGAACCGCAGGTCAGCCTGCCGCACCAGAACCACGGAAACCGATGGTGACCAGTCGGGGACGCATCGCCGACGACAGGACAACCCGATGGTTCCACCACGGATGGGCCATCCAGGGACCACGAAAGACCTACAGCTCACCTCCATCGGGAGGGGGTCCGCGCCGGGCGCCGCGCACGGCGGCCGGCGGCGGGCTGCAGGTCGCGCACCGGACAGCGGCGGGAGGCAAACGGTGGTCGCGCGCCGGGGCGATCTCGGTAGCATCGCCGCAATCACCGCGCCGGCGCGTCCCCGGGCGAGCCGCCGACCAGGGCCGGCCGGCCTCGGACGGACCGGGCGCGGCGCCCGGCCGGGGAGCCGGACCCGCACACCCTGGGAGCACAGATGACCTCGCCATGGCAACCGCAGGACCAGCCGCCCGGCTACCAGGGGCAGCCCGAGCACCCCGACCAGAAGCCCGCGGCCCAGGGCCAGCCCGGATACCCCGAGCAGCCGCCCCCCGGCTACCAGCAGGGCTACCCGAGCCAGCAGGGCTACCCGAGCCAGGACAGCTACCCGGGCCCGCCCCCCGGCTTCCCCGGCCAGCCCGGCTATGAGGGTCAACCTGGCTACGAGGGCCAGCCTGGCTACCAGGGCCAGCCCGGCTACCCGAACCAGCCCGGCTACCAGGGCCAGCCTGGCTACCCCGGGCCGATGGGCTACGGACCGCCGCCCGGGTACGGTCCGCCGCCCGGGTACGGCGGTGCGGCGCCCTACGACCCTTCCGCCCCGTTCGGCCGGCACCCGTTGACCGGGGAGGCCTACTCGGACAAGCAGAAGCTGACCGCCGGACTGCTGCAGATCCTGCTCGGCACGGTCGGCGCCGGCCGCTGGTACCTCGGCAACACCGGCATCGCGCTGGCGCAGCTGTTCACCTGCGGCGGGCTGGGCGTCTGGGCGTTGATCGACGGCGTGATGATGCTGACGGGCAACGTCCGCGACCGGCACGGCCGGCCGTTGCGTGACTGAGCCGCCCCCGTCCACGGATCCCGCCGACGCCCCATCCGGGTCGCCGGCGGATCCGGCGGGACCGCTCCCGCCCCCGAACCCGCCCGCCCCGCCTTCCCTTTCCCCGACGCGGCCGCCCACAGCACAACCGCCCGCAGCGGCGGCGACCGGGCCGGCGGCCACCCGATCGGGCCGGCGCCGCGCCGCGGTCTGGGGCGTCGCCGCGGCGGCCGTGGCCGGCCTGACCTACCTGGCGGGCCACGATCCGCACGACCCGTCGACGGCGATGCCCGGCTGCCCCATACACCGGGTCACCGGCCTGGACTGCCCGGCCTGCGGAACCCTGCGCGCCACCTACGACGTGCTGCATGGACGGTGGGCGGCGGCCGGCCACGACAACGTGTTCGTGCTGGCCTGCGCCCCGCTGCTCGCCGGCCTGCTCGCCCGCCAGGCCCGGGCGGTGCGCGACGACCGGTACGCCCCCCTGCCCGCGCCGCTGGCCTACGGGCTCGGCGGCGCGGCGCTGGTCTGGATGATCGTGCGTAACCTGCCCGGCTGGCCGCTCACCCCCGGCTCGCCCGGCTGACTGTCGGTCCGCCTGGCCGGGGCCCGTGTCGGCTCCCGACCCGAATGATCATTTTGGCGCGCCGCGCTGTCAACACCGTTGATTATCTTGATATCGACAGGGAGGTTCCGGTGCGCCGCCGGCGGGCGGAAGTCCTGGCAGCGGGCGCGGACCCCCGGCCCGCGAGGCGGTGTGCACGGGAGCGACGCCACCCGTCTCTTCCGCAGGGATAAATCGGACGCCGAACCCTGTGGAAGAACCATGGAGGCGCTCTCCCACGCAGCCGCCGCCGACGCAGCCGCCGCCGACGCACGAGCCGTCGCCCACGCCTCCCACACACGCGAAGGGCAGGGCCTAGCGGCGGTCGGGCTCGGAGCCGACCAGACCGGAGCCGGTCTGCGCCGGCTGGTCCGGGATCCCGACGGTCTCGGCGTCGGGCTCGGTCGGCGGGCCACCCGCGCGCACCGGGAACGCCAGGGCCTCCATCTGCGCGCGGCGATCGGGCGGGATGACCGTCGGCGCGCCCTCGACGAGGTGGACCAGGATGCTGTCGCACAGGCCGAGGCAGACGCCGTCGCGGAACAGCCCCGCGCTGTGCACGAACGAGGTGGTGCCGATCCGGCCGACCCCACAGCCGACGACGTACGTCGCGGGATAGCGCGCCTCGGCCAGGTAGTGGATGGAGACGTTGGCGACGACGAAGGTGAAGTTCTCGAACGGCACCGGCCTGCCGTCGGTGAAGATCCGCCAGTCCAGCGTGATGCGGGCGTCCTCGTAGAAGGACGCCAGCGCGACGTTGTTCAGGTGACCGTTGCCGTCGAGGTCACTGAACCGCGCCTGGACGGGGTGACTGAGCGGGTAGCTGGCGAGGCTGAGCCGCTCGGGATCGCGTCTGGGGTCCATCCCGCCACTGTGCACATCCGCGGCGTCGACGGGGCCGCCGTGCAAGCAATCTCTCACCGGCGGACTCCCACGGGCGGTCGCGCACCGGCTGACCTGCACTCGGTGGTCCTGGACCTCACCCGTACACCGGGACGCCGTCGACGATCGTCTGGCGGACCTGGGCCGCGGACGGGTCGCGCAGGGCCGCGCGCAGGGCCGCGCGCAGGGGGCGGTGCAGCAGGCAGAGGTCGGCGCGCGCGCCGGGGCGTACCCGGCGCGGGCGGGCCGGGTCCGCCGGGTCGCCGAGGAACAGCGCGAGGGCCGCGGGGGCGTCGAGGCGTTCGTCGGCGCCCAGGACGATCCCGGCGGCGGTGCGCCGGGTCACCGCGGCGGCGACGGCCCGCCACGGGTCGGGATGGCCGAACGGGGCGTCGGTGCCGGCGGCGAGCCCGATGCCGGCCCGTACGAGGGAGGCGGCCGGGTACAGCGCCGCCGGATCCTCGTCGGTGACGTCGACGAGGTAGCGGTCGCCCCGCTCGGCGACGAAGTTGGGCTGGGTGACCACGACGAGCCCGGCGCGGCGCACCTGCCCGTACAGCTCGCCGGGGATGACGGCACCATGTTCGAGGCGATCGCCCCGGCGCGGGCCGGCGAGGTCGAGCGCGGCGAGGGTGAGCACCGTCTGGACGCGGGTCACGCAGTGCACGGCCACCGGGTGGCCGGCGCGGTGCGCGGCGGCGAACCGGGCGGCGAGGGTGTCGAGGTCGGGCAGGGTGTCGTCGTCGAGGATCACCTTCACCGGGCCGCCGACGACGCGAACGCCACCACCACCACCGACACCGCCTGCCACGCCTGCCACGCCGACGGTCCCCTCCCCGGCCCGCCGTCCGGCCGGGGCGTCCGCATCGGCAGTGGGCTGCGGTTCGGGGCGCATGAGGGTCAGCCGCTGCGGCAGCTCGCCGGTCGCGGCGGCCGCGGCGAGGGTCCGGCGATGCTCGGCGGTGCGGCCGGGGGTCGCGTCGGTGAACCCGGTGATCCCCGCCGCAGCGGCGGCGCGGCCCACGGCGGCGAGGTCCACGGCCACCGGGGGCAGCGCGGCGTGGCGGCGCAGCCAACCGTCCATCCGCCACAGTCGCCCGGTGGGCGCCCCGGTGGGGTCGCGTTCGACGCCCGGCAGGTCGCAGCCGTCGATGCCGGCCAGGCGTAGCGCCGGCGAGTTGAACACCCACAGGGCCCCGCCGCGGTGCTGCACCCGCACCGGCCGGTCGGGCAGCAGCGCGTCGAGGGTGCGCCGGTCGAGGTCACCGGCCACCGACGGGTGGTAGCCGACCGCGCGCACCCACCGCGCCGGACCGGTACCCGGCGCCGCGCGCAGCGCCGCGCGCAGCCCTGCGGCGTCGACGACCTCGGGCGGCCCCACCCGCACCGACGACGCCGACGCCGCCAGCGACAGCAGGTGGACATGATGATCGTGCAGACCCGGCAGCAGCGCGCCGCCGTCGGCGTCGAGGATGTCCTCCCCCGCCCGCGGGCGCAGCGGCTCGGCGCTGACCTCGACGATCCGTCCGCCGAGAATCCGCACGTCCGCGACCCACGTCGGCGGGAGCGCGCCAGCCAGGACGCGCCGGCCAGGCCCCGCTGCGCCGCCGCCGGCCGACCCGGTCAGCTCGGTCGACCCGGTCAGCTCGGCCCGGCGCACGAGCAGCGCCCGGCGCTCCGGTTCCTGCGCAGCGCGCCCCATCCCCGCCACCCTACGGCCACCGGCCACCGGCGCGGCGGGTCGCGGGACGGGACGGAGGTGGGCACGTTGAGTTACCCTCCGACATCGATCCGTATAAGGCCGCGATCGACGAAGAAGGGGTGCAGGTGAGCAGGCGGTGCAGGTGAGCAACGCGCAGGTCCTCGACCTCGTCGACCTGCGCCCGTACCGGCCGCGGCTCGACGAGCACTTCCCGGTCTACCGCGATCTCGTCGACCACCTCGCCGCCTTCGACGACACCCACCTGCATCCGGACGACCCGACCAGTCACGTCCTCGCGGCGTGCGCCGGCTACGCCTACGCCGAGACCGCCTCGACGCTGCTCGACCCGGACCTGCCGCGGGGGATCAACGCGGTGTCGGCGGCGATGACCCGGCTGGGCCTGCCCGGCTGCCGGTGCCGGATCATCGCCGAGCAGGTCGACGCGATGCTGATCCGCTCGACGGCGTTCGTCGTGCAGAGCGCCGACGCCCGGGTCGTCATCGTCGCCTACCGCGGAACCGAGCCGTCGGACCTCATCAACTGGGGCACCGACCTGGACGTCCACTCCCGCGAACGCACCCGCGTCCGGTTGGCGGGCACGGCCGTCGACGACCTGCACGCCGGGTTCCACCGCAACGTGCGCGCCACCGCGTTCGAGGTGCTGCGCACCCTGAGGCGGGCGATGGCCGGCCGGTCGATCTACGACACCGACACCGACGGCGACGGCGACGGCGACGCCAGTCTCCGCGCCGGCGCCGCCGGCACGACCCGCGCCGGCGGCGCCGGGAGACGGCGGGGGGCGTCGGCGCGGCCGCCGGCGCTGTACCTGACCGGGCACAGCCTCGGCGGGGCCATGGCGGTCATCCTCGGGCTGCGGATCATGGCCGATCCGGTGTACGCCGAGCTGCGCCGGGCGCTGCGCGCGGTCTACACCTTCGGCCAGCCGATGATCGGCGGCGACGGCACCGCGGCGGCCTACACGGCGGTGGTCGACCCGGCGCCGATCGCGCGCTTCGTCTACCGCCAGGATCCGGTCCCCCACCTGCCGCCGGCCACCGTCGGGCGCTACCGGCACATCGGCCGGGAGTGGCGCTACGGCGGCGGGTGGACCGACACCACCGGCCGCCCGGTGGGGCAGATGCTCAGCACGCTCGGGTTCGCCGGGGCGCTGGCAGCGTTCCCGCTCGGCCAGGTCCGGCCGCTGGGCCGGCTGTTCCCGTACACGATCAGCGACCACTTCCCGCACTACTACATCGACGCGTTGGCGGCGGCCGGCGTCTGCGAGTTCGGCGACGACGAGCTCAGCGCCGGCCCCGACGGCCGGCGCCGCCCGCCCCGCTGACCGCCTGCCGTCCCGGGCCGGCGCACCGGCCCGGGACGGGACGGGACAGGGAGGGACAGGGAGGGGCGGGAAAGCACGGGCGCCGGGCGGGTACGCGGCCGATACTGCCTATCCATGGGAAAGACCTACGAACGCCTCGACGGCCGGCTACGCCGGTTCATCGAGGACCAGGTCGTCTTCTTCGTCGCGACGGCGCCCCTGTCCGCGCAGGGCAGCGTCAACCTCTCCCCCAAGGGCCGCGCCGGGACGCTCATCATCCTCGACGAGCGGACCCTGGCCTACCTGGACTTCGGTGGCAGCCACGCGGAGACCCTCGCGCACCTGCGCGAGAACGGCCGGATCACGCTGATGTGGTGCGCGTTCAGCGGACCCCCGACCATCGTGCGGGTGCACGGGCGCGGCGAGCCGGTGTTCCGTGACGACCCGCGCTTCGCCGCGCTGCTCGCCCGGTTCGACCCGCGGGCGGCCGACCCCAGCGGGCTGCGGTCGATCATCGTCGTGACGGCCGAGCGGATCAGCGACAGCTGCGGCTACGCCGTGCCGTTCCTGGAGTACCGGGAGGAACGAAGCCTGCACCGGGAGTACTTCGGTCGGCGGACCGACGAGGAGTTCGCCGCCTACTGCGAACGCAAGGAGTACAACGGCACGAGCATCGACGGTCTGCCGGCGTTGCCCCTCCCCCTGCCGCCCCTGCCCGATCCCTGGGTTGGCCCGGCCGAGACCCGGAGTGCCGAGACCTTGCGTGCCGAGACCTTGAGTGTGGAGAACCGATGAGATTCGCCGTCCAGCATGCCGTGGCCGATCCCGCCTGGTCGCCGCGGATCCTCACCCCGGACGCGGTGACCGGCTTCGCGCGGGCCGCGGAGGAGTCGGGTTTCGCCGCGCTCGGGTTCAGCGACCATCCCGCGCCGTCGGCGCGCTGGGTCGACTCCGGCGGGGAGGGCAGCGCCGACCCGCTGGTGTCGTTGGCCTTCTGCGCGGCGGTGACCAGCCGCATCCGCCTGTTCACCTGGGCGCTGGTGGCGCCCTACCGCAGCCCGCTGCTGACCGCCCACCAGGTGGCGACGCTCGACGCGCTGTCCGCCGGGCGCCTGACGCTGACCCTCGGCGCGGGCTACCTGCGCTCGGAGTTCGGCGCGCTCGGCGTCGACTTCGACGGGCGGCTCGCCGCGTTCGACGAGACGGTGGACGTGCTGCGCGCTAGCTGGGAGCAGCCGCGGCTGACCCACAGCGGCCGGCTGCTGCAGACCCGCGGTACCAACATCCAGCCACGGGTCGTCCAGCAGCCGCACCCGCCGCTGTGGCTGCACGGCAACAGCGCGTGGGGGCGGGAGCGGGCCGTCCGCTACGGGCAGGGGGTCGTCACCCTGCTCACGAACGACACCCTGGCCCGCACGATCCGCACGGCGGCCGTGCCCGGCGTCGACGGGTTCACCCGGGTCGTCGACGACGTCCGGGCCCGGCTGGACGCGGCGGGCCGCCCGCATGACGCCGTCGACGTGGTGGCCACCGGCATGTGGCCGCAGCTCGACGTCCGGCAGGGCTGGGACGCGGCGGCCATGCTCGACGACGTCGCGACCTACGCCAAGCTCGGCGCGGACTGGATCGTGATCGCGGTCTGCGGCGACGACCCGGCTGCGGCCGAGGACACCGTGCGCCGCTTCGGCGAGGAGATCGTCGCCCACGCCGCCGACCCGGTGTAGCCGGATCCGTTGCACCGCAGGCGCCTGGAGGCGCCGAGCCGGAGGCACCGAGGGTGAAGGACATCCGCCGAGGGCGAAGGACAGGGGGTGGCCCCGTGCGGGGTCTGTGCGCGGGTCGGGTGGTCATCGTCACGGGGGCCGGCAACGGGATCGGGCGGGCGCACGCGCTGGCGTTCGCCGCCGAGGGCGCCCGGGTGGTCGTCAACGACGTCGGCGGTGACCGGGCCGGCCGCGGCCGCGACGGCGGGCCCGCGGCCGCCGTGGTCGAGCAGATCCGGGCGGCCGGCGGGCAGGCGGTGGCGAACACCGACGACGTCGCCGACTTCGCCGGGGCCGGGCGCCTCGTCGCCCAGGCGATCGAGGCGTTCGGGGGGCTGGACGTCCTGGTGAACAACGCCGGG
Source organism: Frankia sp. ACN1ag (assembly GCF_001414035.1). Lineage (NCBI taxonomy): Bacteria > Bacillati > Actinomycetota > Actinomycetes > Frankiales > Frankiaceae > Frankia > Frankia sp. ACN1ag. The sequence continues at coordinate 103,603 of NZ_LJPA01000013.1, read as the reverse complement.
ATTCTGCGCGACCGCACCCTGGTCAACATGACCGAGGCGGAGTGGGACGCGGTCGTGCGGGTGCATCTCAAGGGCACCTTCGCCCCGACCCACCACGCGGGCGTCTACTGGCGCGACGAGCACCGGGCCGGGCGCGGACGGTCGGCCCGGGTCGTCAACACCAGCTCGCCGTCGGGGTTGTTCGGCAACATCGGCCAGACGAACTACGGCGCCGCCAAGGCCGCCATCGCCGGGTTCACCGTGACCGCCGCGCTGGAGCTCGCCCGCTACGGGGTGACGGTGAACGCGATCGCCCCGCTCGCACTGACCCGGCTGACCGAGGGCCTCACCGGCGACCTAACCGAGGCGCAGGCGGCGGGGATGAGCGCCGAGCACATCGCGCCGCTGGTGGTCTGGCTGGGCAGCGAGGCGTCGGCTGGCGTGACCGGGCGGGTGTTCGCGGTCGTCGGCGGTCGGATCACCGTGCTGGAGGGATGGGCCAACGGACCGGCCGTCGACGTCGACGGCGTCTGGGAACCGGGCGCGCTCGGCGAGGTCATCCCCGACCTGGTCCGCGCCGCCGCCCCGAACGCCGACCTCACCGGAGACCGTCCCCCGCGCGACGCGCCGGCCCGCGGCTGAGCCGGCCCGGCGCCGGTGCTGAGGATCAGCCCATCTTTTGTGATCATGGATGGCGGCGAGCTGTCAACAGTGTTGATTATCTTGATTGCGCCGGAGGCGGTCAGGCCGAGGCGGAGATCGTCAGGGGCTGCCGTCGAGGAGGCGTTGCAGGCCGGGCGCGCACAGGTCGACGATCCGGTCGCGTTCGGCGGCGCTGATCGCCTCGGTATGCACGATCTTGCGCAGGACACCGAGGCCGAGCAGGTGGGCGAGGACGAGCTCGGCGCGCAGGGCCGCATCCGGGCCGGTCAGACGCGAGCGCAGCCGGGCGACGACCTGGTCGCGGAAGTTGTCGCGCAGCAGGGTCGCGTGCTCGCCGTGCTGGAGCGCGAACGCGACCCGGATGAGCGGATCGCGGCGCTGCTCGTGCGCGTCGAGCAGGGCGTGCAGCAGGTGGCGGCCGAGGTCGGGCAGCGGCGCGTCGAGCAACTGGTCGATCTCGTCGCCGAAGCGGGCGACCCGCGCGAAGAGCTGCTCCTTGCTGCCGAAGTACTTCAGCACCAGCGGAGCACTCACCCCGGCGTCCGCCGCGATCGCCTTGAGCGTGATGGCGGCGTAGGGCTGGCGGGCGAACGCCCGGCGGGCCGCGGCGATGATCGCCTCGCGGCTGACCTCGGCGTCCCCCCGCATCCGGCCCCGCCCGCCGCCCGCCGCCCCCGTCGGCGCGACCCCACCCGGGACGGCATCGGACCCAGCCAGGACGGCGACCGCGGACTGCGGGGCGACCCGGCCGGGATGGGAGTGGGACGTCTCGTGCTGGCCGGCATCCGAACGGCCAGTGTCAGGGCGGGCGGAGTCGGCCCCGGCAGGGCTGCTGGACTCCGGCCCTGCCGGCCGTCCGCGGGTGGTGGTCGAAGGGCTCGTCATGGTCCGCTCCTCCGCCCGTCCCGGGATGCGCCGGACGTCCCCAACCGGGACGCCCGAGCCTGCACGCTACCGCTCACCGGCGCCGCACCGTGCCCGCCCCGGCACCGTCGGGTCCTCCCCGGCTGCCGCATCCTCACCACGCAGCCCTGGCCACGCAGCCCTGGCCACGCAGCCCTGGCCGTGTCGGCTCGCGCCGTCGCCGGGACCCTGCTGCCCGGATCCCGCTGCCCGGATCCTGGTACGTGGTCAGCGTGTGGTGGTGACCGGGGTCGGCGCGGCCGAGACGGACTCCGCCAGCCGGCCACCGTCGTCGCCAGCCGCGTGCATGGTCCGGGCCGGATCNCCGGGCTGCACCGGCACATCCGTGTCGACCCGGTCACGGGTAGGCACGAGGCAGCCCACCCCGAGAGCGAGCGCCCCCACCACGCCGGCCATCGCGAAGACGGTCTGGAAGGCGCCGAGGCTCGGCACCGCCCCGCCGGAGGTCGTCATCGTGAGGTGGCTGAGCAGCGCGGCGACGGCGGCGCTGCACATCGCCTGCCCGACCGTGCGCAGCAGGACGTTGAGGCCGTTGGCGGCGGCCGTCTGGGTGCGGGGAACCGCGTTCATAATCAGCATCGGCATGGCCGAGTAGGCCAGCGCCGTCCCGGCGGCGACCACCGCCGCACCCACCACGATCATCGGTAGATTCTCGCTGGTGAACATGCGTAGCAGGTAGCCGAACACGAGCGCGGACGCGCCGAGCAGCAGAGTGATCCGTGGGCCGCGGGAGGCGGTGATCCGCGCCGCGACCGGCGACAGAGCGAACATCGCCACGCCGCCGGGCAGCAGGCACAGGCCGCTGGCGAACACCGACAGGCCCAGGCCGTAGCCGGTCTCCTTCGGGACCTGGACGAGCTGGGCGGTGGACAGCGAGTTGGCGTAGAACGAGAAGCCGATCAGCAGCGCCGCGGCGTTCGGGGCGAGCACCGCGGGCCGCCGCGCCAGACGCAGGTCGACCAGCGGGTCGGCGACCCGCAACTGCCAGCGGGCCCAGCCGACGAAGATCACCACGGCGGCGAGGATCAGTCCGCCGAAGCGCGGGCTGGTGAAGCCCCAGTCGGCCGCCTTGGACAGCGCCAGCAGCAGGCACAGCAGGCCGAGGGCCAGCCCGACCGCGCCGGGGATGTCGAAGCGGGCGGGGGCGCGGACCTTCGACTCGCGCACGAGCAGCCCGGCGAGGATCAGATCGGCCAGGCCGAGCCCACCGGTGACCCAGAACATCACGTGCCAGTCGGCGAACTGGATGATCAGGGAGGCGAACGGGACGCCGAGCGCCGCGCCGATGCCGACGGTGGCGCTCATCAGCGCGACCGCCGACCCCACCCGCTCGGGGGGGAGCTCGTCGCGCAGGATGCTGATCGACAGCGGCACCACCGCAAGGCAGGCTCCCTGCAGTCCGCGGGCCGGGATCAGCAGCCAGATGTTCGACGTCAGCGCNCACAGGACCGACCCGGTGGTCAGCATCCCGAGCGCGACCAGCAGCATCCGCCGCTTGCCGAAGATGTCGCCCGCCCGGCCGAACAGCGGCGTGACCACGGCACCGACGAGCAGGGTGACGGTGAGTAGCCAGCTCACGTTCGACGCCGACGCGCCGGTGAGCCGGGGCAGGTCGGGCAGCAGCGGCACGATCGAGACCTGCGAGATCGCGGTGAGGATGCCGCCGACGCCCAGCACGGCGCTGAGCTCCCGGGAACGTCCCCCCGCGGGGGCCTCCCCCGCGGACACGGCGCGGACCGGATGCACGGCAGGCTCGCCCACGTGACTCCTTGACTGATCGAGACAGGACATGATCGGAACAGATTCGGCCACCTTGCGGTGAACCGACGTTCACCAGCATAGTGAACGCCGGTTCACCGACGCGGGGAGCGCCCCAGTGACGGCCGCCACCCATCGCGATACGCAAACACCCAGGTCGGGCCCCATCCCCCGCCACGACCGTGGGGCTCCCGGCCGGCCCGAAGGGCCCCGATGCCCCCGTGCGGCGGAGCTCCCCGGTGACCGCCCGGGGGCTACCCAGCCACCGCGAAATCCGGTCACACAGGGCGACGATCATGGGGTTCCGCGGAACCGCGCTCCCGCCACCCAACCCAGGCGATCATGATGTCCGGCGGAACCACGCCACGCCGCACCACCGCCGTCAGCCCGTCAGCCCGTCAGCCCGTCAGCCCGTCAGCCCGTCAGCCCGTCAGCCCGTCAGCCGAGTGTCGGCCATATTGAGGCCACATCATGCCGAGGCCTGTGTACGGTTTTTCGGCTAAAAACCGTACCTACCCCTCGGCACGATTCTGTGCATAGACGTTCACAGAAAGATACAGGGCAGGTGGTACGGCCAGCGAGCGCCCGAGCCTCGAGGCCACCAGGCACCCGAGCTCCGATCAGGCCCCACGGCCACGGCCCTCACTCAGCCGTCCGGTCTGGCCGGGGCGCTCGGTGCGTCCGCCGGATTCGGCGCGACCGGGTCCGCCGACGGCTCGGACGGCCCAGCCTGCTCGGACGGCCCAGCCTGCTCGGACGGCTTGGACGGCTCGCCGGGGTCGGCGTGGATGCGACCGCGGGTGGCCCGCAGCGGGCGGCCGCTGCCACCCCAGCGACTCTGGATGATCTCCGCGGCGATCGAGACGGCCGTCTCCTCGGGCGTGCGCGAGCCCAGGTCCAGGCCGATCGGGGAGTGCAGCCGCGCGAGGTCGTCCTCGGCGACGCCGCTGGCACGCAGCCGACGCAGCCGGTCGGCGTGGGTGCGCCGCGACCCCATCGCGCCGACGTAGTGCGCCGGGGAGCGCAGCGCGGCGCGCAGCACCGGGATGTCGAACTTGGGATCGTGGGTGAGCACGCAGATCACCGTGCGAGCGTCGACCGCCGCACGGTCGAGGAAGGCCACCGGGCGTTCGCAGACGACCTCGTCGGCGTCGGGGAAGCGCCGCGCGGTGGCGAACACCGGCCGGGCGTCACACACCGTCACCCGGTAGCCGAGAAAGCGGCCCAACCGCACCACCGCGGCGGCGTAGTCGATCGCGCCGAAGACCAGCATCCGCGGCGGTGGGGCGAACGACTGGACGAACACGCCGATCGCGTCCGGCCGCCGCTGCCCCTGCGGCCCGTAACGGCGCAGCCCGCTGCGACCGGCCGCCAGCAGCCCGCGGGCATCGTCCACCGCGGCGACGTCGAGACCGGCGACCCCGGACGAACCCACGGTGCGATCGGGCCACACCGCCACCTGCCCACCCAACCTGCCTCCCCCGACGACGGTCAGCAGCGCCACCGCGTCGTCGGCGGCCAGCGCGGCGAGGACCGCGTCGAGCACGCCGCCCGCGCCCCGCGCGCCCGTGCCCGCGGACGGCCCGCGGGCCGGGTACGGGACGATGATCAGGTCAATGGTCCCGCCGCAGGTCAGGCCGACGGCGAAGGCGTCGTCGTCGGAGATGCCGTAGCTCTCCAGGACGGGCACGCCGGTGCGGATCGCCTCGGCCGCGGCCTCGTAGACCGCACCCTCGACGCAGCCGCCGGACACGCTGCCGACGACCTCCCCGCCGGCGGCGACGGCCATGGCGGCGCCGGGCTGGCGGGGCGCGCTGCCCTGCACCCCGACGACGGTCGCCACCGCGAACGCGCCGCCCTCGGCCCGCCATCGCCGCAGCGCGTCGGCGATCTCGCGCACCGGCGCCACCCCTCTCCGCCGACGTTCCCTCTCTGCCGACGTCCCATCCCCGCCGACATCCCATCCTCGCCGACGTCCGATCCCCGCGGGCGGGGCGCCCCGTTCACGGGACTGGAACCGTCGCCACCCTCCAGCAACTCGGCGGGCCACCGCCGACGGGCCGCCGACCGGCGAGGATCACGGAGGACACCTGGCGGTACCCGGACCCGGCACAGACCCACGACCCGGCGCAGACCCACGACCCGGCGCAGACCCACGACCCGGCGCTGCTCGATCCGGCGGGACGGATTCGGGCGAGGGCGGTGGCGTGGGCGAGAACTCTCCTCTGCGGCGCGCTAGCGGTAGCGTTCGGCCACCGGGTATTGCGCGAAAACAGCCACGTCCGCGACGAGATCACCCGTATGCGGCGGCGCGGGCGCGCGTGGCTTACTGTCCGTCAACAAGGGAGCACGTATGTCCGACGAAGTTCTGGTCGAACACGCCGACGGGGTCACCGTCATCACGATCAACCGCCCGCAGGCGCGCAACGCCGTGAACAGCGCCGTGTCCGTGGGGGTCGCCGCCGCCCTCGACGAGTTCGAGGCCCGCAAGGACCTGACCGTGGCGATCATCACGGGCGCGGGCGGCACGTTCTGCTCGGGGATGGACCTCAAGGCGTTCCTGCGGGGCGAGAACGTCGTCGTCGAGGGCCGGGGCCTGGCCGGTATCACGCTGTCGCCGCCGCGTAAGCCGATCATCGCCGCCGTCGAGGGCTACGCCCTGGCCGGTGGGTGCGAGGTCGTGCTGGCCTGCGACCTCGTCGTCGCCGCCGAGAACGCCGCCTTCGGCATCCCGGAGGTCAAGCGCGGTCTCGTCGCCGGCGCCGGCGGCCTGCTGCGCCTGCCCAAGCGCATCCCCTACCAGGTCGCCCTGGAACTGGCGCTGACCGGAGACCAGCTCTCCGCCCCCGACGCCCACCGCTACGGCCTGGTCAACGTGCTGACCCCGGCCGGCGAGGCGCTGGCCGGCGCCCGGGCGCTCGCCGCCCGGATCGCGGCGAACGGCCCGCTGGCCGTCGCCGCCACCAAGGAGATCGTCGCCTCGGCGTCGGCCTGGCCGGCCGACGAGGCGTTCGACCGCCAGGCAAAGATCATGGAGCCGGTGTTCGCCTCCGCGGACGCCAAGGAGGGCGCGTTGGCGTTCGCCGAGAAGCGGGCGCCGGTCTGGCGCGGCGAGTGACCCTCGCCCGGCGAGGGGACTGACGGCACGCGGCGGCCGCGGGCGGACACTTCCTCACCCCGCGCGCGGTCGCCGCGCGCCGCGACGCGGCCGCCGCGCGCGGGCGCGCGGCCGACCCCGATTCTGGCCGTCCCTGATCTGATGCGGCCGCTGCGCGCGCGGGTAGTTTGGCCGGCCGGCGAGCCGGGCGGGCGGCCTGACGGCGAGCCGGGCCGGCGGAGGGCTGCCCAGTGTCACCACAGCGGCGGTGAGCGTGCCCGCCGGCGGGACGCTGGGCCCGCCGCACCTTACGCGCAGTTGCCGGCCGACACCCAGGCCCACCAGGCATAAGACCATAAAAGTGGGCTCGGTATTGTGCTCGGGTGTGGACATTTTACGGTAATGTCCGCGCCTCGGGCACGTGCCTGTTGTCACAGGCGGTGAACATCGCAGTCGTGGTTCCGGCCAGGCGCACCCTGCTGCCGACGAGATCGGAGTCCGCATGCACCGTTCGCTGATCGTCGCCCGTCATCGTCGATCGTCCACCGTCAGCCACCGAGGGGTTCGCCGCTTATGCGCCGCCACGTCCAGTTACGTCTCGCGACCGTCGCGCTCACCCTGACCGCGGCCACTGCCACGGGTTGCGCCAGCGGCGCGGCGGGCGCCGCCGGCGACTGCGACGCACCCGGGGTGACCAAGAACGCGATCCACATCGGCGTCGTCTACCCGGACACCGGCGCGGTGTCGGGGCCGTTGCAGGCGGCCCGCGCCGGCATCGACGCCCGGCTCGGCGCGATCAACGCCAAGGGCGGCGTCAACGGCCGGAAGATCTTCTACGACTGGCGGGACGACCAGGGCACGCCGGCGGCCAACGCGATCGCCGCGCGTGACCTCATCGAGCACCAGCAGGTCTTCGGCCTCATCGAGTCCACGATCGCGGCCAGCGGCAGCGCCCAGTACCTCAACGACCAGAGCGTCCCCGTCACGGGGCTGGCCGCCGAGGGCATCTGGTCGAAGTACCGCAACATGTTCTCGTTCTCCTACACCACCGGCGCCCCCGTGGACACCTACGGCACGTTCGTGAAGTCCCGCGGGGGCAGCCGGTCGGTGCTGCTGCAGACCGCGCTGTCCGGCGGCGTCAACGACGTGGGCACCAAGCTCGTCCAGAGCATGACGGCGGCCGGCGTCAGCGACGGCGGGACCGTCAGTTACACCCCCGGCGCGGACAACCCGGCGGCGGTCGCCCAGCGCGTCGTCGACAGCGGCGCCGACACGCTGCTCGCCATCACCGACACCGACGCCCTCGTCCAGGTTCTCGCGCAGCTGCGCGCCGCCGGGCACGCACCCAAGGTCGTCATGGCCGTCAACGGGTACGACGCCGGGCTGCTCAAGCGGTACGGCGCCGGGATGGCGGGGGTGACGGTGCCGCTGTTCTACCGCCCGTTCGAGTCCGGTGGGCCGGCGATCGCCGCCTACGTCGACGCGATGAACCGCTACGCCCCGCAGATCGACCAGCCGCAGCAGGACATCCCGCTGATGTCCTACATCCAGACGGACATGTTCGTCCGCGGGCTGGAGGAGGCCGGCGACTGCCCGACCCGGCAGGGCTTCATCGACGGGCTGCGCGCGGTGACGAACTACGACGCCGAGGGCCTCATCCAGCCCATCGACATCGCCCACGGCCAGGGCCGCCAGACCACCTGCTACGCCTTCGTGCAGGTCAACGATGCCGGCACCGCGTTCGACGTCGTCAAGGAGCAGCTCTGCGGCAAGGAGATCACCTCCTGAGCCGGCCCTGATCCGCGTCCCCGGGGGTGGAGGCGACCGCGTCCGCCCCCGGGGACGACCGGCACCCGGCGACGCGTGACGAGCCGCGGCTCAGGGCGCCGGGTGCAGCTCCGTGCGCAGCTCGTGGCTGCCGTCGGGCAGGGCGGCCTCGTAGTACAACCGGTGGGCGCCGTCGGGCAGGGGCACGACGCTGACGTAGCGCAGCGCGCCGTCGCCGTCCGGGGAGAAGGCGACCGGCTCGGTGCCGACGGCGTGGAAGCGTTCGGGGGTGATGCCGACGGCGAGGCCGGTGTGCTCGGCCCAGTTCTGCGCGGCGCTGGCCCGCCCGTCGTAGTAGGCCACCGGCTGGGTGCCGCCGGTGAGCACGGAGGTGATCCGCACGCCGCGGGCGTCCCAGTGGCCCGGGCGGGGGGCGAGCGCCGTCCCGGTCCAGGTCCAGTGGACGCCGTCGGGGCTGGTGGCGTGCCGGCTGTCCATCCGGTCGGTGGCGGCCGGGTCGTCGAGCAGGTGGCAGGACGCCCACAGCTGCCACTGCCCGTCGAGTAGGGCGACGACCGGGTCCTTCACGGCGAGGGTCGCCGGGTCGCCGGGCAGCACGGTGCGCCGCCGATGCGGGTCGAAGGCGGCCGGGGAGTCGGCCTCGAGCAGGTCCACCCACCAGTGCGGGCTGCCCGGGGCGGCGCAGCTGACGTAGAGCCGCCACGACCCCTGCGGGGTCACCGCCAGTGCGGGCCGCTCCAGGCTCTCCGCGCCAAACGGGTCCCGGGGGATGCCGGCGATCTGCGTGAACGTCTCCCCGTCGGTGGAGCGGGCGATGACCAGTCCGAAGCCGCGGCCGGCACCGACCGGGCGGCGCAGCCGGTAGGCCAGGTAGAACACGCCGTCGGCCAGCACGGCGCAGGGCGCGCCGGCCCAGAAGCCGGGGCCGTGCCCGGGGGCGGGCGCCACCGTCGTCGCGGGCTGCCGACCGGGCAGGGGGATGGTCTCGGACGCCGTGTGCTGCTGGCTGATTGCCACCGCGCAACCCTACCGTTCCGCTGCACGGGGAGGCTTGCGAAGTGGGCCCCGCCAGGGCCGTTACGCGGTTAGCATCCTGATTTCACCGGTCGGGTTACTCGGCTATGCCAGTGGGGATGGCCTCTCGCGGCTGGCCTTTCGACCGGCGCCGCCGGGTGCCCGCGGATCGGTTGACGCCGATCCCTGTCCGTGCGGATCGGCCGCGGCCGATCCCCCGTCCGTCAGGAGCGACCGCCGATGGCCCTGCCCGACTTCCTCGTCCTCGGCGTGCCCAAGGCCGGCACGACCGCGCTGCACGCCGCGCTGTCGCGCCATCCCGGGCTGTTCCTGCCGCAGGTCAAGGAGCCGAAGTTCTTCCTGTCCGAGGGCCCGCCGCCGGCCCGCGGCGGCCCCGGCGACGCCCAGACCTACCAGGAGCACGTGTGGCGCCGCCGCGACTACGAGGCGCTGTTCGCCCCCGCGCCGGCGGGGACGCTCACCGGCGAGGCCACCCCGTTCTATCTGTACGACCTCGACGCGCAGAACCGGATCCGCCGCCTGCTGCCGAAGGTGCGGATCATCGTGCTGCTGCGTAATCCGGTCGACCGCGCCCACTCCAACTGGACGCATCTGTGGGCCGCCGGGTTGGAGAGCGAACGGGACTTCGTCCGCGCCTGTGCGCTGGAGGAGCAGCGCCGCGACGCCGGCTGGGCGCAGTTCTGGCACTATGTGTCCCTCGGTCGCTACGGCGAGCAGCTCGCCCACCTGTTCGGCCTGTTCTCCCGCGACCAGGTGCTGCTGCTGCGCTACCGGGACCTGCGCGACTCCCCCGCCGCCACACTGGACCGCGTCTGCGAGTTCCTCGGCGTCGAGACCGGCCTCGTCGGCCTCGTGCCGTCGGAGAACGTCACCCCGTTCGTCGCCGACACCCCGGTGAACACGGCGCTGCGCGCGGTGCTGCGGACCGGCGGCCGCGTCGGCCACCACTTCCCCGTGCCGGTGCGCCGCGTGGTGCGCGACCCGCTGCTGTCCGCGCTGCAACGCCAGAAGGGCGGCCGGCCGAAACTGACCCCGGAGCAGCGCCGCGCGGTGCTGCCCTACTTCGTCGACGACATCGCCCGGCTGGAGGAGCTCACCGGGCTGGTCTACCGCGACTGGCTCACCGTCGGCCTCGAACCCGAGGTGATCGACTGACCGGACCGCGCAGGGGCCAGCCCCGCGAACGCGGAGTCGGCCCCGCGCACCCGGGATCGGCCCGGCGAACGGGGATCGGGGATCGGCCCGGCGAAGCCGGGATCAGCTCAGCGAACGCGGGTCCGCGGGGACGTCGACGGCGTGGGCGCGCAGTGCCTCCAGGGGGATGACCTCCAGCGCCCGCTCGTGGGTGGAGGCGAGCACGACCGGAGCGGCGGCCCCGGCGTCGTAGGCCTGCAGCCAGCGGACGGCGACGACGCACCACCGGTCCCCGGGGCGCAGGCCGGGGAAGGAGTACTCCGGCCGGGGCGTCGACAGGTCGTTGCCGACCTGCCGTTGATGACGCAGGAAGTCGGCCGTCACCACCGCGCACACGGTGTGGCTCCCAAGATCCTCCGGACCGGTGCTGCAGCACCCGTCGCGGTAGAACCCGGTCACCGGATCGGTGCCGCACGGTTCGAGCTCGCCACCGAGAACGTTGCGCTCCTCTGCCACCCGCCCATTTTCTCCTACCCGCGCCGCGGCCACACGGTGTCCCGCCAGATCGGGCCAGCCGGGCCCCGGTGACGACCGGCAGGTCCGCCCGAACGGGGGGCCGCGCTGGCCGCAGGCCGACGGCCGACGGCCGACGGCCGACAGCCGCAGGCCGGCGGCCGGCGGCCCCTGTCCCACCTCGTCCTGGCAGGCAGAGCTACGGACGGCCGGCGATGTTGTTTGACCAGACCGCTATGTGTCCCGGCGCGTAGGCGACCAGATTGCGGTCGTCCTGAAGACTCAGAACAGTGTCCCGTCGACCTGTTCCCGTCGACCAGACGGCGCGGTTACCGGGAGCGACGACCACGAAGTTCCCGTCGTCCTGCGCCAGCAGGATGGCCTCGGGCGTACCTGTCCCGCTCGCCCACACCGCACGACCACCTGGAATGTACTCGACCAGATTGCCGTCGGCCTGCATGGAGAGATAGTTGAGGCCATTGGGGGAAAAGATCTTGTCCCCCGGTGCCAGCCGATTTCCGTGGACGAGATCGGTCGTCCGGTAGTTTCCCCAGTAGCCGGCGTCGTCTGTTTCGTAGTCCACGTTGAGGGCGATGCGCGGCGCAGTGCCGAGCTCGCTCTTCATGGCATGGGACTCGTCGCCGAAGACGCACCACGCCGGATCACTGCCACCATGCGAGACGCATGATGCCTGCTCTTTCGGGCTCGTCTTCTTTGCCCAATGCCCCCGCTGGAAGTTCAGGTAGATCTCGGAGTAGTCCTTGGTCGGTCCCACCTCGATCAGATGGATCTTCGTGAAGTAGTCCACGTTGGACTTGAGATCAGCGGCATTCGAGGTGCCGACCGTCAGTACACGAGGGTTTCCGTCGAACGCCTCGGTGTCGAGATAGGCGTGCGGTAGATTTGAATCCCAGCCACGATACCCCCCGGCCTTGTTGAGGCCGCCATACGCCTCGACGTCAACCTCCAACGCACTGGATCCGGTGCATGCGAGGGCGGAGATATCACTGTCGGAGAATCGGAAGTCGACGGTCACCAGGTACTCATGTGATCCGCTCGAACCTGATTTCAGATAGGTCTGTCGAACCTTCCCTCCACCCGGGTGCCAGTTTCCGCACTTTCCGGCCGCCATCGCGACTCCAGGAAAAACCATTAACGTTGCGAACAGGACGGCCAGAAACGCGACCGAGGAGTATCTCTTCATCTGTCCCCCGTATTCGATTCGCGCTCCCCAGGGATGCGCATCGCCGGCCGAAAATATGTGCGGACCTAGTCCCGATACAAGAGATTGGGCCGCAGTGGTTAGCAGGTAGCACGATTTGCCGCAAACGTCCGGCCACGGTTTTTCCCTCGATGAGCGCCGAACCGGCCTTCGGCAACAGCGCGTGGCCATGGCCGCGATGCCGTCCCGCCGGCTCGACCACCGATGGCTGGAGACGAGGCGAGTTCCTACGATGACGCGATCGGCGCCCAGGGGTCTGGGAGCGCCATGGCCGCCGAGCCGTTCGATTTCGGTGCGCTGCCGGGTGTCACCGCGCCGGTGGCTTCGCCTGCCGGGTTGGTGGCGAGGCCCATCGGCCAAGTGCCGGCCTCCGCCATCCCCGGCCGACCTGCGGAGAGAGGTCGACCTGTGTCATGCGCGATCAGCTGCTTGAGGCGGTTCCCGTTCTTCGGACAGTGATCCCGGTGTGGGCTCATTGATCCCTTGACGGAGGAGATCAATGACCCGGTCGCGGAGGCGGTTCACGCCCGAGAACAAGGACGAGGCCGTGAAACTCGTCATCGATTCGGGTCGACCGGTATCGGCGATCGCGAAAGATCTCGACATCAACGAGTGTGCAATGACGTGCCGTGACGGCAGTTGCCCACTGGCCTGTATCCGGGGTGACTTGCTGACAGCGGCTGCGACATGGGCTGGCGGGGTCTGGCGACACCTGCCCGAGCGGCAGCTGGCCGAGCGGCAGCTGGCCGAGCGGCAGCTGGCCGAAATCTCGATCATCGCGTGACGCGGAGCGCCGCACGGCAACCACTTTGCGTCGCTGCAAAGAGGTCGCGGGGTCAGCCGGCCTCACCTGCTCATTCGTCGGCCACCAGCGTCTGGTCACTCCGGGGTAGGCACGCCTCGCGGATGACCGGCGCAATGGGGTCGCGATCTGCCACTGGCAGCCTGATGGGAACGTGGGTGCGCAGGGCCGCGGGTAGCGGGTCGGCGTGGACGACGGTGAGGTCGCTGACGGCTCGGGTGAGCACGACGTACAGGCGGCGAAGGCCCAGGCGGGGATGGGGTTCGCCGGCGACGATCGCCGCCGGTTCCACGGCGATCACCTGGTCGAACTCCAGGCCCTTCGCCAGGGAGGCGGGCACGAGGCAGGCCCGCGACGGCGTCCCGTCGACGCCGAGCACGTCGACGGGCAGGTCGGCGGCGCGCAGGGCTTCGGCGAGGGCGGGGAGGTCGGCGTCGGCGGCGATGACCGCGAACGAGCCGCTGGCGGTCCGGACGCGGGCGACCTGGGCGGTGACGGTGGCGGCCACGTCCGCGGTGGGCAGCAGCGTCAGGGCGCCGGGGGTGGTGCGGGCCGAGGTGGGCGTGGTCAGTTCGGCGGCGATGTGGGGTAGCAGGCGGCCGGCGAAGCCGAGGATCTCCGCGGGGACCCGGTAACCGCGGGTGAGGACCTCCAGGTGGGCGTCGGGCCGGCCGAGGTGGGTCAGCTGGGCCGCCCAGGAGGTGGCCGCCCACGGGGTGGTGCCCTGGGCGAGGTCCCCGAGGACGGTCAGGGAGCCGTCGGCACAGCGTCGCGCCAGGGCCCGGCACTGTAGCGGGGAGAGGTCCTGCGCCTCGTCGACGATCACATGGCCGAAGCCGGGAGTGCCCTCGATGAGGTCGCGGGCCTCGTCGATGCAGAACACGTCGGCGGGTGACCAGCGGGCCGTGCGGGCGCCGCCGGGTGGTGCGGCGGCGAGCAGCGTCGCCTGCTCGTCGGCGTCGAGGACGCCGTCTGCGGCGCGGGCGAGCAGGGGCGGGTCGGTGAGCAGGCGGCGGACCAGGGTGGCCGCGTCCACCTTCGGCCAGGCGGCCTCGACGGCGCCCTGGACCGTCCGGCTGCGGGCGAGGGTGCGGACCGCGCCGTCGGTGAGGTAGTGCCCGCTCGCCTCGGCGCGCACGCGGACGGCGTTCACCAGTCGGCCGGCGAGCCGTTCGCGTCCGGTGGCGTAGCGGAAGGTGCCGGCGGCCAGGCCGGCGGCGGCGTCGGCGAACAGGCCGGCGACCTCCTCCTCCCCGACGGTCCACCGGCCGGTCCTGGTCACGACGGCGACTGGCCCGGTCGGGGGGTGCAGCCCGTCGTGCAGGGCGCGGCGCAGCACCGTCGCCATCCGGGCGTCGCCCTTGAGGGTGGCCGCGTCGAGCGTGTCCGCGCCGGCGACGGTGACGTCGTCGACGAGGTCCGCCAGCGTGCTGTGGCGGACGGTGAACTCGCCGAGCGCCGGCAGGACGGCGGCGATGTAGCCGAGGAACGCCCGGTTCGGCCCGACGACGAGCACCCCGGCCCGCGCGAGCCGCTCCCGATGGGCGAACAGCAGGTAGGCGGCCCGGTGCAGACCGACGGCGGTCTTGCCCGTCCCGGGCGCCCCTTGGACGCACAGGCTCACCGACAGCTCGGCCCGGACGATCTCGTCCTGCTCGGGCTGGATCGTGGCGACGATGTCACGCATCGGCCCGGACCGCGGCCGCTCGATCTCCCGCTCGAGCAGCCCCCCAGCCGCCACCACCGCCGTCCGCGCCCCGCCCTTGTCGCCATGGTCGCCGCCATCGGCGTCGGGGGTGCCGTCGCCGTAGCCGTCGGGGGCGGCGTCGCCGGTGGAGCGGACGGGGCGGGAGAGGAACTCGTCTTCGAAGGCGGTGAGCTCGGCGCCGTCGTGGCCGAAGCGCCGCCGGCGCAGCACGCCCATCGGGTCGCCGCGATGAGCCCGGTAGAAGGGTCTGGCGACGTCCGTTCTCCAGTCGACGACCAGCGGATCGTCGCCGGCCGCCTCCCGCACATGCCGACGCCCGAGGTAGAACCGCCGGCCCGCGACACCGGGCACCTCGGTCGCTCCCCATCGGCCGGAGGCGTCTGGTTCACCGGATGCGGCGGGTCCGCCGGATGCGGCGGGTCCGCCGGATCCACCGGTTGCTGCGGGTCCACCGGTTGCTGCGGGTCCACCGGTTGCTGCGGGTCCACCGTCTGAGTCGGGTGCATAGTCCAAGCGGGCGAAGAACAGCGGTGCGGTCCCGTCACCGTCGGCGAGGCCGGCGATGCGACGCTGCCTGGCGATCCGCAGATAGGCGATCGTCACCTTGTCGTCAACCGGGTCGCCCCCTGCGACCTGGGTGTTCTCGGCCTCGGCCCGCATGCCCGCGAGCGCCGCGTGGCCCCGCCGCAGGTAAGCCCGCTCCCCCGCCAGCTCAGCCTCGCCCACCGGGCCGGTTTCGCCCACCGGGCCGGTTTCGCCTGCCGGGTCGGGTCTCGTCACGACATCAGGCTCTGTCTCGTCATCTAGTCCGACGCCCCGACTTCCAGTCCCCACCACGACCCCTTTCTTAACCCGGTAAAGGATACGTGACGGTCGAAGTACCCTCGGCGGCCGAGCGGACGCCGACCGTGACTCCTGTCCGCGCGCCGGGCCGGTGCCGTGCCGGTGCCTCAGTGCGGCCGACAGGCAAGACTGCGGTGGAGGGGACGGCGGGGCGGGGAGGCACGCGGATGGCGCGAACGGTGCGGGCCGGCACATGGCGCATCCACGACCAGCTGATCGGCCTGCCGGTCACGATCGCGGATGCGCGGGCCGCCATCGCCGTCTACCGGGCCGATCCCGATGCAGCGCGCGGGGTGCTGGCGGGCGCCGGCCTGACGCCGTGGACCGTCGGGGGCCGAGCCATCAGCGTGCTGTTCGTCGTCCACTACGGGCCCTGGGTGCTCGGAAGCTACGACGAGGTGGGGATCGGGGTCGTCGTGCGGGGCCCGCGTCGGCGGCGCGGCGTGCACCTCGTTGACCTGCCGGTGACCGAGTCGTTCACCCGCGACGCCGGCCGGGCGATCTGGTCGCTGCCGAAGTGGCTCATGTCCGCCAAGGTGGATCTCACCGACCGCGCGGCGTCGATCCTGATCGAGACCGCGCCCGAACCATCCACCCCGCCGCGCCCCCTCCCGACTATGCGGAGGGACGAAACGGACACGAAGGCCTCGGGCTCGGGATACGCGGTCAAGCTCGACGGAGACGGCGGCCGGTTCGTCTTGCGGGCCCGGCTGGGGGTGGATGGTGTGCGAGTGCCGTTCCCGGTGCGCGTCCGCATTCCGCTGTGGTGCGTGCTGCCGGACGGCCCGCGGCCGGGGGTCCTGCTGCGCGGGGTGATGCCGCTGCGGCTGGGCGGGATTCGGTTCGGCCGTGGCCGGGCTCAGGTGGAGGTGGGCAATCATCCGATGTCCGAGCGGATGGCCGCCCTCGGGATGACCGACCGCCCCCTGCTGACCGGGACAGCACCCCGACTGCGCGGCAAGCTCGGGGACTTCACCGCCGCCGACATCGTCCATCGCAGTCCACGCCGGGGTCGATGACGGCCTCGCCCGCGGATCAGGCGTAGTCAGGCAGGGCGCGGCTCAGGGCGTCGAAGGCTCTCCGGGTGGCCGTGACCGCCGCCGGATGACGCGCGGCCGCGTTCTCACCGGCGCGCAGCCGCGCCCAGTTCTCCCGGGCAAGGACGCGCTGCACCGCGATGATCTGGGCGGCGGCGAGCGCCGCAGCGAGGTCCCCGGGCGCCGGCACTGCCCCGACGACGTCACCGAACGCCGACGCGGCACCGGGTAGATCATCGGCCGGCAGCGCGACCTCGGCGAGGGCGGCGGCGAGGGCTTGCTCGTCGCCGGCGGTGTACTGGGCGACGCGGCCGAGCAGGCTCGGGGTGGCGAAGACGAGCCCGTGGAAGGCGAGCACCTCGGGGTCGTCGTTGAGGCCGGTGACGGGTTCGCGGCGGTCGAGGCCGGCGAGCAGGTGGGACTCCAGGGCGGCCAGCGGCGTCACGCCGGCCGCCCTGGCGCGTACCACCCGGGCAGCCTCGCCGCGGTGGTCGAGGATGCGGTGCAGGATGAGGTCTTCCTTGGCAGGGAAGTAGGCGAACAGGGTCGGTTTGGACACCCCGGCCGCCGCCGCGATCTCGGCGACGGAGACGGCGTCGAAGCCCCGTTCGAGGAACAGGGTGATCGCCGCCGCGGACAGCGCGTCATGGATGCGCCGCCGGCGCCGCGCTCGCAGCCCCGTCTGCTCGCCCGCGCCCAGCCCGGCCGGCCCAGCGTCGCCCAGCCCGGCCGACCCGCCCGCGCCCGACCCGCCCGCGCCCGGCCCGGCAGGCCCACCCGTGTACGGCCCGGTGGGTTCGTCCGGGCCCGACATCGGCATCGGCCGCGGGGTCAGGCCACGTGGACAAAGGGACGGCGGTCGGGGTCGGGTTCGGCTTCGCGCAGGACCTCGCGGGTGACGGTGGCGACCTCGCCGGCGCCGAAGAACAGGAAACGCAGGAAGTTCACGATCGGGTTGCCCTCGCTCCACTCGAAGTACACGTTCGGTCGCATGCCCGTGGTGTCGCGCAGGTGCAGCAGCAGCGCGGCGATCGCGTTGGGCACGGACGTGCTGGTCAGGCGCAGGATCCGGTAGCCGTGGCGGTCCTCGCCGCAGACGTCGAGCTCGCCTTCGAACTCGGAGGAGTCCGGGATGCTGACCTCGAGGAACAGCAGCGGGACGTCGTCGGGCACGAACAGCTCCTGACGGGCCTTGCGGACCTTGTCGGCGTACTCGGCGGCGTCGCCGGCGTCGAGCTCGTTGGCGACCAGGTGCAGCGAGCCGGCCTCGGCGGACTCGCGCACCCACCGCTCGGCGAGGGGATCCAGGCGCACCCCGGTGACGCGCAGCTCGAACGAGCGCGCGACCCGGGAGGAGAACGACACGACAATGATCGCGATGATGAAGATCGAGCCGATGATGAGCCCGTCGGGCCGTTCGATGATGTTCGCGATGGTCGTGTAGACGAACACGACCGCGATGGCGCCGAACGCGATCGCCAGCCGGCGCCGGCCGCGGCGCAGGGTGGACAGCGTCACCGCGAGCGCCGCCGAGGTGATCAGGACGAGCACGCCGGTGGCGTAGGCGCCGCCCTGCTTGTCGACGCTGGCCCGGAAGACGATCGTGACGACGAAGCCGATGAGCGTGAACACGATGACCAGCGGTCGCACGGCGCGCGCCCAGGTCGGCGCCATCCCGTAGCGGGGCAGGTAGCGCGGGACGAGGTTGAGCAGGCCGGCCATGGCCGAGGCGCCGGCGAACCAGAGGATCAGGATGGTGCTGACGTCGTAGACGGTGCCGAAGGCGGCGCCGAGCTGTTGGTGGGCCAGGTAGGCCAGGGCGCGCCCGTTGGCCGGCCCGCCGGGTTCGAACTCCTTCTCCGGGATGAGCAGCGTCGTGCTCAGGCTGCTGGTGATGAGGAACACCGCCATGATCGCCGCGGCGGTGGTCAGCAGCGTGCGGGCGCCGCGGATGCGGCCGACCGGATTGGCCTCGGTGTCGCCCGGGTCACCGCGGACCAGCGGCATCACCGCGACCCCGGTCTCGAAGCCGGACAGGCCCAGCGCCAGCTTCGGGAAGACGATCAGCGCGAAGCCGACCAGGGCGAGCGGGTCGGGATGTTCGTTGACGAGCAGTGCGTGCCAGTCGCTGAACAGGTGCGGATGGCTCACGATCTTGATCAGCGCGTCGACGATGACGACCGCGTTGAGGCTCAGGTAGATCACGACGAGCACGACGGCGATGCCGACGGCCTCGGTGAACCCGCGTAGGAACACCCCGCCGAGCAGGGCGAGCAGCACGAGGGTGACGGCGACCTGGTGGCCGTGCAGCGCGTGCGGCGCGTACGGGTTCTCCAGGATGTGGGCGGTGGCGTCGGCGCCGGACAGGGTGATCGTGATGAGGAAGTCGGTGCAGGCGAAGCCGAGCAGCACCAGGACGAGGACCTTGCCCTTCCACCAGGACAGCTCCTTCTCCAGCATGGCGATGGAGCCCTCGCCGTGCGGGCTGTCCCGGGCGACCTGCCGGTAGACCGGCAGCGCCCCGGCGAGGGTCACCAGCACCAGCACCGCCGTCGCGATCGGGCTGACCGCCCCGGCGGCGAGCGCGGCGATGCCCGGCTGGTAGCCGAGGGTGGAGAAGTAGTCGACGCCGGTCAGGCACATCACCCGCCACCACGGGTGCAGACGGTGCTCCTCGGCGGGCTGGGCGTGCGGGCCGGAGTGCTGCTGGGCCTGCTCGGCGCCGGCCAGCAGCCACCGCCGCAGCCGCCGCGGGCCGGCCGGGCACCGCGCCGGTTCGGCTTCGGTCGTCGAGGTCACGGAGCAGAACACCTTCCAGCCAAGGGGGGCATGCCGAGCATCCTCCCCCGCGCGCCCGGCCGGCACGCGCCCCCGGCTCGCCCGGGCGCGCTGCGGCGCCCCGTCCCCGGGCGCCCTGCGGCGCGACGCTCCGGGCGGACCGCGGCCCCCGCCCCGGGCGGGCTCAGGTGGCGGTGCCGCCGAGGGCGGACAGGACGCTGCGGCCGAGGACGCGGGCCAGGCGCTGCAGCGGCCAGCCCTTGGACTCGCGCAGGTCGACGATCACCCGCTCGTCGAACATCGTGATCCAGACGAGCACGGCGTACTCGACGTCCTGGTCGGGAAGCTCCCCGTGCTCGATGAGGTCGCGCACGATCGGCTCGAGGGCGGCGTAGAGCGCGCCGGTGGGCTCGTCACCGAGGTGGACGCGCTCGAGGAACCCCCGCCAGCTGCGGATGTGCACCGCCGCCGGGCCCCAGTCCGCGGCCTGCTCGGCCCACCGTTCGCAGGCGGCGTCGAAGCGCCGGCGCGGGGTCCAGGTGGGCGGCACCGACTGCAGCCGGTCGGTGAGCCGGCCGGTGAGCTGCAGCAGGAACTCGCGGTGCGCGTCGTGGATCGACTCGAAGTGCCGGTAGGCGGTGGCGGTGGCCACACCGCCGCGGCGGGCGAGTTCGGGCAGGCCGAAGGTGGGGCCGGACTCGGCGAGCAGCTCGCCTACCGCGGCCAGCAGCCGGTCGCGGGTCTCCTGGGTGTCCCGCCGCAGTCCCGGTCTCGGACCCGCCATCCGCTCCCCCTCGCCGCCACCGGTGCGCACCGCCGTCGATGCGCACCGGCATCAATGTTAACCCATAACCTGGGAAGTTAATCTCATGTTTCGCGCCTTGACAGTCATCCGGGCCGACCTCAAGACTCTGGCAACACGCGAAAATCTTCCCATGTCCGCGAGAAGATCGCCAAATCAATCCCTTTCCCCGCTCCCCGAAAGCGATGTCACATGGCCGTTACCACATTGACACCCGGGCCCCACGCCCACGGCCGACGCGGCGGACGCGTTCTCGCGCCGGCCGTCGCCTCCTGCCTGGCCGCGGCGATCTCCCTGGCAGCCTGCGGATCCTCCGGCGGCGACGGCTCCCCCGCGGGCACGGGCGCCGGCGCCTCCTCCGCCGCCACCGCGAAGACGGTGCACGTGGGCGTGCTCCAGCTCGCCAGCGCGACCGTCATCGACCAGACCGTGGCCGCCTTCGAGCAGGAACTGAAAACGAAACTCGCCCCCCGTCCGGTCAGTTTCGACGTGAAGAACGCCCAGGGTGACCAGAGCCTCATCACCAGCATCTCCCGGAGCTTCGCCCAGTCGGACTCCGACGGCGTCGCCGTCATCGGCNCCCCCGCCGTGGTCGCCCTGGCGCAGCAGACGCAGGAAAAGCCCATCTTCGCCCTGGCGATGGGCGACCCGGTCGGCGCGAAGGTCGCGCAGAGTCTCGACCGGCCCGGGAAGAACGTCACCGGCAGCGTCGACTACGTCGATCCGGCCGTGCTGCTGCAGTCGATCATGAAGATCACGCCGGCCCCGAAGCGCCTCGGGACGATCTACGACCCGTCCAACCAGAACATGCAGGTCTGGATCAAGGCGTTGCGCGCCGCGGTGGCGAAGTACCCCGGGGTGAGCGTGGTGGAGTCGACGATCTCCGGCGCCCAGGACGTGCCCAGCGCCGCGCGCAGCCTCACCGGGCGGGTCGACGCCGAGCTCATCGGCCCCGACGCCACCGTGCTGGCCGCGCTGCCCGTCGTCGGTTCGGCCGCGGCCGGCGGGCGGCTGCCGGTCTACGTCGTCGGCGGGGACGCCACCGTCGCGGGCATCCTGGCCAGCATCGGACCGGACTATCCGACGCTCGGCCGCCTGGCCGCCGACTCCGCCGCGAAGGTGCTGACGGGCACGCCCGCCGCCGAGGTCGCCTTCGGCCAGCCGTCGGGCGTCGGGTTCACCGTCCAGAAGGCCACCATGACCAAACTCGGGATCACCCTGCCGGCGGACCTGCTGAGCGCGGCGACGGTGCAGTGATGATCCAGGTCCTGCTGGACATGCTGGTCACCGGCCTGCCGCTGGTGCCGGTGTTCCTCGGCATCTACACCGTCTTCCGGCTGCGCGCGGACTTCGACCTCACCGTCGAGGGCAGCTTCGTCACCGGCGGCGCGGTGTGCGCCCTCACGCTGGTGCACGGCTGGCCGAGCTGGCTCGCCCTGCTGGCGGGGACGGCCGGCGCGGCCGCCGCCGGCGCCGTCACGGCGCTGATCCACCTGCTGCTGCGGGTTCCGGTGCTGCTCGCCGGCCTGGTGATGAGCATCGGGCTGTTCAGCGTGAACCTGCACGTGCTCGACACCCCCACGCTGAGCCTCGGCACGCAGGGCACGCTGTTCAGCGGCTTCGGTTCGCTGTCCGGCCGGCAGGCCGACCTGGCCACCTCCGGGGTGATGGCCGGGGTCGTCGCCGTGGTGCTCGTCGCGTTCGGCCTGTTCCTGCGCACCGAGCTGGGCCTGGCGCTGCGGGCCACCGGCGTCAACGCGCGGATGGCCCGCAGCCAGGGTGTCAACGACCGCCGGCTGACCGTGCTGGCGCTCGTGCTCGCCAACGGCCTGGCCGGACTCGGGGCGAGCCTCAGCGTGCAGTACCAGGGCTACGCCGACGTCAACATGGGCGCGGGCACCTTCGTCGCCGGGGTCGGCGCGGTGCTGCTCGGCGAGCTGTTCGTCCGCCCGTCGGGGTCGAAGCTGCTGCGCATCGTCGGCTGTGTGCTGGTCGGCACGCTGGCCTACCGGCTGGTCCTGGTCGGTGCGCTGCGGGTGGGGCTGCCCGCGGGCGACCTGCGGGGGGTCACGGCGCTGACGCTGCTCGTGGCGATCGCGGCCGAACGCTACCTCGGTGCGCTCGGCGGCCTCGCCCGCACGCTCGCCCACACCACCCGCTCGGCCAGCGCCGCCGTCCGGCAGGAGGCCGCCTGATGCTCCGGTTGGACGACATCGACCTGATCTACAACGCCGGCCGGGTCGACGAGGTGGTGGCGCTGCGCAGTCTCAGCGTCACCTTCGAACGCGGGCAGTTCGTGACCGTCGTCGGCACGAACGGCGCCGGGAAGTCGAGCCTGATCCAGACGATCTCGGGTGCGGCCCGCCCGACCCGCGGCCGGGTCCACCTCGACGGCCGCGACGTCACCCGGCTGCCCGACCACCGCCGCGCCGGCTGGATCGCCCGGGTCTTCGACGATCCCCGGGCGGGCACCGCGCCGGAGCTGTCCATCGAGGACAACCTGGCGCTGGCGATGGCCCGCGGGCGCAGGCGCGGGCTGCGGTTCGCCGTGACCGCCCGCCGGCGCGCCGTCATGCGCGAGCACGTCGCCGGTCTGGGTCTCGGGTTGGAGAACCGGCTCGCCGACCGCGTCGGGCTGCTCTCGGCGGGCCAGCGCCAGAGCCTGACGATGGTGATGGCCGCCCTGAGCGCCCCGTCGGTGCTGCTCCTCGACGAGCACCTGGCGGCGTTGGACCCGGGGACGACCGCCACCGTGCTCGCGCTGACCACCGAGCTGGTGCGCGAGCTGGGCGCCACCACGGTCATGGTCACCCACAACATGGATCACGCGCTCGCCCTGGGCGACCGGCTGCTGGTGATGAGCCGGGGCCGGGTGATCGCGGACTACGACGGAACGGAGAAGTCCGAGATGACGGTAGGCGGCCTGATCGACCGGATCACCGGCGCCGGCGACGCGCTGAGCGACCGCAGCGCGCTGATCGAGAAGGTGGCGTCATGACGACCGCGGCGGGAGTCGGCCAGACGGAGGTCGGGCCGGACGGAACCGGGCCGGCGGGGATCGGGCCGGCGGGGATCGGGCCGGCGGGGATCGGGCCGGCCGGAACCGAGTCTGCGGGGGCCCGGTCGGACGGCGTCGGGTCGGCGCAGGCCGAGAGGGGCGATCCGATCGCGGGGCGGTTTCCGACGCTGACGGAGATCCGCGCGGCGGCGCAGGCGGTGCTGCCCCGCGACGTGTGGGACTTCCTCGCCGGCGGCGCCGGGCAGGAGACGACGCTGCGGGCCAACCGCGACGCGTTCGCGGGCTGGCAGTTCCGCCCCCGGGTCATGAGCGGCCACCCGGTGCCCTCCACCGCCACCACCGTGCTCGGCCTGCCGATGCGTCTGCCGGTCCTGACGGCGCCGTTCGGCACCGACGGGTTCTTCGACACCGACGGCCACCTCGCCGTGGCCCGGGCGAACGCCCGGTGCGGGACGTTGAGCATCGTTCCCGAGGCAGGCACCCACTCGATCGAGAGCGTCGCCCAGGCCGCCCCGGCGGCGGCGCGCGTGGCGCAGGTGCACCCCATGGGCACCGAACGCAACTTCGTGCGCATGCTGGAGCGCATCGAACGCGCCGGCTACGCGGCCGTGTGCGTGACCGTCGACTGCCCGACCGCCGGGTGGCGCGAGCGCAACCTGCGCAACCGTTTCACCGTCGACCTGCGGATGATCACCGGTAACTACCCGCCGGGCGGCGACGTCGCGGCCCAGGACGTCTTCGGCCAGCTCTTCGCCCGCGACGAACCCGTCTGGACCTGGGACCGGCTGGCCCGGCTGATGCGCCACACCGACCTGCCGTGGATCGCGAAGGGCATCCTCACCGCGCAGGACACCCGCGCCGCCATCGACGCCGGCGCCGCCGCCGTGCTCGTGTCCAACCACGGCGGGCGCCAGCTCGACGGCACGCCCGCCGCGCTCGACCAGCTCCCCGAGGTCGTCGCGGCCGCCGACGGCCGCGCCGAGGTCCTGCTCGACAGCGGGGTGCGCTGCGGCACGGACGTCGTGAAGGCCCTCGCCCTCGGGGCGCGCGCCGTGGTCATCGGCCGGCTGGCCGCCGCCGGTCTGGCCGCGGGCGGCGAGGCCGGGGTGGCCCGCGTCCTGGCCCTGCTGCACGAGGAGATGGTCACCGTGCTGACCCTGCTCGGGCACGGGTCGGTCACCGAACTGACCCCCGCGGCCCTCCAGCGGAGCCGGCCGTGATCACGAGGGTGCCCGGTCAGCTTCCGTCGATCTCGGGCGCCACCGGCCACGGCGAGCTCGTCGTCACCTCCGGCGTGATCTGCCCCGACCTGCTGCGCCCCGGCCTGACGCCGGCCACCACCCCCGACGTCCGCCAGCAGATCGACGGCGCCCTGGGAGCGCTGGGCGAGGTCCTGCGCGCGGCCGGCAGCGGCCTGCACTACGCGCTGCGGGTGGAGGCGTTCCTGGCCCGTCCGGCGGACTTCCCGCTGTGGGACAGCGCCTTCGCCGCGGCCTGGCCTGTGCACCCCCCTGCCCGGACCACCCTGGTGACCGGTTTCGCGCTGCCCGTCGTGCTCGTCGAGCTCCAGGCGATCGCCGTGCGCGCACCCGCGGCGGCGCCGTAGCGGCGACCACGGGGCGCCGCGGGGGGGGCGACGGTGGACCCCGGTGTCCGGCTGCGGCGGCACGCGGGCGCCGGCGGGGGAAGACTGGCCGGATGGAGGTTCTCAGCAGTCGGATTCTCATCAGGCCGGTCGACCCGGGGCGCAGTCGCCGCTTCTATCGCGACATCCTGGGGCTGGCGATCTACCGGGAGTTCGGGCCGCCGGACGATCCCGGCCTGGTGTTCTTCCTCGGGCAGAGCCTGCTGGAGGTCTCCGGCCGCGCCGAGGAGCCGGCCGGCGGCGGCGCGGGGCGGGTGCGCCTGTGGCTGCAGGTGCGCGACCTCGCCGCCGAGCACCGCCGGCTCGCCGCCGCGGGGGTGCCGATCGTCCGCGACCCGCAGCGGGAACCGTGGGGGCTCGACGAGATGTGGATCGAGGACCCGGACGGCATCCCCATCGTGGTCGTCGAGATCCCACCCGACCACCCGCTGCGCCGCGACCAGCGTGGGGCGCGGACCGAGCTCTGAGCGCGCCCCCGACGAGCGGGCGCGCCGCCCCCAGGTCAGACCGGACCCTGGCGGCGCTCCTCAGGCGTCGTGGCACTCTCCGGTGGCTCGGAACCGGGCCCTTCACCTGGCGCCCAGACCGTCCGGTCCACCAGGCCGTGAGGACAGCGTCCGGAACCGTCCTTGGACGACGCCCGGACACCCCGGACGCCAGCGAGTGCCGCGCCGCGGGCCCGGCGGCACTTCCGGCAGGCAGTGACAGAGATCATCGGCACGATCCTGTCCACGCCGGTGTCCTCGCTCACTTCGTCACCCGCCCACCGCCACTGCACGCCGTGCACTTCGTGACAGCATTTCCAGCGAACCGGCCGTCCTCATCGACCTCCTGCCGGCCCGTCTCCACCTCGCCCTTCCCGTCGCAGGCGGAACACGTGCCGAACTCGACCGGCTGGTCCCCGGTGTTGCCGCCGGCCTTCCGCCTGTCCGGATCGCTGTCGTCCCGGACCACGGGCGGCTTACCACCACGCTTCGTGCCCCCACGGCCCGACGACGCGCCACCGTCGGTGTTGCCCCTTTTGTTCCACACCATCGGCTGCTCTCCGTCCACCCCCGGTGTCGTACCGTATCGACGGTAACCCCGGACAGCGCAAAGCCGGAACGAGCCAGTCGGAACTGTCACCGAACCCCAGGAGGCAGCTCGCGGCGAGCCGGGGCCGGAGCGTCCGCTCATCCTGAGATGAAGGTCAGGCCGGCGTCGCCAGATCCCCGGAGTCGCCAGATCCCCGGAGAGGGTGCGGTCCCGCGGCGGCGAGCGGGGCGCTCTGGCTAGCGGCCGGCTGCGGCGCCGGTGACGGCCCGCCAGTCCTCGAAGCGGGTCCGGGCGAGCAGGGCGTCCGGCCCGGGGAGCAGGGTGTGCTCGTCCAGGCGGGCGCCGAAGTAGCGGGCCTGCGGGTCGGTCACCACCGGACGGGGGTCGCCGCGGCCGGCGAGGTGCTGGCGGACGAGCTCGTCGAGGCGGAACCGCTGCGGGCCGGCGACCTCGACGGTGCCGTCCACCGGCGCGCCGGCCGCGGTGACGCCGACCGCCGCGGCGACGTCGTCGGCGGCGATCGGCTGGAACGGCGCCGGCGCCAGGCGGACCGTGCCGCCGACGGTGGCGGCGTCGGCGATACCGCCGACGAACTCGAAGAACTGCGTCGCCTGGATGATCGAGTACGGCAGGCTCCCCTGCCCGATCAGCTCCTCCTGGGCGATCTTGGCCCGGAAGTAGCCGCTCTCGGCCAGCCGCCGGGTGCCCACCACCGACAGCGCGACCAGGTGCCCGACGCCGGCGGCGGTCGCGGCGGCGAGGATGTTCGCCGTCGACGTCCGGAAGAACTCCAGCACGGCCTGATCGTCGAACGACGGCGAGTTGGACACGTCGACGACGACGTCGGCGCCGGTGAGCGCCTCGGCGAGCCCGTCGCCGGTCAGGGTGTCGACGCCGGAGCTCGGCGAGGCGACGACCGCGGTGTGCCCGTGCCCGATCAGCCGGCGCACGAGCTTCGCGCCGATGAGGCCTGTCCCGCCGATGACGACGATCTGCACGGTGTCTCCCCTTCGGGTTCGGGCGGGAGGGACGACCCGCCACGCGGGTGAGGACGAGGCGGCCCGCCGATCCGTGACACGCGGCGACGGCCCCGACACTACTCACCAGTGTGCAACACGCAGCGTGTTCCGGTCGCGACTCGACGCACGGAGAGTTGGGGCACGGAGGCTTGGGGCACGGGCGGCTTGGGGCGGCGAGGCGCCGCGATCATGGTTCGCGACGGGGAAACATGTCGGGTGGGTCGGGGACGGGGGGCAGCGTGATCGTGACGAGGGCGCCGCCGCCCGGGTCGTTGGCCGCCTCGACGGTGCCGCCGTGGGCGGCGGCAATCGCCGCGACGATCGACAGGCCGAGCCCGGCGCCGCCGTCGTCGCGGCCGCGGGCGGCGTCCGCCCGGCGGAACCGCTCGAACGCGTGGGGCAGGAAAGCGGCGGGAAATCCCGCGCCGTGATCGCGAACCTGCACCACGACCACGCCGGGCACGCCGTCGGCGCGCCCCGGCGCACGGTGCCCCCGCAGTTCGACGGCGCTGCCGGGCGGGGCATGGCGCACCCCGTTGGCGAGCAGGTTGTCGACGGCCTGGCGCAGCAGGTCCGGGTCGCCGAACACGGTCAGCGGCCGGTCGCCGGCGGGCACCGTGACGTCGAGGCGCAGCCCGCGCGAGGCCGCGTAGCCGGCGGCGGCGCGCGCGGCGCGGTCGAGCAGCTCGTCGAGGGCGAGCGGCCCGCGCCGGACGTGGCCGCCGTCCATCCGGGCCAGGGTGAGCAGCGATTCGGCGAGGCGGATCAGCCGGTCGGTCTCCTCGGCGGCGGTGTGGATCGCCTCCCGTAGCTGCTCGGCCGAGCGTCCCGGGCGGTCGGCCAGCTCCAGCTCGGCGCGCAGCACGGTCAGCGGGGTGCGCAGCTCGTGACCCGCGTCGGCGACGAAGGCGCGGTCGCGGGCGCGGGCGGCGTGCAACCGGGCCAGCAGGTCGTTCATGGTGCGGGCCAGGGCGGCGATCTCGTCGCGGGTGGCCGGCACCGCCAACTGGAACCCGTCGCCGGCCGTCCCGAGGTCGGAGGCGGCCATCTCGGCGGCCTGGCGGCGCATCCGGTCCACCGGGCGCAGCGCGGCGCCGGACAGCAGCCAGGCGGCAAGCCCGGACAGCGCGATCAGCGGCGCGGTCGCCGTGACCATCACGTTGCGGACCCGGTCCTCGGCGCGGTCGGTGAGGTGGGTCGGGGTGCCGACGACGGCGACGAGCGGGCTCCCGCCGGCCGCGGCGCGCACCGGCACGGCGTACAGGCGCGCCTGGCCGGCGGGCAGGGCCCGGTCGTCGGCGTCGCTGGCGATCCAGACCGGGTGGGACCGGGCCCGGGCCCGTTCGTCGACGGCGAGCAGGGGGGCCGTCCCGGCGTCCGCCGAGGAGGCCAGCGGCCGCCCCTCGGGGGTGAGGACCTGGGCGATGGAGCCGGCCCCGGTGAGCAGGGCTGCTGGATCCCCGCGGCCGGGCACCGGCTCGCCGGCGGCGATCCGGTCGGCGAGGCGCGCGGTGAGCACGTCGGCCCGGGTCCGCAGATCCGTGTCGACGGCGTCGCGCAGGTTCGCCCGCAGCAGCAGGTAGAACAGCGTGCCGGCGAGCAGGAGCACCAGCGCGGTGCCGAGCGCGAACAGCAGGGTCAGCCGAACCCGCAGCGGCACGTCGGGCTACGTCCCGCCGCCGACGGCCGGCAGCGTCGACCCGGTCGGGCGCGGCTCGGTCGAGTGCGGCTCGGTCGAGTGCGGTTCGAGCGGGACGCACAGCCGGTAGCCGACCCCGCGGACCGTCTCGATGAGCGAGGGGGCCGGCGGCAGATCGATCTTGCGGCGCAGATAGCGGACGTACTGGTCGACGATGTTGGAGGTGGCGTCGAAGGCGTCGTCCCAGACGTGCTCGGTGATGTAGGTGCGGGTGAGTACCTGGTCGGGATGGCGTAGCAGCAGGTGCAACAGGGCGAACTCCTTGGCGGACAGGTCGACCGGCGCCCCGCCGCGCCAGACTCGGTGCCCGGCCGGGTCGAGTTCGACCGCGCCGGCGCGCAGCACGACGGGCCGGTGCACCGCGCCGCGGCGGACCAGCGCGCGCAGCCGTGCGGTGAGCTCGCCGAAGCTGAACGGCTTGGGCAGGTAGTCGTCGGCGCCGGCGTCCAGGCCGCGGATGCGGTCGTCGACGTCGACGCGCGCGGTGAGCATGAGCACGGGCGCCCAGCGGTGGTCGGCGCGCAGCCGGCGGCACACCTCGAAGCCGTCGATGCCGGGCAGCATCAGGTCCAGGACGATCGCGTCGTAGGCGATCTCGGTGGCCCGCCAGACGGCGTCGATCCCGTCGCCGACGACGTCGACGGCGTATCCCTCCTCGACGAGGCCCCGGCGCAGCACCGCGGCGGTGCGCACCTCGTCCTCCACGACCAGGACCCGCATGGACCGATGGTAGGACCCGCCGGATGTGACGGCGATGTGGACTCCGCCGGCTCGCCGATGACGGACTGGCCCGGCGGGACGGGCGGGTCAGCCGGGCCGGCCGGGCAGCCGGCCGGCGAGCAGGCCGATGCCGGCGGCGGCCGCGGCGAACAGGGCGAACAGGGGCGTCACCCAGTCGGTGCCGGCGCGCGACTGCAGCAGGCTCAGCAGGGCGACGCCCAGCGACGCGGCGAGCTGCACCGCCATGAAGATCGAGGTGGTGCCCTGCGGCTGCTCGACCGGCGGCAGCGTGCGGTACAGGCTGGCCACGGTCGGTGAGGCGGTGAGGCCGAAGCTCAGCCCGACGGCGACGAACAGCGCGCACGCGGCGGCGAGCGGGATGTGCTCGGCGGTCGCCGCGAAGGTGGCCAGCAGCACGGTGGTGGCGCCGGCGCCGGCACGTACGAGGGAGCGCGCGCCGAGGCGGTCGCTGATCCGCCCGCCGGTCGTCATCGACACGAGCAGCCCCAGCCCGAGGGCGCAGACCAGCAGCCCCTGGTCGAGGCCGTGCAGGCCGTGCTGGTCGAGGCCGACCACCGGCAGTGCCGTGGTCTGCCCGTACATGACCAGTCCGACCAGGCTCATCACGGCGATGCTCGCGGCGAATCCGGGCCGGCGCAGCAGCCGCAGGTCGAGGGCGGGGGTGGCGGTCGTGGTGAACGCGTGGCGGACGTAGGCGGCGAGCAGGACGATCCCCCCCGCCGCGGCGGCGAGGACCGGCCAGTCGCCGGGGTGCGCGCCGGCCCGGTTGACCGCGAACAGCACGCCGAGGTAACCCGCGGTGAGCAGGACCAGGCCGCGTAGGTCGGCGCCGGGGCGGGTCGGGGCGGGGTCGGGCCGGCGGGCGGGGACGTAGGCCAGGGTGGCGGCGCCGACCAGCAGCCCGAGCGGGAAGTTGACCGCGAACAGCCACTGCCAGTGGCCGGTCTCCAGCAGCAGACCACCGAGGATCGGGCCGGCCGCGGGCGCGACGTTGACGACCGTGGACATCACGCCGAGCGCCCGCCCCATCGACTCCCGGGTGGCCAGCGCCGCGGACAGGGTCATCGCGCTCGGTTCGAGCAGCCCGCCGCCGAATCCCTGGAGCACCCGGAAGCCGATGAGCATCCCCGGCGAGCGGGCCAGCGTGCACAGCAGCGAGCCGAGCAGGAACAGGCCGAGACCGGCGAGGAACACCGCGCGCCCGCCGAAGCGGGCGCTCGCCCAGCCCAGCAGCGGCAGCGCCGTCGCCGCGGCGAGCAGGTAGGCGATCGTCACCCACACGACGGTGGTCAGCGGGGCGGAGAAGGCGTCGGCCAGCGGGGCGAGGGCCACCGCGACGACGGTGCCGTCGAGCACGGCGAGCAGCGCCGCGCCGGCGAGCGCGACCAGGGCCGGGCCGGTGCGCACCCCCGACCCGGATGCCGGCGTCGGGCTGGCCGCGGGGACGGCTGCCGGGTCGGGCGCCGTGGCGGCGGGCTCCCCGGAGGCTTCCTTTACGCTCATGAGACCAGATTAAACTACACGGTTTAGTAAGGACAGGAGGGCCTACAGTAAGGACGGCAGCGGCGGCGCAGAGGTGAGGGTGGGGCCCGATGGCGGGACGGCAGCGCGGGATCGACAAGCGCCGGGCCATCCTCGACGCCGCAGCACCGATCTTCGGCACGCAGGGGTACGAGCGGGCGAGCGTGGACGCGATCGCCACCGCGGCCGGGGTGTCCAAGCCGACCATCTACAGCTACTTCGGCGGCAAGGAGAACCTGTTCCGCGAGTCGGTCGCCGACTCCGCCGTCGAGCAGAACGGTGACGCGCTGCGGGTGCTGCAGGCCCTGGACGTCTCCCCCGAGCGCTGGCAGGCGAGCCTGTTCGAGGTGGGCGTAGCGCTGGTGGAGTGCCAGCGCAGCACCTGCTCGATGTTCCTGTACCGCACGATCGCCGCCGAGTCGGTCCGCGATCCCGAGATCTACCGCACGGTGCGGGAGAAGGCCGGCGACCCGATCCTCGACGCGCTCACCGGACGCCTGGCGATGCTCGGCAACGCCGGGCTGCTGCAGGTCGCCGACCCGGCGCTCGCCGCCCGCCAGTTCTTCGCACTGATCAACGCGCAGATCCCCGAGCTGACCGAGAACGGCACCCGCCCGGCGGCGGACGACGTCGTGCGCCGCGCCGTGGAGGCCGGCGTGCGCACCTTCCTGCTCGCCCACGGCGTGCCCGACCCGCAGCCGCCGGCCGCCACGACGGTGCCCTAGTCCGCGTATGTGGTTGTGACCGTGGGGGCCTGTCGCGTTCCCTGATCCTCACCGTCGAGGTGTGCAGGTGAGGGCAAGATCGTGGAAGTCGAGGTCGTGCCCGGCAGCACGGCGCGGTTCCGCGGAACACCAGGCGTCCGACTCGGGACCGGTGCTCGCAGACGAAAGCGCCTTCGCGCCTGCCCGTGTCTNCCTGTGCCTGTCTGTGCACGGAATCGCGCCGAGGGCTTGTGCCACTTTTCAGCCCGAAAACCGTACCTAAGCCTCGGCACGATCTGGCCGCGTTCTGACCGGAAAAGCCAGAGGAGTGAGTCCGAAGCCGGGCGGGCAGGTCGCGGTGCGTTTTGCACGGTCTGAGCCCGGGGATCGTGCGCATCGCACCGCAATGCCGCCGCACTGGTAGCCGGCCCAACTGACAGGTCCCCGATCGCCGGGGTCCCAGCCGGGAGGTGCCGGGAGGTGCCGGGAACGCCCTGGGCCGGGCCGACCCCCATTTCGGGAGCCGGCCCGGCCCAGGGCTTGCCGGCCGGGGCCGGCTAGCGTCGGGTCCCGCGGACGGGACCCGACGGGGTCACTTCGCGCCGGCGGTCAGGATCTTCTGGCCGTCGTAGGACGTGCCGGTGGCGAGGAAGGTCTTCTTCGTCGAGTCCCAGCGCTGGCCCAGCAGGGTGTTGTTGAACAGCCGGGTCAGGCCGGGGACCGGGTTGGTCTTGGTGAAGTCCAACGGCGGGACGAGCTGCAGGTCCAGGCCCTTGGTCTGGTTGAGCTGCGCCAGCAGGGACTTGGCGGTGAGGTCACCGGTGACCTTCTTGCCGACCTGTTCGACGATCTGGACCGCCAGCCAGCCGCCGATGGTGGAGGTGGAGTGGCGCAGGTTCTTCGCCGCGTCCTTGTCGCCGGCGGCGAAGTCCGCGTCGAGCTCGGACTGCAGCCGGGTCAGCTCCGGGTATTTCGCGCTCTGGTTGAACAGCGGGAAGGCGCCGACGGCGTAGAAGTTCTTCGCCGCGGGCCCGAGCTTGACCAGGTTCGCGTCCGAGATGGTGCCCGCGGCGTTGCAGTAGTTCAGCTTGTCCCCGCCGGCCTGGATGAGGCCGATCGCGCTGGCCTCGGCCAGGCCCATCGTGACGCCCTGCGCGCCGGCGTCGGTGATCCGGGCCGCGACCGGAGCGTAGTCGCTCGTCGTCACCGGCACCTTGATCTCCTGGGTGCCGACCCCGGCGGACTTGCCGCCGAGCCCGGCCAGCGCCCCGAGGCGGGAGGCCGCGGCGATGTCGTAGTTGACGACCCCCATCTTGCTGATCTTGGCAGTGTTCTTGAGCAGCGGCGCGCAGACGGCCTCGTAGTACGTCGACGCCGGCTGGTAGACGAAGCTGATCTTCGAGGTGAGGTCCGAGCCGTCGCCGGCGATGCCCGAGCTGCCGATGCTGGGGATTCCGGCCTTCTCCAGGATGGCGTTGATGCCGCCCGCGGTGCTGAAGGCGGAGACGACGGCGAGGTACTTGCCGCTCACCGCCTTCTGGGCGCAGGCCTCGCCCGCCGCCTGGTCGTTCTTCGAGTCGCACACGTCGATCTGCACGGGATGGCCGTTGATGCCGCCGCGCTTGTTCAGCGCGCGCACGGCGGCCTTCGCCGCTCCGGCCTGCTCCGGGAAGTTCGTCGTCGGCGTCGTCAGCGGCACGATGGACAGCAGCTTCACCGGGCTGGCCTTCGGGCCGTCCGTGGCCGGCGACGACTCCCCCGTCGTTCCGGACGAACCACACGCGGCCAGGGCCAGCGTGGCCCCCACCGCCAGCGCCGCCATCGCGCTTCTGGACCGCATCGTCTTCCTCATCATCTCTCGCCCGAACCCACTCTCAACTCGCCGCCGTTCCTCCACCCGACCGCCACCGTCCCGCCGGCCGGCCCCCCGCGGGGCCGGCCGGCCGCCGCGGCCGGGACGCTCTACATCCCGCCGGGACGCTCTACACCCCGTCGAGCAGCACGGCCCGCTCCGGGCAGGCCTCCGCCGCCCGCCGGGCCAGTTCCACCCGGTCGGCCGGCACGTCCGCAACGGTCACCTCGCCGTAGCCGCTGTCGTCGTCGGTGAACAGCTCCGGGGCGAGGTCGTAACACCGCCCGTGCCCCTGGCAGCGGGCGGTGTCGATCGTGAGCCTCATGCCTGCCCCGCATCCGTCGGCCAGGTCAGCGCCAGCGAGTCCAGGCCGCGCAGCGTGTGGCCGTTCCAGGTGATGCTCGCCCCCGGCGCCAGGGAGTACTCGGGGATGAGTCGGTGCCACTCGCGCAGCACGGTGCGCAGCTCCATCCGGGCCAGGTGGGAGCCCAGGCAGCGGTGCGGCCCGCCGCCGAAGGCCAGGTGCCGCTTGTCGGCGCGGTCGAGGTCGACGACGCCGGCCCGCGGGTCCGCGTCCGGGTCGAGGTTGCCCGAGGCCAGCATCACGTGGACCATCTCGCCCTTCTTGATCGGGCAGCCGGCGATCTCGGTGTCGCGGGTGGTGATCCGCGGGACGGCTATCACCGGGGTCTCCCAGCGCAGCAGCTCCTCGACGACGGTCGGGATCTTCTCCGGGTCGGCGACGATCGCGCGCCGCGCCTCGGGATGCTCCAGCAGGTAGGCAAGAATGCAGGTGAGGCTGATGGTGACGGTGTCCAGCCCGGCCATCATGAGCATGAAGCAGATCCCGAGCAGCTCCGGCTCGGTCAGCGGCCGGCCCTCGATCTCAGCCTTGAGCAGCTCGGTGATGAGATCGTCCCGGGGCTCGGCGCGCCGCTGCGCGAGGACCGTCCCGAACAGGGTGAACGCCTGCGTGCCGGCCTCGGTCTGGATCCGCACCCTCTCGTCGGGGTCGTCGGTGAGCGACTCCGGACGGATGATCGCGTCCTTCATGTGCAGCAGGGCCGGCAGCTCGGACTGCGGCAGCCCGAACAGGGTGAGGAACACCGAGCAGGGCAGCGGGACGGCGAGGTCGGTGGCGAAGTCGCAGGCGCCGCGGTCGAGGAAGCTCTCGATCGTGGCGACCGTGTTCGCCACGACCTCGGCCTCCAGCACGGCCATCCGCCGCGGAGAGAACAGCGGGTCGAGGATGCGCCGGTACTTGGCGTGGTCGGGCGGGTCGACGCCCATCGGGATGGCGGGCAGCGGGCTGCTCATCAGTTCGGGGATGAGGTTGGAGAACACCTCGGGATTGCGCAGGACCTCGTCGATGTCGGACCGGCGCAGGATCTGGATCCAGCCATCGTGTCCCTCGTCGTAGTCCACCGGGCACTTCTCCCGCAGCCGGGAGAAGTAGGCCCGCGGGTCCTCGGCGCGCTGGCGTTCGAACTCGACCCAGTCCAGCGTCGCGGCTCGCAGGCCGTGGCCGCCGTCGGCGGGCGCCGCCGCGCCCGCGGTGTCGTCTGGCATATGCGTGTTCCTCCAGGATCGGTGAGACGTTCCGTCCGGGGCACGGACGGGGGCGGTCAGGCGGTCAGGTGAGATAGCCCTGTTCGACGAGCGCCGGGTCCGCGCGGGCCTGGGCGGCCGGTCCCGACCAGCGAACCCGCCCGCGGCTGAGCACCACGGCCCGGTCCGCGACGCGCAGCGCCGCGCGGACGTGTTGCTCGACGAGCAGCACGGCGAGCCCGTCGTCGGCGGCGGCGCGGATGGCGCCCAGCAGACGGGCCACCACCTGCGGCGCGAGGCCGAGCGAGAGCTCGTCGGCGAGCAGCGCCACCGGCCGGCGGGCCAGCACCCGGGCCAGGGTGAGCAACTGCTGCTGGCCGCCGGAGAGCAGACCGGCACGGCGGTCGAGATGCTCGGTGAGCTCGGGGAAGTCGGCCAGCGCGGCCAACGGATCCACGCCGCCGATGCGCAGGTTCTGGCGGACGGTCAGCGACGGGGTGACGGCCCGTTCCTCGAGCACCACGCCGAGGCCCTGCCGGGCCCGCCGGTGCAGCGGCGCCGTGGTCGCCTCCCCCTGCCAGGTGACGATCCCCTCGTCGGGGGTCAGGGCGCCGGCCAGCGCCATCAGCGTGGTGGTCTTGCCGGCGCCGTTCGGCCCGAGCAACGCCACCACCTCCCCGCGGGCCACCTCGAGGTCGAGACCGACCACGACAGGCCCGGCGCCGTACCCGACGGCAAGCTGGCGGCATCCGACGACGCTCACCTGGCACCTCCAGCCACGGGCGGCGCCGCCGCCGCCTCACCGACCGGCGCGGCCAGCGCCGCACCGTCCTTCCCGTCCCCGACCGCCGCGTCGCCGGCCGAGCCGTTCTCGTCGCCGGCCGTCTGCTCCGGTCCGGCACCATCGCCGGCCGTCTGGTCGGGTCCGGCACCATCGCCGGCCGTCTGCTCCGGTGCGCTGGCCTGGGCCACGACGATCTCCTCCTCGGTACCGCCGGCGCCCACTCCGTCCGCGGCGGCCCCCTCGCCCTGCGCGGCGGCCTCATCCACGGGGACCGCCTCATCCGCGAGGACAGCCTCGTCCGCGACGGCAGGAGTCTCCGCGACCGCAGGCTCGTTCGCCGCGACAGCCTCAGCCGCCACCGCCGGCGGCTCCTCGACGACAGGCTCGTCCGCCGGCGCCGACGACTCCTCGACCACCGGCTCGACCGCCGGCGCCGACGACTCCGCTGCGGCAGCCTGATCCACCGCCGCCGGCGGATCATCAGCCGGGGCGGTCTCGGTGGCGCTGCCCGCCTGGTCGTCGGCGGCGCCGTCCGCGGTCGGCTCGTCGGGGCGGCCGAGGTAGGCGGCGATGACGGCGGGATCGGCCTGGATGTCCGCCGGCGCGCCCTCGGCGATCCTGCGGCCGAACTCGAGGACCACCAGGCGGTCGCAGACTCCCATGACGAACGGCATGTCGTGCTCGATGAGCAGGACGGCGATTCCCCACTCGTCCGCCAGGCGGCGTACGAGGGCGGCGAGCTCGGCGCTCTCGTGCTCGTCCAGACCGGCCGCCGGCTCGTCGAGCAGCAGCACGGACGGCGCGGTCGCGACGGCGCGGGCGATCGCCACCAGCCGGCGGCGCCCGTAGGACAGCGCCGACACCTGGGTGTCCAGCGCGTCGGCCAGGCCGAACTCGCGGACCGCGGCCTGGGCGGGTGCACTCAGCGGGCGGTTGCCCGGCCAGACCAGGCCGGTGATGTAGGCGGCGAGGTCGCGCGGGTCGCTGGCGGCGCGCAGGTTCTCCGCGACGGTGAGGTCCTCGAACAGTTCGAGGTTCTGGAACGACCGGCTCACCCCTGCCCGCACCCGGCGATGCGCCCGTAGCCCGTCCAGGCTGGTGTCGCCCACCCGGACCGTGCCCGCCGCCGTCGCCGCGTACCCGGTGATGGCGTCGACGATCGTCGTCTTGCCTGCGCCGTTGGGCCCGATGAGCCCGACGACGGTGCCCGGCGCCACCTCGAACCCGACGCTGTCCACGGCGACGACGCCGCCCCAGCGCACCGTGATGCCCTCGACGGTCAGCGTCGCCGGCCGCACCCGCAACACCTCTCGCGTGGCCTCGGCTTCCGGCGGCGGGGCCACGTCCGCGGCGGCCGGGACGACGGCCCCGGTCGTCACAGCCTCGGTCGTCACAGCTCCGGTCGTCACAGCTCCGGTCGTCACAGCCTCGGTCGGCGCCTCGACGACGGTGACCGGCGCCGGGGCAGGGCCGGCGAACGCGGTGTCGGGGCGGCCCAGCCGAGCGGCGACGGGGGCGGGCAGCGGCAGACGGGCCCGGCCGGCCAGGCCGCCGGCGAGCCCCGTGCCCCCGGAACGGATCAGCACCAGCAGCAGGATGATCCCGCCGATCAGCGGCAGGTAGCGGTCGATCTCGCGCAGCCAGTCGGTGAGCCGGTCGCCGAACAGTACGCCCAGCACCGCGAGGACGACCAGGGCGCCGGCCGGCAGCCAGCGCGCCCACCGGGCCGCGCCGGCGCGCCGGGACCGGTCGACCTGGCCGCGGGCGAGCCCGCCGAGCCCGTACCCGAACAGGCCGGCGAGCACGGCGCCGACGGTGCGCGGCAGCGCGGTGGAGCCGCCGAAGCGGTCGGACAGCCAGCCGGCGAGCTGCTGACCGAGGGTGCCCGGCGCGAGCAGGGCGCCGATCCCGGCGCCGCTGATGTAGCCGACGCCGCCGACGACGGCGTAGGCGACGACGAGGATGCCGGTGAACGGCAGGAAGTTCCCGTCGTCATAGCTGATGTTGCGGTTGGCGAAGGCGAGCAGCACCCCCCCGAGCCCGGCGATGGCCGCGGACAGCGCGAAGGCGTAGATCTTCGCCGCGAACACGCTGATGCCCAGCGACGCCGCCGCCCGTTCGTTGGTGCGCACCGCGATGAGCCGCCGCCCGGCCCGGCCGCGGCGCACCGCGGACACCGCGAGCCCCGCGAGCAGCAGCAGGATCAGCGCCAGGGTGGCGTAGGCGCGCGGATCGTCGGTGCGGTCGACCGGGATGCCGAGGAAGTGCAGCGGGGCGTCGGCGGTGGCGACGACGGTGCCCTGCTGGTCGAGCACGTCCCCGAAGATCGAGGAGCTCTGGCCGTCCGCGGGAGGTGAGGAGTAGCCGCGCTGGAACAGGATCGCGCTGACGGTGACACCGAGGCCCAGAGTGACCACGGCGAGCTGCAGGCCGCGGGTGCGCAGCGCCGGCAGGGCGAACAGCACGCCGACGGCGGTGGTGGCCAGCACGCCGATCACCAGGGCGGCGGCGAACGGCCAGCCCTCGGCCGCCACCAGGCGCCCCGCGACCAGCGCGGCGATCCCGGCCAGCGCGCTCTGGGCCAGCGAGAGCTGGCCGGCGTAGCCGACGAGGACCACCAGCGACAGCAGGATCAGCGCGTACCCGGCCTGGAGGGCGACCGCGTTGACCCACGGATCGGGCAGCACCAGCCAGACGAGCGCCACCAGCAGGGCGAACCCGCCGACCAGCACCGGGAGGTTGATCGCTCCGGAGCCGAGCGGCGGGCGGTCCTCGGCCTGGTGGGCGCGGTCGGGAATGTTGCTGCCCCGCACGACGAGCAGCACGATGATGACGACGACCGGCAGGGCGCTGTCGAGGCCCTGCGCCCAGTCGTGCGGGCCGGTCAGGTGCACCTGGAGCTGGAGTTCGACCAGCGCCAGCAGCAGCCCGCCGACGAGCGCGAGCGGGAACGAGCGGAACCCGGCGGCGAGCGCCACCGCCAGCGCGGGAACGACCAGCAGGACCAGGCTCGTCGACGACAGCGGGTTCTGCAGCGGGGCGAGCAGGACACCGGCGAGGCCGGCGAGCACCCCGCCACCGAACCAGCAGGCCCCGGCGACCGCGTCGGCCGACCAGCCGAGCGTCGCCGCCGCGGCCGGCCCCTCGGCGACGGCGGTGGTGACCGCCCCGGCGGTGGTGTACCGGAAGAACGCCCACAGCGCCGCGACTAGGGCGATGACGACACCGAGGCGGACGAAGACGTGCACCCCGACGGGCTTGCCGAACACCTCGACGACGGACTGCGGCAGGAACGACGGCACCGAGCGGCTCTGCCCGCCGAAGGCCAGCACCACCGCGGCCTGCAGGACGATGAGCAGGCCCAGGGTGGCAACGACCCGGTTGAGCGGCGCGGCATGGCGCATCGGCCGCAGCACGGCCACGTGAAACAGCAGCGCGACCGCCCCGGTGAGCACGACGACGACGGCAGCGGCAAGCGCGGTCGGCAGCCCCCACCCGTCACCGGCCTCGTGGAACAGATAGGCCGCGAACATCACCAGCGCGCCCTGCCCGAGGTTCAGCACTCCCGAACCCCGGTGGATCAGCAGCAGACCCGCCGCCACAAAGGCATACAGTGCGCCGGCCCCAAGACTGATGACGGCGTATCCGAGAAAGCTGCCCACAGCATCACCCCAGTCCGAACTCTAGCGAGTTCGATCCTCACCGAGAACCGGTCGGATAGTTCTCGACACCGCCGGTCGTCACTGTGACGCCTGCGCTCCCGCCAGACCACACCATCCGGATCGGATGGCCGGCCCATATCTTCGCCTACGCCCCGCCGTAATGTCCTTCTATCACATCAACGCGCGGGCCCGACTTCCCTCATCACTGGCCGGTGTCGAAGCGTTGGCCACAGAGTGGCTGTGGGGTCACGACCTCGAAATGGTCACCGCTTCCGGCGACCCGGACGAAGTCGAAGCACGGATCGAGCTGGCCCTGATCGGTGGCGTAATTGATCTTATTGACCAGCATCCCGTCGGCATCGTAGTCGGTCACCCCACGCAGGCCCTTCATGTAGGACTCGCGGGTAGGACAGCCGTGCTGAGTCTTCAGTCCACGGATAAACAGGTCCGCGCTCAGCCAGCCGATGATGGTGCTCTGCTGGCCGGGCGGGGAGACCTCCGGGGAGTAGTCCGCCATCGCCTGCAGGAACCGGCGCTGGACCGGCCGGTTGCGCTCCAACGCGGCGTAGGAGAGCGACGCGTAGGTGCCGGCGAGCTGCCGCCCGTAGGGGGCGAGCAGGCGCGGGTCATAACTGACGGCGGACACGGCGACCTTGAACGGGTGCCCGGCGCCGACGGCGGCGTCCAGGACACCGGTGTAGAGGTCGAGCGGCGCCGCGGCGATGATCGTGTCGGCCCCGGAGGAGATGATCTTGCGGGCGACGTCGGCGGCGTTGGTGCCGTCGACGTCCTGGGTGACCGCGTCGATGCCCGCGTGCTGCAGGCTCTTCGTCACTCCGTCCGCGTAGAGCTTGGCGGTCTCGCTGAGGAAGCTGACGACCACCGCGGCCTTGGTGCCGCCCTGCTGGCGGACGAAGTCGCCGATCGTCGTCGTGCTCTGGCCCGTCTGGCTCGTCAGGGTGACGGTGAAGGTGTTGCGGTGCGCCGCCCAGCCGGGCTGGTCGGCGGCGCCGATCACCGGCACGCCCGCCTTGTCGAGGTAGGCGACGGACTGCTGGGACACCGCGGTGTACTGGACGACGGCGAAAGCGTTCTGGGCGACCAGCTCGCGGGCGCCCTGCAGGTTGCCGCGGGGGTCGGACTGGTCGTCCTGCCAGGCATAGTCGATCTTCCGGCCGTCGACGCCGCCGGCCGCGTTCTCGGCGCTGAAGCGGGCGTTCACGCCGGCCCGGAAGCCGGTGAACTGCGCCGCCATCACGCCGGTGTCCGGATAGAGCAGACCCACCTTGATCGCACTGTCGGTCACGCCCGGAGCGCACGAGCCGGACGCGGACCTTCCGCTGTCCGACGAGTCCCCGGAACTACAGGCCGCCAGCATTGTCACCGCAGCGATCGCCGCCACGCCCAGCCTCGTGCGCCACACCCGTCGAATCCGCCTCTCGATCGCGCCGAGGTTTCCCGAGCCCGTGGCCGACCCCTCTGCGCTGATGAATTTCCGATCCCGGCCGCACGTGCGCGATCGGGGTCGGCGAGCGAACTCGCCGCGAGAACCGCCACCGCCGCGTAGCGCATCAACGTCTACCAGATCAGTGCGGACGACTTGTTCACCGCAGCACAGCAGTCAGTACAGGTCCCATCCTCCGACATCTTCACTGAAGATCACCGAACTTCGTCGGCGAAAACCTACCAGGGGGGAGCCACGCCGGAGCCAGCCGGGGGGTGCTCTCCGCTTCCCATCCGCGCCCTTAGGCATCGCCTCAGGAAATTTGCAACGGGCTCCACCCAGCCTTCTCCGTCGGGGGTCAGCGACGCTCACCCGAGCGTCGGCACGGGGCCACCCGCCACCCGACTACGCTCACGGTCTGTAGACGATGAATATTGTGCTGTATACGAACCCTTGGGACGGACAACTTCCGGCGCATCAGGGACGACGATCCGCACCGGCCGATCCGGCCCGGGGTTCGCCGGCACTCCACCAGGCCTCGGATGCCGGCTGGACGGCGGCACTCAGGCCCGCAACCTGGGGCGATCCGCCGGCAAAGTGATCCAGATCGCAGGAGTACCGGAGTACCGGCCCTCCACCGCACTGGACCGCGACCGCGTCGCCCCGGAACATCGCGCCGAAAGAGCCGCGGACCCCGCCGCCGCGAACACCTTCGACGGACCGGTCCCGAAACCCGCGCCAGCGTATCCGAGAAAGCTGTCCGTGACCTCAACCCAGCCGAATCTCCGGCGGGTTCGATCCTCACGGGCACCGGGCCGAAAAGTCTCCTCGATCCCGCCGGCGGGGGCGTTGCAGCCACCAATCCGCAACACCGAGAAATCCATCTCAGATTGTCCCGGAGTTGGGATGGAGGAGTGCTCTCGGCATCGGCATCGGCATCGGCAGGGCGCGGCGCACCGGCGGCCTCATCGATCCGTCTCGATGCGCTCCCCACAGAGGGGCTGCGGGCTGACGACCTCGAAATGGTCGCCGCTGTTCGCAACCCGGACGAAGTCATAGCAGAGGTCGAGCTTACCCCGGTCTGTTCCAAAATTGATCTTGTTGACCATCATTCCGTCAGCGTCGTAGTCGCTCACCGCCCGCAGGCCCTTGATGTAGGAGTCGCGGGTGGGGCAGCCCTGCTGGGTTTTCAGGCCACGGATGAACAGGTCCGCGCTCAACCAGCCGTCGATGGCACTCTGCTGGCCCGGCGGGGAGACCTCCGGCGAGTAGGTGGCCATCGCCTGGA
This sequence comes from Frankia sp. ACN1ag, assembly GCF_001414035.1. Classification (NCBI taxonomy): domain Bacteria; kingdom Bacillati; phylum Actinomycetota; class Actinomycetes; order Frankiales; family Frankiaceae; genus Frankia; species Frankia sp. ACN1ag. Next base: position 61,559 of record NZ_LJPA01000013.1, on the reverse strand, counting down.
GGAACTGGCGCTGGACCGGCCGGTCGCGTTCGAGAGCCGCGAAGGAGAGTTGGGCGTAGCTGCCGGCGAGCTGGTGGCCGTAGGGGGCGAGCAGGCGCGGGTCGTAGCTGACGACGGAGACGGCGACCTTGAACGGGTGTCCGGCGCTGACCGCGGCGGCCAGGACGCCGGTGTAGAGGTCGAGCGGGGCCGCGGCGATGATGGTGTCGGCACCCGAGGCGATGATCTTCTGTGCGACGTCCGCGGTGTTGGTGGAGTCGACATCCTGGGTGACGACGCCGATGCCGGCGTGACGCAGGCTGGCGCTGACGCCGTCGGCGTAGAGCTTGGCCGTCTGGCTGAGGAAGCTGATGGCCAGCGCCGCCCTGGTGCCGCCCTGCTGCCGGACGAAGTCGCCGAGGGTCGTGGTGCTCTGGCCGTTCTGGCTGGCGAAGGTGACGCTGAAGGTGTTCTGGTGCTGGCCCCAGCCGGGCTGGTCGGCCACCCCGACCACGGGCACGCCCGCGGTGTCGAGGTAGTCGATGGACTGCTGGGAGGCGGCGGAGTACTGGACGACGGCGAAGGCGTTCTGCGCGACCAGCTCGCAGGCGCCCTGCAGGTTGCCGCGGGGGTCGGACTGGTCGTCCTGCCAGGCATAGTCGATCTTCCGGCTGCCGACGCCGCCGGCGGCGGCGTTCTCCGCACCGAATCGCGCGGTCACGCCGGCCCGGAAGCCGGTGAACTGCGCCGCCATCACACCGGTGTCCGGATAGAGCAGACCCACCTTGACCGAGTCGTCGGTGACGCCGGGGGCGCAGGTGCCGGTCGCGCTATTCGTGCCGCCCGACGAGTCACCGGAACTACAGGCAGCCAGCATGAGTGCGGCGATCGCCGCCCCGGTGAATCTCGTCCGCCACACCTGCATAAGCCACCTCTCGACCGCGCCGAGGTCTACCCGTGCCGGCATCTGGACCGCTGCGCGCCAACGCCTCCTCCGCTCTCACCGGCAGATCCGGGATTATGTGCGGCCGGCTGCCTGCACCCCGCAGACCGCCGTTACCCGGTGGCGCATAAACACAAAGGATCAGTGCGGACGATCCGCATTGACAACGCTGCGGTCAGGACGGGGCCGATCCCCCCGCGCCTTCACCGAAGAGCACCTCTCCGCTGGCGGAAACCTACCAGGGCCGAGCTGTCGCGGAGCCAACCGGGGGGTTCTTTCCACTTCGGCTGCGAGCCCCTCCGGTCGGCCGCGAACGCATTCACGCGGCCCTGCTCGCGTGCTGCCACACGGAGTGCTACCGCCACTCGTTCCGACCGGGCTCCGTGTTAGCGGTGCGCGCAGGACCGGTAGCCGATCCGTATCTCAAATATCACCAGCAACACAATGACGGGCGTGCCGTGAACCACCGCCCCTCGGGACGGGAGCGGCCGAGCTGGGCGCCACCGGTCATCCCGCCCGCGGACCGGACGGCGATCGGCGGGGCCGTACCGTGCACAGATCCACGCCGGCAGTGAGCGAAGTCATAGTCGTCCCCATCCGCGTTCCGTGCGTATCCCGGTGTTGAGGTCACCCGCCACACACCGGGGTCCGGATGCCCTGATCGGCCCGTTGACCTGCCATTGGCGCGGATTTAGTGTGGAAGCGTGCAGCTCACTCCGTGGCCTACGGCCGGCGCATCGCCGTGCGCCTCTGTGGAGGGTCGCGACGACCAGCCACGTCTGCGGCGCCGGCGTCACGTCGACTTCGGCCACAGCAACAGCGATCTCTGTCGCCCCTGCCGCTGAGTCACCCCACCCCGGCCACCCCATCCCGCGAGCGTCCGCACCGACCCGCCGGGAAGGCCCGGCCCGGTCCCGCGCGGATGCCGCCGTCGTGAACGCCTCCGGCACCTGCGCCGTCCCGAACGGCTCCGCCCGCCCCGTCGCCGTCCCGCCCGGCCCCGCAGGGTGGCTCGCCCCCCGTTGACACGTCCGCCTCCGGCCGTGCGCCTGCCACGCGTCGCCGGTGGCCCTGACCAGCACGTGTCCGACCCACTCCCCAGCCCCGCGGCGGCGGACAGCCCGGCCCGTCCACGAGCCGGACCCTGCCGGTCCGCGGTCCGAGTCGTGGCGAGCGTGCCGACCGGGCGCGGCGCAGCGGCGACGATCGGTCGGATGGCCCGACCGTCGGCGTGACCGACGCGGTCCATGGCACCGGCCGAGCCCGATCCGCCGCTCAACACCCACGACCGCCGCTGAGAACCATGTCCGCCGCTCAGAACCATGTCCGCCCCTCGAACCTCGGGAGCATCCGTATGACCGCCTCGCTTCGCCAGACCCAGGGAGCCCCCAGGGCGCGCGCCGTCGACGGCGACCTGTTCCGGACCGTCTTCCGGGGTCACCCGGCGGGCGTCGCCGTCATCACGACGGACGCCGGCGTGGGACCGGTCGGCTTCACCGCGACCTCGCTGGCGTCGCTGTCCGCCGAGCCCCCGATGGTCGTCTTCGCGATCTCGTCGAGCGCGTCGGCCTGGCCGCACCTGCGCACCGCCGAGACGTTCGTCGTCAACCTGCTCTCCTCGGAGCAGGAGGAGGTCGCCCGCCGCTTCGCCCGCAGTGGCATCGACCGGTTCGCCGAGCCGACCCGCTGGACCGCGCTGCCCACCGGGGAGCCGCTGCTCGACGGCGGCCGGGCCTGGCTGCGCTGCGCCACCCGCCCGCCGATCGAGGCCGGCGACCACTTCCTCATCGTCGGCCAGGTCCTGGAGGCCGCGACCGACCCCGCCGCGGCGCCGCTGATCTACCACGACCGCACCTTCCACGCCCTGCCCTGAGCTCGCCCGCGCCCCGGGTCCGCGCACGCGGCTCGGCCGCTCGCCCGCTCGCCCGCTCGCTGCAGCGTCCACGGCCCGCACCCCACCAGGGGGCGGGCCGTGCGCGCGTCGGGGCCCGGCTGACCACCGCCCGGCTGACCACCGCCCGGCAGATGAGCGCCCGGCCGGCCGTCATAGCGTGACCATTTTGCTCGCTTCTGTGACTATTCGCGCGCACGATCATCCCGATCATGCTGATGGCGTGCGCTGGCAGGACGGGCACTGCGTGCCCGCCGGCGTCGCCGAGGCCTCGGCCACCTGGGTCCTCGACTACGACGTGACCGCCATCGGCATCGTGCTCACGCTGGACGTTCCGCTCGTCGCGCTGNGCGTGGTCACGGGCCACGACAGCCCCTGCCTCCCGTAGGACACAGCCCGCTGTGACGGGCTCAGCTCACTGCCGGCCCGCCCGGGGCGCAGGCGCCGGCGCGCGCTGGATCCGGCCGGAGCCGGACCGCAGTTGCGGAAGGATTTGAGGCACCCCCACCTGGTCGTAACGTACAAGCGGCACTATCATGCATCCAGTTTCGCATCTGCGGCATCGCCTACCAGCGGCATCCGCAGGTGCGAGCGGGTGCCGTCGCCGTCGGAGTACTCCGCGCGGCTCGACGCTCGCGGCGACGACGACGTCGCCATAGGTCGGTTCGGTGACGATGAGTGACATCGAGGCGCCCGACCGCACAGCCAACAGTGGATGTTCGTAGGGGGCGGTCGACCGTGCGCGCGATGGCGCCGGCGACCGACCGTGGTGCGTAGGAACGGGGATTCGTGAGATTTCGCAGGGTGAAGACGGCGCTGGCGGTCGTGGCCAGCGCCGGTCTGCTCGCCGCCGGGTGTGGCAGCAGCGGGAGCGACGGAGGCACGGCCGCCACGCCGGCGCCCGCCACCACCAGTGCCTCCAGCGGTGTGACGGGCACGGTCACGGTGTTCGCCGCGGCGTCGCTGACCGGGACGTTCACGACGCTCGGCAAGCAGTTCGAGGCCGCCAACCCGGGGTCCACCGTGAAGTTCTCCTTCGCGGGCAGTTCCGCGCTGGCCCAGCAGATCACCTCCGGCGCGCCCGCGGACGTGTTCGCCGCGGCGAGCCCGGCCACGATGAAGACCGTCACCGACGCCGGGGAGAACTCCTCGGCGCCGAAGGTCTTCGTCCGCAACCAGCTCGTCATCGCCGTGCCGAAGGCCAACCCGAAGGGCATCAAGGACCTGCCCGACCTGGTGAAGCCGGGCGTGAAGGTCGCGCTGTGCGCCGAGCAGGTGCCCTGCGGCGCGGCGGCGAAGAAGGCGCTGGCCGCGGCCGGGACGCAGTTGACCCCCGTCACCCTCGAGCAGGACGTCAAGTCCGCCCTGTCGAAGGTCACCCTCGGTGAGGTCGACGCGGCGCTGGTCTACCGCACGGACGCGAAGGCCGCGGGCGACAAGGTGACGGGTATCGAGTTCCCCGAGTCGGCGAAGGCCATCAACGACTACCCGATCGCCACCCTCAAGGCCGGCAAGAACGCCGCCGGCGGCAAGGCGTGGGAGGACTACGTCACCTCCGACAAGGGCGAGGCAGTCCTGATCGCGGCCGGTTTCCAGGCCCCCTGATCCGCGGCTCGGCCCACGCCGGCCGCCGGTAGCGGGCGGCATCTCGGCCATGGTTCCCCGGGAGAGTCATCCCGGGGAACCATGGCCGTCGTCTTGTCCGGGCCCTGGCCCCGGCCGGCGCGGGCCGGCGGCGGGTGACGGTCAGCGGCCGATGGCGGATGGCGGTCAGCGGCGGATGGCGACGAGGAAGCCGTCGACGAGCGGGCCGGGCGCGAGGCGGCCGGACTCGGTGGCGAGCTCGGCGCGCAGCCGGGCGCGCAGCACCTGCCAGCCGTGGCGGGGCAGCCAGGTGAGGGCGGGCTCGTCGAGGCCGCCCTTGAGCAGGGTCGCGAACTCGGCCAGCTCCGGGGTGGCGCGCAGCTCGTCGAGCAGCCGCGTGTCGGCGGACTGGTACTCGAATCCCAGCAGGCTGCCCGGGGCGGACAGCTCCCCGACGGTGGTGAGCAGACGGCCGGCCTGGTCGGCGTCGAGGTAGGGCAGCAGGCCCTCGACGAGCCAGGTGGTGCGTTCCCGCGGCCGCAGGCCCGCGCGGGTCAGCGCGGTCGCCCAGTCGCCGGCGAGGTCGGCGGGGACGGTGACCCGCTCGGCGCGCGCGGTCGCGTGCCGGGTGTCGAGGACCGCCTGCTTGAACGTCAGCATCTCCGGCAGGTCGACCTCGAACAGCCGGGTACCGGCGGGCCAGGACAGCCGGTAGGCACGGGTGTCCAGGCCCGCGGCGAGCAGGACGAGCTGGCGTTGGCCGTCGTCGGCGGCGCGGGTCAGGTAGTCGTCGAAGAAGCGGGTGCGTTGCACGCCGTGGGAGTCCACCACGTCGATGAAGCGGGCGAAGGCGCCGGCGGGGCCGGCCGCGGCGGGGCCCCCGGCCGCCTCGACGAACGCCTCCGCGTAGGGGTCGTCGAAGAGCCGGTCGCGGCGCGCGCTCTCCCGGGCGCGGACCCACGCCATGCCGACAGCGGTCAGACCCACCCCGGCGGGAACCTCGATCTGATCGGACGCAGCCCTGAAGGTCATAACCGACCGTAACCCTGCCGCCGCAACCCGGCCGCACCTATGGTTACCGAGCGTCACCAGATTGACGGCGGACGTGGAGGCCGGTGGTCAGAACGACACGTCGCCCGTCTGGGACTTGCCGATCGTGTGGCAGGTGGAGCTGTCGCGCAGGTAGCCGAAGGCGAACGCCTGGGCGCGCTGGCGGGGGGAGCCGTGGGCGTCGGGGGCGCTGGCGGGCTCCTGGGCGAACCAGCCGCCGCGGGTGTCGCCGAGGCTGTAGAACAGCAGGGCGCCCTGCAGGGCGTCGCTGACGGCGATGCGCCCGGCGTCGTGCGCGGCGGAGGCCTGCCGCCCGGCGAAGCAGTCGGCCTGGTTCTCCTCGGCGCGGGTGACGACCCCCAGGTTCCCGCCGATGCGGTCGCCGCGGTGGGACAGCTCGTGCATGAGGACGAACAGCGGGTAGGTGGGGCCGCCGACCTGCGCCAGCTCGTCGAGAAAGTCGACGCTGTAGGCGACCGTGTCGTCGAGCGTGCAGTACAGCGCGTTGTCGGCGAACTGGCGGGGGTCGTTGACCTCGCGGCCGCAGGCGTCGTCGGGCACCTCGCCGTCGCGGTAGGCGACGAAGCGCGGCGCCGTCCAGGCGTCGCCGAGCTCGCCGTGCCAGAACGTGTTCAGCGCGCCGGGGCAGCCGACCGGCTCGTTGATGAGCCGTTGGACATCCTGCACATTGGTGACCTTGCCGCCGCAGGATGCGGGCGACGCCGTCGCGGCGACGGGCAGCGCCCCGCCGGTGACGGCCGACGAGTCGCCGGCGGCGCCCACGGACGAACCGCCGAGGGCGGCGCTCGTATCGATGCCACTGGCAGCGTTGAGGGGTACACCGGTCGCGGAGGCGTTGCAGCCGGCCAGGAGGCCGACAGACATGACGATCGCGGCCAAGGCCGCCCAGATGACCCGCACGACGCTCAACCGTAGAGGCGATCTTCCCTGCCGGTGATCCGCCGTCGTCACCGCGATGGCAATCGAGGGAGCGGCGTCATTGCCCCCGCGGCGCGCGGCGGGTCTGGGACTCTCGGGCCGCCCGCCGCCCGTACCCGCGCCGGCGTGGTGGCCGCTCTGCCTGGGCGACTCGGATAACCGCAGGTAGAGCAACTGCGAACGGGCTCATGACCGCCGGTGGGAGCCCGGCGACGACGGCGGCGGCGACGGGTTCGCCGGAGCCCAGGGTGATGACGGTGACCGCAGCAAGTGTCGCCAGGCCGAGCAGAGTGGTCGCCGCGGTGACCACTATCACCAGGCGATGGGCCGGTAAGGGGGGTGGTGACACCGGCCCGATCGGGGGACGTTCGGCCATGGTCGACCTCCATCGAATGCACGAGCATCATCAAACGCATATGCACGTGCATTATGCCGCGTCGGAGGCACGCACATCCGGCAGACGCGCCAGCCGCGGGGTGGTGTCACCCGCGGGCGGGGTCCTGTTCACCGCTACGGGGCGCGTCAGCGGCCTGGACCGGCAGCCGTCCGGGTCAGCGGCCGCGGAGAAGACCCCGAGGGCCGTGCACCGCCACGGACCGTCCTCCTCGGTCGGGTGCACCCTGCGCACTCCTCCTGCTCGCGCAGATTGCGTAAGAACTTAGAGTCCTCCCCTCCGATCCGCCTCCGGCGCCTTTATCAGCCGACTCCGGACAGGACCTCGTGTCCGCCGACGGCGGGTTCTGCGGCCTCGATATGACACCCGGTGTGCCGCAGCCGCCAGGGGACCACGGCCGCGTATCGTCACGCCCGGAATCCTCGGTTGTGCAGGACCGCCACGTTGCCCGATCCCGGGAGAAGAGAATGAACCCGACAACGTCCCCGACCTGCGCCGACCCGATAGCCGATCTCAAGGCGATGTTCGTGGACACCGTGNTGCGGCAGCGCATCGATTCGGGCCAGGATCCGGTGCGCCGTCCGGTCTTCAGTAAGGCCCACGGAGTGGCCCAGGGCCTCCTCTCGGTACGCCCGGATCTGCCGGAGGAGTTGCGGATCGGCCTGCTCCGGCAGGATGCGTTGCCGGCCTGGGTCCGTTTCTCCAGCGACACGCTGCCGTCCCGGACCGACCTGAAAAGCACCCTGGGAATCGGGATCAAGCTGTTTGGGGTACCCGGAAGAAAACTACTGGCGACCGAGGTGGACGCAACCACCCACGATCTCGTTCTCCAGAATCACGACGTGTTCTTTGTCGACACCGCCACGGACATGTGCGAGTTCACCAGGGCTGGGGTGGTAGACCATGACTATGCCGGGTACCTGGCGGAACATCCCACGACACGGCAGATCCTCGCCGATATGGCGAAATCGGAGGCCAGTGTACTGACCGCCACGTACTGGAGCGGTCTGCCGTACGCCTTCGGCCCCGACCGGCAGGTCAAGTACAAGCTGCTGCCCGTGTCGGCCGCCCCGGCCGACGACCGTGCCGGCCCGCCGGGCCAGGATCCCAGCTATCTGCGTTCCGACCTGCGGTTTCGGCTGCTGGCGGGGCAGGCCGTGTTTCACCTGATGGTCCAGTTCCGTACCGAGCCGGACGCCATGCCGCTCGATCGGGCCACGGTGCGCTGGGAGGAGGGCCAGAGTGCGCCGGTGCACGTGGCCACCCTCACCCTGCACGGCCAGGACGTTGCCGCGCGGGGGCAGGATGCCTACGGCGAGAGCCTGGCCTTCCAGCCGTGGCACGCGTTGCCCGACCATGCCCCGCTCGGCTCCATATCCGACGCCCGCCGGGTCGTTTACCAGGCTTCCGCCGAACTGCGCNGAAACGTCAACGGTGTCCCCGTCGGTGAGCCCGACGCGCCCCGTCCCACGATGACCGTCCATCCGGCGAGAGACACCCGGATCGTGCGAGCCGCGATTCATCCGGCGATCGGGGTAGCCAGAGTCGGAAACAGCGAAGAATATCACCTGGCGCCGGAGGTCGATGATCCGGTGCCGCTGCCATTCGACTCCTACAAGGATGCCACCGGTGCGCTACGGCGCCAGGCGGTACGGTTCCGGGTGTACGGGTACAACGCGGCCGGTGAGGCGGTGGCCGAACTGACGGCGGACAACGCGGATCTATGCTGGACCGTGCACGTGGCGAACAAGAAGGCCGCCTGGTACGAGTTCCAGATCGCGCTGGACATTCCCGAGGCCACCAGTGCGCCGGATTCCCGGCGCCGAAACGCCCAGGTGCCGGTTGAGGACCGGGGCGACCTGACCATCGACCCCGGGAAACGGACAATCCGGGGCCGTAACCAGTCCGGTCTGGACCACCGGTTCGACACCGGGCAGTTCTGCGGCAAGAAGGTCTACCTGGGCGAGCTCGCCACCGACGAGGACGGCCGTCTGATCTTCCTCGGTGGCCGTGGCGTGTCCGCCTCCCGCGACGGTTCTCCCGCGACCACCTTCGCCAACAACGACGGCTGGCACGACGACACCAGCGACGGACCGGTCACCGCCGAGGTGCGCATCGATGGCGAACTGGTGCCGACGGATCCCGCGTGGGTCGTGACCGCGCCGCCGAACTACGCCCCCCAGCTCAGGTCGGTTCGCACACTGCACGATCTGCTGTATGACGCCTACGTCTCCGCCGGGATCCTGCCGCGCCCCCGGAGCGTGTCCTTCCGACGCGACATCCTGCCGGTTCTCCACCGCATGTGCGCGTTGCAGTGGGTCAACCAGGGCTTCGCCGCTCGGTTCGGCTGGGGCGGCCGTGACTTCTTCCTTGCTCCGGGATACCTCGCGCGCCTGGCGAGCCCGGCGGCCGTCGACGACGACGTGCGGCGGACGGTGTTCGCCACCTTCCGGAACCTGGACCGTGACGGTGTCTCCCCGGTTCCCTGGCCTCCGGTGTACGGAGACGCGATGTCGTTGCCCCCGGTCTCCGCACACCAGCACATGACCGTCACGCCGACCCAGTACTGGCAACTGGAGCAGTGGGCCAAGGGGAACTTCGACGCCGACTACGGAACCGACGACGACCCCGGCAACGCGCCGGCACGGAACCTCGGCGATGTGGACATCGCCGAGCAGCCGTCGACACTGGACCGGGCTGCGCTGTCGTTCTGCCTGGCGGATGCGTTCCATCCGGGATGCGAGGTCACCTGGCCGGTCCGGCACACCACCATGTACAGCGCACCATTCCGGATACGCCACCGCGATCCGGACCAGCCGGAGACGGACTACGGCAACGTCCTCACACCGCTGGCCGCGCTGAGCCGGACCGGTCCGCTGTACGGGCAGGGCGCGGGCGATCTGACCCGCTGGATGGCCGTGCCGTGGCAGACCGACACCGCGAGCTGCCGGTCCGGGTACGATCTCGGTTTCGGGCGGCGTTACGACCCGTATCTACCGACCTTCTGGCCGGCCCGGGTACCCAACCAGGTACTCAGCGAAGAGGACTACCAGACGGTCGTGGACCCGTCCCAGGACATCTCCACCCGCCTGGCGGCGTTCGCGCGGCGCCGGGTGTGGGACCGCTTCTTTCCCGCCGATTACCTGCGGCGCATCAACTGTATGGTCGCCGAGTTCGGCAAGCTCGGCGTCATCGAGGTCCGCCCCGGTCCAACCGACACGGCGGAGTTTCCGCCGGTGATGATGGTCGAGTCCGAGACCGGCTTCGGACCGGACACCGGACCGGCGCTCCGCGGCCTGATCACGATCCATGTGCCCGAGTCCGCTGATCACGCGGTCGCGGCCAGGGCGGCCGCGGCCGCCGTCGCGGCCGACGACCGGCCCGACGACGAGGTCGCCGCCGGCTACATCGACAAGGTCGCCCGCTTCCCCCACGGCCTGCGTTGAGTCCAGTGCCTGAGGTCGGAAGGTACGACGTCGCGGTGGTCGGTGGCGGTCCCGCGGGGGCGGCGACCGCGCTCACCCTCGCCCGTGCCGGCCGACGGGTGCTCCTGCTCGCGGCTCCCGCCGGGCGGCACGGACCGCAGCCCGCCGGACGGCACGGGTCCGGGGAGACCCTGCCGCCCGTCGGTCGGACAATCCTGCGCGACCTCGGCCTGTGGACCACGTTCCAGGCCGAGGGCCACCTGCCCTGCCCTGGCACCAACGCCGCGTGGGGGTCAGCCGGTCTCCAGGGCGTGGACCACGTCTTCGATCCACACGGCCACGGCTGGCACCTTGACCGGGCCAGCTTTGACAGCATGATGCGCGATCACGCCGCGCGGGCGGGCGCCGACGTGCGCACCGCGGTCGTACGCCACCTCGCCCGTACCGCGGGAGGCTGGCGGATACGGCCAGATCGTCCGGCCGCCGACGACGACGGCGTCACCCAAGGCGCTGCCGCCCCAGAGCCTTCCGCCGAGGTCACGGCCAGCTGGCTGGTCGACGCCACCGGGCGCCGCGCGCTGCTCGCCCGCAGCCGCGCCGTTCGCCACCGGTACGACCGGCTGATCGCGACATCCATCCTCCTCGAGCCCGTTCCCGGTGACACCGACGCCAGAACCCTGGTGGAAGCCAGGCCCGGCGGCTGGTGGTACACCTCGTTGGTAACGACCGGCCAGCGGGCAGTCGCCTTCTTCACCGACGTGGACCTCGTCCCGCCCNCGCTACAGACCGCAGGCGGATTCCTGGCGGCGGCCCAGCACACCCACCACCTGCGGCACCGGGCGGACCCGGACCGGGCAGCCACGTCCCCACGCCTGTCACCCGCGGCCGGCCGGTACCTTGACCCACCGATCGGAGCCGCCTGGCTCGCGGTGGGCGACGCTGCGCTCGCCGTCGATCCGTTGTCCTCGCAGGGCATCCTCAACGCCCTGCACTCCGGGTTCCGCGCGGGCCTCACCATCGCCGAGGACCTGGCCGGAAACTCTCGCGCACTGCAGGCCTACCGGAGTTTCATCGATCGAGTGACTGCCACCTACCTGCGCAACTCGACCGAGGTCTACCGCCAGGAACGCCGGTGGACCGAAAGCACCTTCTGGCGGCGCCGCCACGACGTGGCCTGATTTCCGCTGTAGTCACCCTCCCGGTATCGCGTCAGGAGGGTTTCGTTACCCGCCCTGGGCCACGGATCGCTGACCGAGGAACCCGGCTCCGCGCCAGCATCGCGCCGGGCAGTGGAGTCGACTGTGGTGTCGGCCGCGGGCGGCGGGCGGCGGGCCGGATCAGTCGAGGCCGACGGCGACGGCCAGCGTGGGGCGGACCGGGGCGGGCAGCCATCCCGCCGCGGCGCGGCCGGGTACCTGGCGCCAGCCCAGTCCGGGGGTGAGCAGGGTCAGCGCACCCGTGGTAGGCCGGCGCGCCAGCGGGATGCGTTCCTCCCAGCGGGCGGGGCCCGCGGCGGTCGGCTGGACGAGTCCGACGACGAGTTCCTCCGGCAGCGTCGCCGCGCCGACGCCGATCTCCCCCGCGCCCGCCGGCTCCCCCGACGTGACCACCACCGTCGCGTCGATCACCGACGCGGCGGCCGGTGTCGCCGGGAAGATCCGGGTCTGGGCGCCCAGGCGCACGTAGGCGGCCGCGCCGGCGGCGGCCGCGCCGGCCGCGGCCGCGGGGCCGGCGGGCAGGCGAGCGACCAGGTGAACCCGGATCCGCTCGCCGCCGACCTGACGCAGCGCGGTGAACGAGCCGTAGAAGCTGGCGGGCGCCGCCGGGTCGGCGATCTCATCCGGGCGCAGCCGGTACAGCGCCCGACCCGGCACGCGGTCGGGCAGGGTCGCCGTCGCGGGGCCGAGGTCGGCCGCGTACAGCACGCGACCGTGCAGGTCCGGCCGGTTGCGCAGCGTCTGGTACGGCACCTGGGTGTACCGGCTGGGCACCTGCGGCGTCACGACGACCACCGCCGGGGCGGGGTAGCGGTCCGGGAGCAGGGCGGCGAGGAAGGCGTTGTGGTCGTTGACCCAGCGCTGCCCGTCGACCTTGCCGGGCACCGCCGACGCGGTGAGCAGGACCATCGTCACCACGACCACGCCGGCCGCGGTGGGCCGCAGCACGGCGGCCCGCGGGAGGGCGGCGGCGGCCGACCACAGGCGGCGGGCGCCGTCCGCGGCGAGGATCAGGATCGGTGTCAGCGCGGCGAGGTGGTAGTGCGGGCCGAGCCCGTCGCGCAGCCCCGGCATCGCGAACGCCGAGCCCCACCAGAACAGATATCCGCCGACGACCGCGGCCACCGTCGCCACGAGCAGCAGCCGCTGCGCCCGCCGCCGCGCGGCCACCGCGCCGACGGCGGCGAGCGCGACCACCACCACGCCGCCGAACAGCCAGCCCGGCGCGGCGGTGCAGGTCTGCTGCAGGGCCCGCAGCGCGAGGTGGCGGGTGAAGGCGAACGTCGGCTCGGACGGCAGGATCCGCCGGGGACCGAAGCCGAAGCGGTCCAGCGGATCGGAGGCGGACAGCGGCATCCGCAGGGCGGAGCCCGTGACCAGCCGGCAGAACACCAGCAGCACGGCGACGAACGGCGCCGCGCCGAGGACCGCCCAGCCGACCCGCGCAGGGATCGCCCGCGGCTGGCGGCGTAACCGCGCGAGCGCGAACACGACCACCCCGGTCAGCACCAGCACCGCGTCGAAGGGGCGCAGCAGCAGCGCGAAGCCCGCGCCGGCCCCGCCGCCGAGCAGCGAGCGCCGGGCGCCCGTGCGGGCCCCCCGTAGCAGCGCCGCGCTGGCCAGGGTGAGCGTGGCCGCGCCGCAGGCGTAGGCCAGCGGCAGCGCCGTGTGCACGACGACGAGCGGCGACCCGGCCAGCAGGGCCGCGGCCAGCACGGCACTCGCCGCGTCGTCGAGCAGCTCGCGGGCCAGCCGGTAGGTCCCGGCGACCCAGCCGGCGGCGACGAGGGCCGGGGCGACCGCCATGGTGCCGAACACCGCCTGCGAGGCGGCGAGCAGCGCCGGCCAGCCGGGCAGGTACTTGGTGAACAGCCGGCCGTCGTGCTCGCCCGTCAGCCAGGGCCGGAAGAACGGCTCCATCGTCGCGGCGTCCAGGGTGAGGTGCCCGTCGAGCAGCATCCGGGCCTGCAGGACGTAGGCGGCCTCGTCGGCGTCGCCGGAGCCGTCCCGGTACAGCGTCGCCTGCAGGACGAGACTCACCGTGAACGAACAGGCGCAGATCACGGCGACGGTGACCGCCGGGCGCGACCAGGCCGCCCGGCCCGGCCCGCGGCCCCACCCGCCGACCCGCCCGCCCGGGCCCGACCGCCGCCGCAGCCGCACCCGCCGGTCCGCCGCGGGCCGCGCCGCCGGGCTGGTGGGCTGTCTCGGCACGGGGAGCGTCGCCGGACCGGGATTCGGCGTCGGCGTCGGCGTCGGCGTTGACGGGGACGGGGCATCCGCCGACGACCCGACCGCCGCCCTGCGCGCCCGCGCCCACGGTGGTGAGCCCGCGCCCATCTCCCCCGCCCATCCCGTTCCGGATCACATCGCTGCGGCCGCCGCGTGCCGCCGAGTTCGGCGGATCCTTCCCGCCGCGGTCGCCTTCCGTGGTGTGGACCGTCCCGTGCCGCCCGCGCGGAATCGCGCCATCAGAGTAGAGCGCACCTTTTCTGGGTCTTCGCGTGGGGTGTCCACGGCACCACGCCATGTTTGTCGGCGGCGTCCCGACCTGCGGCGACGGGTCCGCGGGGTAGCACAGACGGCTCACCCACCGGACGAGACGAAGGCGGCCGTGACTGTGGGTGATCGAGATCTGCCGCCGGCCGGGGTGAGGTCGACGACGATCAGGCAGCCGCTGGGTGACCCGGCCGGGGTGCCACGCGGACCGCGCAGGTCCGGCTCCTGTCGGTCCTGCGGTGCCGAGGGTGCGACGGCGGCGGTGGGCGCCGAGGCCAGGGCGCAGGCCGCCACCACGGGTGGCGCAGTCGACGGCTTATTGCTGTGTCCGTCATGTGGCGGATCAGCAGACCGGATGTTCCTGTTCCCCACGGATACGGCCNATACAGCAGCAAGGTCGACGCGACCTTTGTCGCCCGCCCCGGCTGAATGGAGGTTCCTGCGCCGTCCTGATCGGCCCGAGGCACTATGACCTGTGCGGCTGGGGGAACGGATGTCCACCGGGCTTTCCTGGCCAAGCCTCTGCTCGCCCCGGACATCACGCACTTGACATCAACACGGTGATAAGGTCCGCACTCGATGCAGGAGGTGGTCCCCATCAGCGCGACGCGCAGGACCGCACCGGACAGCCGCCTACTCGACGCGTTGAGCGCCGCAGACTCGTCGACGCGGCTCCAGGCGACCCTGGCGGTTGACACGAACCCCGACCCCGATCTCCTCGAGGCGCTCATGGAACGGTGCGCGGTGGAGCCGGACTTCTTCGTGCGCGACATGCTCACCTGGGCGTTGACCCGTCTCCCAACGGAGATCACGGTGCCCAGACTCCGCACGGAGCTGCATTCCAAGCGCGCTGCGGCCCGAAGCCAGGCGTTGCACACGCTGTCCAAAATCGGGGACGGGAGTGCGTGGCCCTCCATCACGCGATCGTTGCTGCACGACGCCAACGACGAGGTCGCGCGAAGCGCATGGCGTGCCGCCGTCATCCTCGTGCCCGCCGGGGAAAAGAAAGGGCTGGCCGCGGACCTGGCCGCGCAACTCGGTCGCGGCGACCGGAATATGCACCTGAGTCTCAGCCGGGCCCTCGTCGCACTCGGAGACGTGATCGAGCCGGCCCTGCAGACGGCAAGGGCAAGTGCCGACCCGACGGTCTGTGCGCATGCTCGCGCCACGGAGCTGCTCCGCCACGACCCGGGGGCCGATTTCGACTCCGCCCTCGACGAGGCGAACCGGATCATCGCGCTCGGCTCGATGGGCTGCTGACGACACCGATAGATGGAATGCGTACGTGGTCACCTTCCTGCGGTCCCGCGACGGGCGGCGGGCAGGAGCGGGGCGGCGTCGCCCCAGCGGGCCCGGCGGGCCCACCGGTAGTCCGCGCCGGCGCTGCGGGCGACCACGACGTCCCGCCGGCCGTCCGGGGCGCAGACCAGGAGCCGGACGTGGCCGGAGCGGGCCGCCGGGGCACGCAGCACCCGCCCGCCGGCGTGCGCGGGGTCCTGCCGGGAGGCCACCAGGTAGGTGTACTTCTCGTCCTCGTGGCCGAGGGCGGCGTCCTTCGTCGTCCGGTGCAGCGCGCTGCGCTCGACGCGGCGGGCGAAGTGGCACCAGTCGCCGCGCGGCAGCGGGCAGGCGCCGTCGGCGGGGCACGGGGCGGTGATCGTCGCGCCGGCGGCGAGCAGCGCCGTTCGGGCGGCGAGGATCCGGGCGAAGCCGGCCGGGGTGCCGGTGTCGATGAGGACGAGCTCCCCCGCGGTGGCCCGCCACCACGCCGCCACCGCCGCGGAGCGCCTCGCGGCGGGCAGCTCGCCAAGCAGGTAGGCGGCGACGGTCAGGTCCGCGGTCACCGGCGGCGGGATCTGCACGTCGCCGCGGTGCCAGCGGGCCGCGCGCAGCGCCGGCGGGCCGTCGGCGCGGGCCAGTCGGCGCCCGGCGTCGATCATCAGCGCGGACCGTTCGACCAGGTCGACGCGGGCCAGCCCGGGGTACCGCTCCGCCGCGGCGTGGGCCGCCGTGCCGGGCCCGGCGCCCAGGTCGAGCAGGCTGGCCGGCTGCCAGTCCGGCCGGCGGGCCGCGACCTCGGCCAGCACCGCGCGGCTGACCGCGAGGGTGGCCGGCAACCGGGCGGCAACGTAGGCCCGCACGTGGTCGGCGGTCAGCGTCCCGTCGGGCGGGGTGTCCGCGCCGGACCGGTAACGGGCGGACAGTTCGCGATAGGCGTGCGACAGGTGCCGCACGGAGGAACGGCCCTCGCCCATCTGTCCGGTCCCGGTGCCGCCGCCCTTTGCGGGGTCGGCGTCGTACCCGCGGCTCATATCCCGATCGGCCACGCCCGCAGCGTAGCCACCGCCCCGGCAGCGCTGTTCACCATCCCGCCGCACCGCTACCGCGACGGTGGCCGCCGCGGCGCTATTCGGGCGGGCCGGCCGGTTCGATCGGCTCGACGGTGGCCGAGCGGCGGTGGTCGAACACCAGGCTTGTTTGCACGTCGAAGACCTCGGGCCGGGCGGTGAGCCGGTCGATGACGAGGCGGTAGAGCCCGTCGACGTCCGGCACCGCGACGTGCAGGAGGAAATCGAAGGTTCCGGTCGTGGAGAACAGGCTCACCGTTTCGGTGAGGTCGGCCGCCCAGGCACGGAAAGCCTCGATCACCGGCCGGGAGGGCGGCCTGACCCGCACGGATATCAGGGCCTGCACCGGCCGGCCGATCGCGGCGAGATCGACCTCGGCGCGAAACCCGCTGATGATGCCCCGTTCCACCAGCGCGCGCACCCGCTGCAGGGAGGTCGAGGGCACCACATGGGTGGCCAGGGCGAGATCCCGGTTGGTCCGCCGGCCATTCTGCTGCAACAGGCGCAACAAGGCCCGGTCGAGCTCGTCCAAGCCGATTCCCCTCGCCGTCAGGGCATTGATGACCCGCCCTCGGAGTATTTATTGCGGTCGCGACATAGTAGCAACATGTCCCGGTATCGGGCGGGTTGTGCCGAGTGGGTCTCGTCCAGGGAACCCCCGACCAGGGAAAACGCAGACGGAGGGATTGCGTGATGTGCGCGTCCGGCACTTTCGGGCCGGACACGGTGCCGCCGCACGGCGCTGCGAACGGCTGAGCCGGGCCCGGGCGAGCGGTGGAGCACCGTCAGACGGCCGGGTCTGGTGCGCGAGCGCGCCGCGGAGCGGTCGCGCCCCCAGGGCCGCCGACCGGTTGCCGCTGCCTGGACCGGGTGGTAAGCCCACAAGGGGTGGAGGGTGATCGGTGGGCCGCGCCCCCGGGGCCGCGGCCGGGGTGGGATCCGCCACCGCCACCACCACGGCCCGTCCCGCGGCGGACCACCCACGCGTCCGCCGGTCGGCCGGCCGGGGACGGAATCCGACCCGTGAGGAGCACCCCCCGTGCCGCAGACCGTCCCGTTCGTCGACTATCTGGTCCTGGGTGAACGACCGCACCTGGTCGCCCGCGAATGCACCGCGTGCGGCGCGCGTTTCTTCGACCGGCGCAACGCGTGCGCGAGCTGTTTCGGTACCTCCTTCACGCAGGTGGACGTCTCCACCGAGGGCGAGGTGCGCGCGTTCACGATCGTCGCCCACGCCGCCCCCGGGGTACCCGTGCCGTTCGTGTCGGCGACGGTGGACTGCGCCGGCACGAGCGTGCGCGCCAACCTCATCAACGTCGCGCCCACGCCCGAGGCGGTGCGCCTGGGGATGAAGGTGCGCCTCGCGCTCACCCCGGTCGGCGTCGACCAGGCCGGCACCGAGGCGATCAGCTTCGGGTTCGAGCCCCGTCCCTGAGGCCCTCGGCGTCCCGGAACCCGCCCCACACCTTCGGCAGGAGAGACGACATGGCAAGCGACGACGTGTGGATCCTCGGCATCAGCATGACGCGGTTCGGCAAGCACCCCGACGCAGACCTGATCGACCTGGCCGCCGAGGCGACCATGAACGCGATCGCGGACGCCGGGATCACCATGCGGGAGATCGGCGTCCTCGCCGCCGGCAACCTGCGCGGCGGCGGCGGGATCGGCCAGGCGTTACAGAAGCAGGTGGGCCAGACCGGCATCCCCGTCTACAACGTGGCCAACGCCTGTGCGACGGGGGCGACCGCGATCCGCGTCGTCCACATGGCGCTGCGCGCCGGGGAGGCGGACTTCGGGCTCGCCGTCGGCGTGGAGAAGCTCGCCGGCGCCGGGCTGCTCGCCGGCGGCGAGCGGGCGGGCGACTCCGCCGCCTGGGCGCCGCAGGGCCGCTTCGGCGCGGTCGGCCCGCTCGACGGGCGCATCGGCACCGAGACGATGCCCGGGGTCTTCGCCCAGATCGGCATGGAGTACGGCCACCGCTACGGCGGCACGAGCTTCGAGCTGTTCGCCCGGATCTCCGAGAAGAACCACGCCCACTCGACGCTGAATCCGCTGGCCTCCTACCAACGCCGGTTCACCCTGGATGAGATCATGAACGACGTCATGATCTCCTACCCGAACACCCGGCCGATGTGCTCGGCGAACTGCGACGGGGCGGCCGCGGCGGTGCTCGTCACCGGCGCCGCGCTGAAGACCCTGGCGCCCGAGCAGCGCCGTCGGGCGGTGAAGATCTCCGCCTCGGTGCTGACCACCGACCCGTGGGAGGAGGCCTGCCAGGTGCTGCCGAACGTCAACACGCTGACCCGCAACGCCGCGCGACGCGCCTACGACACCGCCGGCGTCGACCCGGAGGACCTCGACCTCGTCGAGCTGCACGACTGCTTCGCCACCGCCGAGCTGGTCCACTACGACAACCTGATGCTGTGCCCGGAGGGCGGCGCGGTGGACTTCTTCAACTCGGGTGCGACCTGGCGGGACGGGTCGACGCCGGTGAACGTCTCCGGCGGGCTGGAGTCCAAGGGGCATCCGATCTCGGCGACCGGCATCGCGAACATCTGGGAGGTGGCGACCCACCTGCGCGGCGAGGCCGGCGACCGGCAGATCCCCGGGGCCCGCGTCGGCCTGGCCCACGTGATCGGGCTGGGTTCGGCCTGCGGGGTGCACATCCTCGAACGCGCCGCCTGAGCCGCCGCGTCCGGGCCGCCCCGCCTACCGCGCCGCGGCGGGCGGCGGGGCGGTCCGGGGGCGCAGGCCGTCCATGAACAGGTCGAGCAGGCGCCCCGCCTGCGCGCGCTGGGCGGGTTCGCCGGCGGCGAGGGTGACGCCGGCGAGCCCGGTGAGCACGTCGACCGGGTCGACGTCGGCGCGGACGGTCCCGGCGGCGGCCCCGGCGGCGAGCAGGGAGGTGACGGCGGCGACCATCCGCTCGCGGGTGTGGGCGAACGGATCGCTGCCGGAGGCGATGACGGCCCGCAGCGCGTCGGCCATCCCCCGCTTGGCGGTGGTGTAGTCGAGGAAGGCGTCCATCCAGGCGCGGACGGCCGCGGCCGGCGGCAGGCGGCCCAGCAGCGCCGGCGCCGCGTCGCACAGCCGGCCGAGCTCGGCGCGGTAGACCGCCTCGACGAGCGCCTCGCGGGTCGGGAAGTGCCGGTAGAGGGTGGCGATGCCGACCCCGGCGTCCCGCGCGACGGCCTCCAGCGGCACGCCCGGACCGCCCGCGGAGAAGGCCCGCAGGGCCGCGTCGAGGACCTGGTCGCGGTTGCGGCGGGCGTCGGCCCGCAACGGCCTGGTCCTGCCGTGCGCCGGCATCGCTCTCCTCCCCGCGGCCAGGTGGGGCGGACCGTTGCGCGGCCAGCGAACGCTCGGTGACCACGTTGCTAAGTGGAGGCGGCTCCACTTAGGCTGGGCTTCGCGGCCGGGAGCTTCGCCCCCACCGGAACCGACCGAGTGTTCCGCAGGCCCGCGCGCCCCGGCCCGGACGGGCCGCCGCCGCGGCCGTCCCGCCGCCGCCATCATATCGGCCGGGCTTCCGCCCGGATCCGCCGAGCACACAGGAAGATCATTACTGTGAGCACTCTAATCACCACACCGTTCTCCGCGACCTCGACCGCGGCCGAGGTGCTGGCGGAGGTCGACCTGTCCGGCCGGCACGCCGTCGTGACCGGCGCGTCCTCGGGCATCGGCGTCGAGACGGCACGGGCACTCGCCGACGCGGGCGCCCAGGTGACGATCACGGTCCGTGACCTTGACGCCGGTGCCCGCGTGGCCGCCGACATCACCGCGTCGACCGGGAACGACCACGTCACCGTCGCCCCGCTGGACCTCGCGCAGCCCGCCTCCGTCGCCGCGTTCGTCAACGGCTGGCAGGGCCCGCTGCACATCCTGGTCAACAACGCCGGGGTGATGGCCGCGCCGGAGACCCGCACGTCGCAGGGCTGGGAGCTGCAGTTCGCCACCAACCACCTCGGGCACTTCGCGCTGACGACGGGCCTGCGCCCGGCGCTGGCCGCAGCCGGCGGCGCCCGGGTGGTGTCGGTGAGCTCGAGTGCGCACCTGCGCTCCGACGTCGTCTTCGACGACATCCACTTCCTCGCGCGGCCGTACGAGCCGTGGTCGGCCTACGGGCAGTCGAAGACGGCCAACGTGCTGTTCGCCGTCGAGGCGACCCGGCGGTGGGCGGACGACGGCATCGCCGTCAACGCGCTCATGCCCGGCGGCATCCGCACGAAGCTGCAGCGCCACGTCACCGACGCCGAGCTCGACCGGCTGCGGGCCCAGAGCGCCGCCGGCGCCGGTGGCGGGGGCATCTCCTGGAAGACGCCCGAGCAGGGGGCGTCGACCTCGGTGCTGCTCGCCGCGTCGCCGCTGGTCGACGGGGTCAGCGGCCGGTACTTCGAGGACTGCAACGAGGCCGGCCCGAACCAGCCGGGCACCCGCACCGGGGTGGCGGACTACGCCCTCGACCCGCGTTCGGCCGCGCGGCTGTGGGACGTCAGCCTCGCCACCCTGGCCGGCTGACCGCGCCGCCGCGCCGCCGCGCCACCGGCCGACCGCCAGGGGTCAGCCTGGCCGGCGGCCGACCGCCAGCGGTCAGCGGCCGGCGGCCGGCGGTCAGGGCGCGAGCGGCGGGGCCGGCCGGGACGGCGGCGGGGAGGTGGTCGACGGGCCCGGTCCCCCGGTCGCGGCGGGGGGGCTCGGCGAGCCGGTCGCGGTGGGGCGGGCGACGTCGAGGGTGACGGTCGACCCCCGCGGCACGCCACCCGACGCCGGGGTCTGCCCGATGACCGTGCCGGGCGGATCGTCCTCGGGCCGGGGGTGCTGGACGACGGTGAGACCGAGGTCGGTCAGGGTGCGCTGCGCCTCTCCCGCCGGACGGCCGTGCAGATCGGGCACCGTCACCGTGTCGCTGGCCACGGTGATGGTGACGGTGCTGCGGGCCGCCACCCGGGTGCCCGCGCTCGGCGTGACGGCGTCCACCTGCCCGGCGTCGGCGGTGGACGGGCCGGAGTTGAGCCGCTGCACGACGGTGAGGCCGGCGGCGCGCAACGCTGCGCGGGCGTCCGCGGCGTCCTGCCCGACGACCTCGGGCACCGTGACGGTGCTTGGCCCCGTCGACACGGTCAGGGTGACGGTGGCGTCGCGGGTGGGCGTCGTCCCGGCCGACGGGTCGGTCGCGACGACGGTGCCGCGGGCGCCGCTGCCGGCCCGGTAGGCGCGCTCGACCGTGTCGAAGCCGGCCGCACGCAGGGCGGTCTCGGCCGCGGCGGCGTCCTGGCCGACCACGTCCGGGATGGTGACCCCGTCCGTGCCCGGCGAGGCGTCGGCGGGATCGGTGTGGGCGGCGGGATCGGCCGCGCTCGTCGGCGCGCCGGTGCCGGCGTCGCCGTGGCCGCCGGCCGGTCGGGTGGCCGGTCGGGTGGCGGGGGCGGTGTTGCCGCCCGCGGCCGATGCGACGGTCACGCCGCCATGCCCGCCGGGCACGGCGACCTGCCCGGCCGCCGTCGCGGTGGCACGGGCGGATCCGCCGTGGGCGTGCACGAGCAGTCCGATGACCATCAGCGCGGCCGCGATCACGGCACCGGCCGCGGCGGTCATCAGCCGCACCCGCCGCCGGCCGGCCGACCCCGGATCGCCGGCGGGACCGGCCGCGCCCACCAGCACCAGGTCCAGCGGACCGGTCGCCGGGCCGGGCACGGCGACCGGCGTCAGATCCGGCGCCGTCGCACCGATTCCGGACCTGGGTCCGCCCGCGAGCATCGGTCTGCCCGAGGGCACAGATCCATCCGAGGACACGGCTCCGCCCGGAGGCACGGATCCGCCCGGGGTGGCCGGTGCTCGATCGGACGCGACACGGACTCCCCCGTCGGGCCCTGGCTCGGACCGTGCCAACGCCAGTCCCGTCGCAAAGCCCGGCCTTCTTCCCGCCCCCACCCCCGCCACCGCGGAGCCGGGACCCGACCTCACCGCCGACTCGGACTTCGAACCCGCCGGCACCGACCCGGACCCCACCCCCGCCGGCGCGGACCCGGACCCCACCCCCGCCGGCGCGGAGCCAGGCCCCGCCACCGCCGGGGCAAGGCCGGGCCCCGCCACCGCGGGTCCGCGGGCCGATCCCGTCCCCGCCGGGCCGGAGCCGGATCCCGACTCCGGCCTGGGCGACGTTCGCGAGGCGGCGGGCGAGGTGGGCGGTGCGGTGCTCGGGCCCAGCCGGGGCGGCAGGATGTCCAGCGGGCTGGTGACGATGGTCTCCGCGGCGTCGCCGGGGCGCACGAGGCGGCGCAGCAGCTCCTCGGCGGTGGGCCGGCGGCCCGGCTCCCGGCGCATCGCCGCGCGCACCACGGCGGCCAGCGCCGGATCGAGGTCGCCGAGCGTGGGATCGGCGTGCTGGACCCGGCGTAGCTGGGCCGACGTCGGGCCGTCACCGAACGGCTTGCGCCCGCTGCCCGCGAAGATCACCAGGCCGCCCCACGAGAAGATGTCGGCGGCGCTCGTCACGGTCTCGCCGCGGGCCTGCTCGGGCGACATGAACGCCGGCGTTCCCGCGACCCGGCCCGACGGCCCGCTGGGCGCCTCGTCGGTGACCCGGGCCAGCCCGAAGTCGATCACCCGCGCGCCCAGCGGGGACAGCAGCACGTTCGTCGGGGTGAGGTCGCGGTGCACCAGGNCCGCGCCGTGGATGGCGGTCAGCGCCGCGGCGACGCTGACCGCGACACGTTCCAGGTCGGCCGAGCCCAGCGGGCCGTGGGTGGCGATGGCGCGGGCCAGGGTCGGGCCGTCGACGAACTCCGTGACGAGGTAGGGCTGCCCGTCCGGAGGGTCGACGACGTCGAGGACCTCCGCGGTGCAGAAGCGGGCGACGCGGCGGGCCACCGCGGCCTCCCGCCGGAACCGGTCACGGTAGCGGGGGATGCGGGCGACGTCCGCGCGGATGACCTTCACCGCGACCAGGCCGGTGTCGCGGCCCCGGCCGAGAAAGACGGTGCCCATGCCACCCTCGCCGAGCCGGCCGAGAATCCGGTAATCGCCGAGTTCGCGCGGATCGCCGGGGCGCAGCGGGTCCGGGCGGGTGGAGAGCCCGTTCGTCTTTTCCCGCGGCTCGGTCACCTCGTCGACGTTCTCGCGCGTATCCACCATTTCTCCCTACGGCCGAGCGAAAATCGGGCACAGGGCGCCTGCTGAATTGTCGGTGACCGCGCGTCCTCCCGGCCGTACCTATCGCCTACTCGACACCGCCGGCGGCGCGGTCCCCCCGCTTCGGCAGGCCGCCGAGGCGGGGCCGATGTCACCGACGCAACTCCCCCGCAGGGGCCCCGGCCTGGCCCGAAACGGCCAGCCGAGCTGTCGGTGCGGCGCGCCCACGGAGGCTGGCGCGGCGGTCATGGTGACGCCTGCGGCACCGGGGGTGGCGCAACGGGCCACCGGCCGCGGCGCCGGGCGCTCTCCTCCCGCCGATGGCACACCGGTTGTCATTGCCCGAGCCCATACCGACGCCGACACGGCGCATTACCGGCCTGATACCTCAGGACTCGGTCAATCGGCGGACATTTTGATGGGAATCACGGGGAGACCGTCCGCCGTCACCGAACCGGCGAGCCCGGACCGGCAATGGCCCGCACGTCCCCCGAAGGGGTGGCCGGGCAACCCGCCCTCGGGTACCCCCGCCGCCCGGTCAGCCGCGTTCAGCGGCGTTCAGCGGCGCTCGGCGGCGTGGCCGGCGACCAGCATCCGGGTCGTGGCGACGGACGCGGCGGCGGCCTGGTCGACGCTGCGGCGGTGCTGGGCGAAGACTCCGTCGAGGTGGAACACGGCGTGCCCGTGGGCCTGGGCGAGGTGCTGCTCGACGAGGATGAGCGCGTCGCGGTAGCTCGGCACCCCGGGCAGGGCCAGCACCAGCGGGAGCAGCGTGTCGAGCAGGGCACGGGTCTGCGCGCCGAGCTGCGGGTGGCGGCTGCCCGCCAGCCCCGGGGCGAACAGGACGTCCATCCCGGCGCGGCGCTCGACGACGAACCTGGTGTAAGCGCCGGCGGTGGCGGCCAGGCGTTCCACCGGATCGGCGCCGGCGGAGTCCGCGGCCGCGCGCACCTGGCCGGTGAGCTGGCGTGCCGCCGCCGCGGCGGCGGCCGCGAGCAGGCTGTCGCGGTCGGGGAAGTGCCGGTACGGCGCCGCCGAGCTCACCCCGACGCGGCGGGCGACCGCGGCGACCGAGAACGCCACCAGGCCGCCTTCGGCGATCAGGTCGAGGGCGGCGTCCACCAGCGCGGCCGCCAGATCACCGTGGTGGTACGAGGTCCGGCCCGGCTCCATCATTGCCGCCTCCGGTCCCGACGCCTGGACGTCTGTGCACCATACAATCGAAGTGAGTGCGCTCTTACATTGTGGGACCGGGGTGCCGGTCCCGGGGGCGTTCGCACGCTTTCGTCCGCGTCACACCATGATCACTACGGCCCTCGCCGCGTTCCCGCGGCGCACCCGCCCGGGGGCGGCGAGGGCGCGAGGGAGTTCCATGGCCACCACCGCAGCGCTGGTCGTCCCCGCCGCGGGCGCCAAGTTCGAGCGCTCGACGGTCGAGCGCCGCGAGCTGCGCGAGCGTGATGTCCTCATCGACATCAAGTACGCCGGCATCTGTCACAGCGACATCCACCAGGCCAAGGAGGAGTGGGGCCGGGGCACCTACCCGCTCGTCCCCGGCCACGAGATCGCCGGTGTGGTCGCCGCGGTCGGCCCGGCGGTGACGAAGTACGCCGTCGGCGACCGGGTCGGCGTGGGCTGCTTCGTCGACTCGTGCGGTGAGTGCGAGGCCTGCGAGGCCGACGAGGAGCAGTACTGCCTCAAGGGCGCGGTGCCGACGTACAACGGCAAGGGCTACGACGGCGAGACCACCTACGGCGGCTACAGCCAGAGCGTCGTCGTCACCGAGCACTTCGTCGTGCGCATCCCCGAGTCGCTGCCCTTCGACGCGGCGGCCCCGCTGCTGTGCGCCGGGATCACCGTCTACTCGCCGCTGCGGCACTGGAACGCCGGTCCTGGCACGAAGGTCGCCGTCGTCGGCCTGGGCGGGCTCGGCCACATGGCCGTCAAGATCGCCCATGCGCTCGGCGCCGAGGTGACCGTGCTCAGCCAGACGCTGAGCAAGGAGTCCGACGGCCTGCGCCTCGGCGCCGACCACTACTACGCCACCGGCGACAAGGCGACGTTCAAGACGCTGCGCCGCTCGTTCGACCTGATCATCAACACCGTGTCGGCGAACCTGCCGCTGGACGCCTACCTCGGCCTGCTGCGCCTCAACGGCACGATGGTCAACCTGGGGGCGCCGCCCCAGGCGAGCTCCTTCAGCGTGTTCTCGCTGCTGGGCGGGCGGCGCAGTCTCGCCGGTTCCAGCGTCGGAGGCATCCGCGAGACCCAGGAGATGCTCGACTTCTGCGCCGAGCACGGGATCGCCTCGGAGATCGAGCTCATCGGCGCCGACGAGGTCGACGAGGCCTACGAGCGGGTGCTGCGCAGCGACGTGCGCTACCGGTTCGTCATCGACATCGCCACCCTGGCCCAGGAGTAGCACCGACCCTAGGAGTAGCACCGACCCTAGGAGTAGCACCGACCCTAGGAACAGTTCCGGGGCGCTCGGGCCCGGGCCGAGGCTCATCGGAGACGGCCGCCCGGGCCCAGGCCCGCAACGTAGCCGCACGAGCCGCATCCTCACCGGCCGGCCGCGCCGGCGCCGGACACCGTTCCGGACCGGCCCGGCCGGCCGCGCCCCACTGCGCTCACCTGCGCTCATCCGTGCCCACCTGCGCCCCGGCTGGCCGGCGCCGGGAAAAGAGCCAGGATAAATCCAACGAAAACATTATCCTTGGCGTCATTGTTTTTCTGGCCCCGAGGAATATCGACGTCATCTTTCCCGCGCGCTATTTGTTTACATGAGATTCACAGCGCGCGCAGTTTCGACCTCGCCCTGGCCGCTACGATTCCTTTCGGGTTCGCCGCACGGCACCCGCCCCGGCTTACCAGTCGGAACGAAAGTCGTAGGCCAGCCACGCGATTGCCGACCGCCCAGCAGNGGCCCGCAACGTCGATCCGGAAATGAGGGCTCCCATGCCATACGTCATCACCGCGGCGTGCATTGATGTCAAGGACGGCTCCTGCCTGGAGGGCTGCCCGGCCGACTGCATCTACGAGGGCGACCGCAAGATGTACATCAACCCCGACGAGTGCACCGAGTGCGGCGCCTGCGCGGTCTCGTGCCCCGTCGGCGCGGCCCTCAGCGACGACCGGGTGAAGGCGAAGGACAAGGAGTTCATCGACAGCGAGGCGGCGTTCTTCACCGACATCCTCCCGGGCCGCGACGAGCCGCTCGGCGAGCCCGGCGGCGCCACCCGCCTCGGCAAGATCAAGGCCGACACCCCCTTCATCGCCGCGTACGTCAAGTAGCGCCGTGCGGGCGGCCCGGTCCTCCCCCCGGCCGGGCCGCCCGACTCACCGGCCTCACCGCCCGTCGCCACGGCCATCTGATCCGCTCGCTCGTCGTCAGCGCGCCCCCTGCTGGTCGCGCCGGCCGGCGGTGGCGATCCACTGGTAGCCGTCGCGCACGCCTCAGGTCGCGGCACACCTGTACGCCCCTACGCCTCTACGCCACCTCGGGTGAGTGCCGTTTGGATTGCTCAGCCTGCCACCGCGGCGGCGATCCACGGGGATGCCGAGATGCTGGAAGCCGAGGGCCAACACCCGATCACCGACCTTGACATCCCGAATCGGCTTGCGGGTGCCGTCGGCCATCAGAACCGACTGAACTGCCGACTGAAGAGTCGGGCACGCTACTGAAGAGCTCGGTGTCGTTTCAGAGTACTGGGTGGCCTGGGTGACGACCTGGGCGATGTAGGCGTCGGAATGGTTGTAGTGCCATAGGGCGCCGGTCAGGTCGGTGGCGACGTGGTTGTCGCATAGGTAGGCCGCGGCTGCGTAGACGGCGTCGGACGGGTTGTAAAGCGATGGCGGGTTGGCGCCGCCTGCTGGTAGCTGGTGGTGGGCGACGACGTCGGCGAACGTCGGGGCGAGGAACTGCATGGGGGCGCCTGCTATCTCTAGCTCGAACGCGCAAGGTGCTGGCAGCGCGCTCTTCGCGAAGCGAGGGACGTTGGGCACGTGCCGATCGCCGCGGCGGCTGGAACATTCACGGATGGCGCCGCGGATCTCGATCCTGGGCTTCGCCCGGCGTTGCTCGCGCTGGTCGAGCCCGACGAACGGGGCGACCCGATGTCACCGCTGCGATGAGAACGCGGTGGGCAGCGAGAGCACGGTCAGGCCGAGCTCGGCGACGCAGGCCAGCAACCGGGCCGGGGAAGAGATCATGTCGTCGTCCCGGACTACGACCGTCGCCCCCGCCGCCAGCGTCGTGAAGATCTCTTCGAGGCTGACATCGGCGGTGGCCGGGGCGAACTGCAGCACCCGGTCGTCCGGGCGCAGCTCGTACACGTCGACGAGAGCCGTGATCACGTGGCAGAGCGCCGCGCTTGGGATCGCCACCGGCTTCGGTCGCCCTGTACTGCCCGACGTCATCAGGACGCAGGCGATGTCACGGAGCGCTTCGGGGCCCCCGGCCGGCGGGGGAAAGCTCCGGCCGGCCCACTCACGGTCCAGGTCAACCTCACGGTCCAGGTCGACGCAGCGCCAGGCGGTTTCGGTGAACCTGGGATGCCAGCGGCGGGGCGCCATGACGACCCCAACGCCAAGCTCGGCGGCCCGGGCCAGCGCCTGCGACGGCGGGGCCGGCACCTGGTGTGGGTCGGGCACCTCGTGTGGGTCGGGCACCTCGTGTGGGTCGGGCACCTCGTGTGGGTCGAGGGGAAGGAAGGCCGCTCCCACAACGAGCGCCGCGAGCATACCGACCACCGTCTCCCGGCCCCGCGGGGCGCACAGGCCGACGGCGTCGCCACGGCACACACCTGTGTCCAGTAACTGACCGGCCACGGTGTCGACCCGCTCCCGCAGTTGCCGGTAGTTCCACTCCCTGCCGCCGTCCACGACGGCAGGGGCGAGCGGGCGAGCGGCGACCTGCGCCCAGATCGCGTCTACAAGGGTGCCGTCGCCGGCCACCGCCGGCAGCTCGTGCGGGTAGGGCAGAGCGGACATTGCGGAACATCCCTTGGTCTCGGGCCACGGAGCGGCGCAGCGAGTGGGGAAGGGCTCAGCGCAGGTTCGGAGGGACCAGGAACCCAAGCGTCAGAGCGGTGGAGTCGCCGGTGGGATCGGGATCCTCGCGGGCGACGACCTCCGGCCCAACCCGGTCGAACCATTCCTCCGCGGCGACCCCGGTAACAGCCTCGGTCAGCCCGCTCGAATAGTGATGCAGTTCGCCGGCAGGTGCCCTGATTCGATTCACCGTGCCGGGAGCCGGCCCGATAGGGTTCTCGTTACGGCCGAGCCACAGCTCGGCCCTACGGTCGGTCCGGTCACCCATTCGGGTCAACCATTCCAGCAGCTCCGTCTCTCCCCGGCCATAGACGCTACCCAGGGCAGAATGACGGGAAGTAGCCTGAACATGAACGACGCACTACAACCACGCCGGCCGACCAATTCTGCGGCCACACGGACCGGCCAGACCGTTCGACCGACACAACCCCGATCCCGGCCGGCAGCCCCGGCAACCCGTCCAGCACTTGACCTCTGCCCCAAAACACACGCGCCCGCCCACTTTATGATCTCTCCAATGGCAAGAGAGATCATTTCAGCGGGCGGGTGTCTCTTTCTCCCCAGCCGGAAGCCCGATTTCACCCGTCACAGCCAGACGTCGGGATCGAAGACGCCAAACAACTCCTCGGCGCCAGCCAGGCCCGCAGCCGGCACAAACGTGCCGTCCCGTTCGCTCTGACCTGCCAGACCCTCACCGTCGCCGGGAACGCCACCGCCGGCTACCACCCCGCCGCCGCCGACCACCGCCAGCACGCACCCGGGTACACCACCAAGACCCATTCCCCCACCGCCGACATGTTCCACAAGATCCGCCGCGTCCTGATCACCGTCAAATATCAGGCCGTTCACCCCGGGCAGACGACGCCCGCAGAACTCCACACCCTCCGGCCGACTTGGGAGATCGCCGCCACCTAACCGCGAAGGTCGAGCTCGGTGTAGAGTTCAGTAATTCGGCGAAAGTCGAATATTCTTTCTATAAGTTTCGCCAGGATTCTATCCTCCGAGCGGAAGCCCCCGCTTTTACTGAAGCCGACTGCGGGTTCAGCCAAGCCCGTCACGCGGGCCGCAGCGACAGTCCTGTCGGGGGACAGACCCAGCTCTCCCGGTCAGGGGATGACGCGGCGGCGGCGGAGATCGTCGAAAAGGGCGTAGAACATCGTCTCGGTCTCGACGTACTCGTGGAAGCCGAAGCGGCGGGCCTTCGAGCCATCGGCGATCATGTCGTAGTCCCAGGAGAACACCGCGTCGCCGAACCGCCAGGACGAGACCTCCCGGTAGGAGTGACCGGCGAGGCCGTGGCGGGCGGTCATCGTCTTCCACAGCTCCTCCTTGTCCGCCATCACGGACTCGAGGCTCATCGGCAGCGTCGCGGCGACCTCCAGGCCGAAATAGCGGCCGACGGCCGGCCACATCTCGCTCCACCGGAACAGGTCACCGTTGTTGATGTTGAAGGCCTGATCGGCGCACGCGGCGGTGGTCGCCGCCCACACGGTCGCCTTCGCGAGCAGGCCGGCGTCGGTGACCTCCAGCAGCGCGTCATAGGCCCCCGGCGCGCCCGGGAAGCGCAGTGGCAGGCCGAGTTCCTTCGACATCGAGGCGTACACCGCGAGGACCATCGTGAGGTTCATCGGATTGCCCGTGGCGAACCCGCACACGACCGACGGGCGGATCGCCGACCAGCTCCAGCCCGCATTCCGACCGCGGGCGGTCAGATAGTCCTGCTGGTCGACGTTGAACTCCGGCGGCATGTGCCCGGCGTCGGACTCCCGCGCCGGGGTCTTGAACGGGCCGAGGTGCGCGCCGTACACCTTGTAACCCTGCATCAGGCTGACGTGGCGCAGCGCCGGGCTCGCCGCGTCGACGGTCTCGACGACGTTCGTCAGCATCGCCAGGTTCGGCGCGACGAGCTCGGCCCAGGTCGGTCGCTCCTGGTAGGCGGCGTAGAACACGTGGGTCACCGCGCGCAGGTTGCCGAGCGCGGCCCGGGTGGCGTCGAGGTCGAGCAGGTCGACGGCGACGTGGCGCACGCGCGGCGCCGGGCGGCCGCCGCGACGCGACACCCCGATGACCTCCCAGTCGCCGAGGCCGGCGAGATGCTCGACGAGGGTGCGGCCGATCACCCCCTGAGCGCCGACCACCAGCGCGACGTTGCCCGCGGTCTGGGCGCCCGCAGTCTGGGCGCCCTCCGGATCGGTGCCCGCGGCAGAGGTGCGCTCGAAATGGGTGCGTGCGGGGCGGTTGCCCTCAGGGCGGGGGGCCTCGGGGCGGGGGGCCTCGGGGCGGGGGGCGTGGTTGGGGGTCATCCGGTGCTCCTGACGTCGGCGGTGGCGGCTCCGGACCGGGCCGGGGAACGGCGATCTCTCCAGCCTGCGCACCGCGCGGCCATAAGTCGAAGACATAGTTCTTGTCGGACTCATAAAATCGGTCTATGGCAACGCTGCGTCAGCTTGAATACCTGGTGCGGGTCGTCGACGAGGGGTCGTTCACCCGGGCGGCCGAGCTGCTGCACGTCAGCCAGCCGGCGCTGTCGCACCAGGTACGGGCGCTGGAGCGGGCGGTCGGCGGCGCGCTGCTCGAACGGCTCCCGCGCGCGGTCCGGCCGACGCCGATGGGCCGGGCGCTGCTCCCCCACGCCCGCGCCGCGCTCGCCGAGGCCGAGCGCGCCCGGTGCGCCGCGCGTCGTGCCGCCGGCCTCGAACGCGGCGAGGTGCAGGTCGCCACCGTGTACTCGGTGACCCTGGGGATACTGCCGCCGGTGCTGCGTGCCTGGCACCGGGCGTACGAGGGGGTGCGGGTGCGCCTGTTCGAGCACCGGCACGCCGACGAGCTCGAACAGGCGATGCTCGCCGGGCAGGCCGACCTCGCGATCGGACCGCCGCCGCCGAGCTGGGACGGCCCGGTCCGGCCGCTCGGCGAGGAGGAGTTCGTCGTCGTGCTGCCGCCGGGCGACCCGGCCGTACCCGCCGCGACGACCCAGGTCGGGCTCGGCCGCCTCGCCACCCGGGACTGGGTGCACTACGCCCCCGGTCACGGCCTCGCCGAGGTGTTGGATCGAGCCGCCGCGGACGCCGGGTTCCGGCCCCGCGCCGCGGTCCGCACCGAGCAGACCGCGGCCGCCCCGGTCCTCGCCGCCGCCGGGCTCGGCCCGGCCCTCGTCCCGGCGAGCATCGTGCCCGATCCGTTCGCCGGGCGGGTCCTGCGGGTCGATCCACCGCTGCGCCGCCCGCTGGCCGCCTATGCGCGCGACGAACCCGACGTGCTCAGCGCGGCCTTCCTCGACCTGCTCACCCGGCACACCCGGCTGCTGCCCACCCACGTGCGCGCGCTGCTGCCCTGACGGCCGTACCGCCCGCCGCCCAGGTCAGCAGCCTGAGCGGGGTGACGGCCATCGCCGCCGTCAGTCCGGGCCCGGGTTGGCCGGACGGTGCGGCTCGAACCAGCTCCACGGTGCGGTAGCGGTGGGTCCGGTCGCCGGCCCCGCAACGCCCCGGCCGCCGGGCAGGCGCGCCGCCGCGTCGACCTCGCGACCGGCCACCGCGCCGACGGCGGCACGCGGCGCCCGCCCCCGGGTGCGTAGCCGGGTCGGCACCGTGTCCTCGGCGCGTGCGGACTCGGCCGGCGAGCCGGAGCCGCCGCCGGCGGCCACCCCCACCGGCACGCCCGGGCCAGGCGGCGCGTCGGTGCCGGTGCTGTCGGCAGAGGCGGTCCCGGGCCGGGCGGTCCGCGGCGCGGGCATCCCGTGTGTCCCGCTCGGCGCGGCCGCCCGGTCCGCCGGCTGCGGCGCTCCCTCACTGCCGGGCGCCGTCGACCGCCCCGCGGCGGGCCCGGCCACCGGCCGCCTGCCGGTGGTGTCCCGGGTGAGGTGCACCAGCGCCGGCAGCAGCAGGACACGTAGCACCAGCGCGTCGAGCGCGACGCCGACGGCCAGCCCGAGGCCGAGCAGCTTCATCGTGCGCACCTGCTGGCAGGCCAGCCCGGCGAAGACGGCGATCAGGATCAGGCTGGTCGCGACGACCACGTGGCCGACGTCCGCGTGGCCCGACCGGATCGCCGTCGCCGGGTCCCCGCCGTCCGGCGGCTGCTCCTGCGGGTCCCGCAGCCGGCGCAGCAGGGTCAGGTGCATGCCGATGGCCAGGCCGAAGGAGAGGATCAGGATGAGACCGAGGACGAACGGTTCGATCGGCCCACCGCGCACCCCGAGCAGTCCGGCGAGGCGGCCGTCGCAGAAGACGAAGGTGATGGCGCCGAGCGACGCCGCCGTGGTCAGCGCGCTGGCCCCGACGATCGCCGCGGTGGGGCCGACGCGGCGCACGCTCGCGAGCACGGTCACCCCGAGGACGACGAGTTCGAGGGCCGCGAAGGCCGGCAGCACCCGGGTGAAGCGGGTCGCCATGTCGTCGAACAGCGCGGTCTGGCCGCCGATGTGCACCCGCACGGTCGTGCCGGCGACGGCGGCGGGCACCGCCCGGGTGCGCAGCCGCCGCACGAGGTCGCTGGCCTGCGCCGAGCGGGGCTCCGCCTGGGGCAGGACCTCGATCAGCGCCGAGCGGGTGGCGGGATTCTGCAACACCTGGAAGGCCCTGACCACCCCCGGAGTGGTGCCGAGGCGGTCGAGCAGGGTCGCCAGGACGGCCGGGTCCGCGGCCGGCGGGTTCGCCGCGGGCGGGTTCGCCGCCGGCAGGCCCGACGCGGGCAGGTTCGACACAGGCAGGTTCGACACGGCAACGAGGACGGGACCGTTCAGGCCCGCGATGTAGTCGTCGCTGATGATGTCGTAGGCCCGCCGGGTGGTCACCGACGTCGGGTCGACGCCCCCGTCGCCGCCACCGAGACGCAGTCCGATGATCGGCAACGCCAGCGCGGCCAGCAGGAGGACCGCCGCGGCGGCGAGCATCCCCGGGAAGCGCCCGACGAGGCCCGCCCACGCCGAGCGCAGACCCGGCCGGACCGGCAGGCCGCGGCCGGTGGCGCGCAGCTGGGTGCGCTCGGTCCAGACCAGCAGGCCCCGGCCGGCGACGGCGAGCGTCGCGGGCAGCAGGGTGGCGATGGCGAGGCTGGCGACCGCGGCCGCGACGAACGCGGCGGGGGCGAGGCCGGCGAGGACACTCGCGTGCAGCGCGCTGGTGCCGAGCATGACGACGGCGAGGCCGAGGCCACCCCAGACGAGCGCGCGCCCGGGCTGGGCCATGCTTGCGGCGACCGCGTCGAGTGGCCGCCGTCCGGCGCGCATCCCGGCCTGGCAGCGGTGGACGACCACGACCGCCGCGCCGAGGCTCGTCCCCACGGCGATCATCACGGCGAGCAGCGGCGCCAGCGGGCTGACCTCGACCCGGTGGGAGAGCAGGGTCACGCCGGCCTGCACCCCCGCGGCGGTCGCGCCGGCGACCAGCGCGCAGACGGCGACCCCGCCCGGCGCGCGTACCACCAGGCACAGGATGATCGTGGCGGCCACGACGGCCAGGGCGATGGGGGTCGTGGAGATGTTCCCCTGGACGATGATCGTCGTGCCGGGGCCCGACATCTCCACCTGGAGGTCCGGCCCGTCGTAGGCGCGGGCGGTCGCGATCAGGCGTCGCACCGCGGCGAGGTCCGGGGTCGTCGCGGCGCCCTTCATCACGACACCCACGATCGCCGCGCGCCCGTCGCGCGCCACCGGCTCGACGCCGAGCAGCAGGCCGCCGGCCGGCCCGTACGGATCGATCGCGGTGGCCACCCCGGGCAGCCGGGCGACCCGCGCGGTCATCGCCGCGATCCGCTGGCGGACGGCCGGGGCGTTGATGTCGCCTTCGCGGGCCCGCACGACGATCATCTCGGCGTCGGGCAGGCCGCCGGGCACGACGTTCGCCAGGGCGTCGGTCGCGAGCTGGGAGTCGGTGCCGGCGACACCGAACGTCTGGTGGTAACGGGCGCCCTCGTGGCCCGCCAGCACGCCGCCGGCAACCAGAACGATCAGCCATGCGCCCACCACGATCCACCGGTACCGCAGGCACCACCCGGCGATCAGCCCCACAGCTCACTCCTCGACGCCCGGGCCGCCACCTCCGGCGCCTCGCCCTGTTTGTCCGTATTCCCGCTACCGCGGGGACAATCTGAGCGCACCAAGACGATCAGCGTCAATGCGTGTCCGGCGCTGTGCGGTCGAGATGGCACGGGGGTGCCGGCCGGTCGCCGTGACTTCGAGGGTCGGCGTTCCGCGTCCGCGAAACCGCGCCGGGACCGGCGGCACCACCATCCCGACCGCGGCGACGGCGGCCTTGCGGGCAATGGCCGGCACGGTCCGCGGCGACGGAAAAGGCCGGCGAGGAAATGCGGCGGACTTTTCCGGTCCCCGCGAGGGAGCGCGCCCTATCGATTCTTTAGGGGAATGCAAGACCGCTGGTCGACACTGACAGGAACACCGGGGGGCGGCCCGCCCGCCGGTGACCGACCGACCCGTGGCGCGGCGCGGGTGGCGCCCGAGGATCGCAGCTGCGACACCGGGGCGTCGCCACCGGCGTCGTGCGGGAGAGGAAGCCATGACCCAGCCGACCAGGATCGGCCAGACCGCGGTCGTCATCCCCGGCCAGGATGTGCGCGACCCCGGTCGCCGGCTGTCCCAGCTGTTCGACGCGGGCTCGTTCGTCGCCGACGCCGCGCCCGCCGGCGGCCGGGTGCTGGCCGGGCGGGGCCGCATCGACGGCGTGGCCGCGGTCGCCTTCTGCACCGACGGGACCCGGATGGGCGGAGCGCTCGGCGCCGTCGGCGCCCGGCAGATCGTGGCCGCCATCGAGGAGGCCGTCCGCGACGGCGTGCCGGTCGTCGGACTGTGGCACTCCGGCGGGGCGAGCCTGGCCGAGGGCGTCGAGGCGCTCGACGGCATCGGCCAGATCTTCGCCGCCATGATCCACGCCTCCGGGCGGGTGCCGCAGATCTCCGTGGTGCTGGGGCCCGCGGCCGGCGGCGCCGCGTACGGGCCGGCGCTGACCGACGTCGTCATCATGGCGCCCGACGGGCGGGTCTTCGTCACCGGCCCGGACGTCGTGCGCAGCGTCACCGGGGAGCAGATCGACATGGCGGGTCTGGGGGGTGCCGACGCGCACGGCCGGCGCTCCGGCGTCGTCCACGTCGTCGCCCGCTCCGAGAGCGACGCCTACGAGCGGGCCCGGCGGATCACCACGCTGCTCGCCGCGCCGGGGCACGTCGACCTCGACGCCATCACCGCCGAGGAGGCGGCCGCCGACGCCATCACCGCCGAGAAGACAGCCGCAGACGCCATCACCGCCGAGAAGACAGCCGCCGACGCCGGACAGGAGCGGGTCGCGCCCGACCCGCGCGACCCGCGGTCCCTGCTGCCGGCGCGGCCGCGGCGGGCCTACGACGTGCACCCGCTGGTGTACCGGCTGCTCGACGGCGACGACGGCCCGGGGGGCTTCGAGGAGCTCCAGCCGCGCTGGGCGCCCAACGTCGTCGTCGGCCTCGGCCGGCTCTACGGCCACAGCGTCGGCGTGATCGCGAACAACCCGCTGCGCAAGGGCGGCTGCCTGGACTCCCTGAGCGCCGAGAAGGCCGCCCGATTCGTCCGGATGTGCAACTCCTTCGGCGTCCCGCTCGTCGTCCTCGTCGACGTCCCCGGCTACCTGCCCGGCGTCGGCCAGGAATGGGACGGGGTGGTCCGCCGCGGCGCGAAGCTGCTCTACGCCTTCGCCGAGGCGACCGTCCCCCGGGTCACGCTCATCACCCGCAAGTCGTTCGGCGGCGCCTACATCGCGATGAACTCCCGCTCGCTCGGGGCCACAGCCGTGCTCGCCTGGCCCGAGGCCGAGGTCGCCGTGATGGGCGCCGAGGCCGCCGTCGGCATCCTGCACCGGCGCGCGCTGGCCGCCGCCTCCGACGACGCCCGGCCCGGCGTGCTCGCCCGCCTCGTCGAGGAGCACACCCGCACCGCCGGCGGCGTCGAGCGCGGAGTGGCGCTGGGCGTCATCGACGACGTCATCGACCCGGTCGACACCCGCCCCCGCATCGCCCGCGCGCTTGCCGCCGCGCCGGCGCGGCGCGGCCAGCACGGCAACATCCCGCTGTGAGGGTGGCGGCGCGGCAAAACGTTCCCCGTCGCCAGTCGTCCTGCGCGATGATCGGCCATGACGAGTCGCGAGCACGGTCTGGTCAGGCGTCCGGCACAGGGTGACCGGGCGCTGATCGCCGCCTACGCCGATCCCGCCGACGGAACGTTCACCCCGCTGGAACGGACCGTGATCACGGTGGCGCTGGACGCGCGGCGGCTCGGCCACGCCGGCCCGATCCCCGCCGGCCTGCTCGCCGACGCCACCGCCGGGATGCTGCCCGACCTGGCGCTCACGGAAGACCCACGGTGGATCGACGCCGTGCTGCACGCGTTGTGCCACAAGCCGCGCGCACAGGTCCCGGACGCGACGAGTGCGCTGGTGGCGCGACGTCGCCTGGGCGCGAGAACGGGCCGGCGACTCGGACGGTGCGGCGTGGGCCTACCGGCAGCTCGCGTCCACCGGCGACACCGAGCTGCTGCGCCGGCTCGGCCGTACGCGGGAGCAGGCCCGCGACCACGACCGGGCCGCGTGGGCCTACGAGCAGATCGCCGACGCGGGCGACCCCACCGCGCTGCATGGCCTGGCCCGCGTGCGCCGAGCGGCCGGCGACCGCCCCGGGATGCGGCGGGCCTACCTGCGGGCCGTCGACGCCGGGGACACCGACGCCCTGCGCCCCCTCACCGACGCGATGGGCGCCGACGCAGGCCCGCTGCTGCGCTACGGACTGGAGCCCGACGGCCGGGTGTCGCCTCCCTGGTGGTGAGGCCCGGGGCGGGCGGCTGCCCGGACTCCCTGAGCGCCGAGAAGGCCGCCCGATTCGTCCGGATGTGCAACTCCTTCGGCGTCCCGCTCGTCGTCCTCGTCGACGTCCCCGGCTACCTGCCCGGCGTCGGCCAGGAAGGGGACGGGGCGGTCCGCCGCGGCGCGCACGGCAACATCCCGCGGTGAGGGTGGCGGCAGGGCTAGGTAGCGACCTTCTCGCGGACCTCGCGACGGGCAAGCTCCTCGCGCACGAGTGGGATGATGTAGCGGCCCGTGTCGATGGCGTCGCCGATGTTGCCGAGGGTCGGCAGCGAGATCACCTCCGCACCGAGCTCGGCGTACCTGACGAGCGCCTCCGCGATGGTCTCGGGCGAGCCGACCAGGAACGACGAGGCACCGCCGGCCCCGGCGATCGATCGTGGCGTCCAGAGCACACCACCGTCATGTGTCTCGCCCTCCTGCGCGATGTCGCGCAGACGCTGCGAGCCCACGTTCGGCAGGTTGACCTTCAGCACCTCGCCGTAGTGCGCCTTGGACTGCTCGACGAGCCTGCGAGCCTTGCGCTGCGCCAGTTCGTCGGTCTCGGCGACTATCGGCCGGAAGGTGACCCAGAAGCGGATCTTGCCGGTCCGGCCGACCTTCCGCGCCTCCTCGTAGACCCGGTCGATCTGCTGCTTGGTCTGCTCCAGCGGCTCTCCCCACAGCGCGAAGATGTCCGCCTGAGCGCCACCCGCCGCATAGGCGTAATCCGACGATCCGCCGAGGGAGACCGGTATCGGCTCACCGGAATAGGTCTGGTAACCGGGCCCGAAGTCATCGAAGTCGTAGAATTCGCCGTGGTGCGAGAACGGCTCGGTCTTCGTCCACACATCCCGCAGGATCTGCACGAACTCGGCGGAGCGCCGGTAGCGAGCATCCTTCTCGAGATAGTCGCCCTGCCGCTGCTGCTCCTCGTTGCTCGAACCGGAGATGATGTGGACCGCCGTGCGCCCCTTGCCAAGCTGGTCGAGGGTGGACAGCGCCTGGGCGGCGACCGTCGGGAACGACGTGTTCGGCCGCACGGCGACCATCGGCTTCAGACGCTCGGTGTAGGTGAGGATTTCCGCCGAGCGAACGTACTGGTCAGGACCCGCCGAGTGGTAGGCCACCAACGTGTAGTCGAACCCGAAGTCCTCCAGCGTGCGTGTGTATCGACGGATGTACTCCGGGTCGAGCTTGCCACGCCAGAAGTCGGCCGCAAGGCCCGCGCCCGGCTCACGCCAGTGAGCGGCATTGACGAATTCGACCGCCATCATTGTCCTCCTGCTTCGTGGCCGGGTACGGCGGAGTCGAAGGAGCCGCGCCGCGGTGCGAACGGGGCTTGTCCTGCGGCGAGCCCGGCCGAGACCGCGGCCACCACGGCACCCTGCTGGTCGGACAGGTAGAAGTGGCCGCCGGGGAACACCTTCACCTCGAACGATCCGGTGGTGTGCCGGCGCCAGAGCTCGGCCTCGGCGAGCGTCACCCTGGGATCGGAATCTCCCACCATCGCGACGACCGCAGTACTGATCGTCGCGTCACTCGGCGCGGAATACGTTTCGATCGCCTGATAGTCGGCCCGGGTCGGCGGCAGCACCATCTCGACGAGTTCGGGGTCGGCGAGAACCCGCGGATCGGTCCCGCCGAGCTCGCGCATCTCCCGGAGAAAGCCCGCGTCGTCGCGGCGGTGGACGGTCTCGAACCGTTCGGCCGACGGCGCCCGCCGCCCCGACGCGAACAGCACGAACGGCGCCGGCGCCCCGGCCGCCGCGAGCCGGCGGATGACCTCGAAGCCGACGATCGCCCCCATGCTGTGCCCGAAGAAGGCCAGGGGCCGGTCGGTGAGCGGGGCGAGGACCTCGGCGATCCGGTCGGCGAGCGGCGCGATGGCCGTGTGCGCCGGCTCCGCCCGCCGGTCCTGCCGTCCCGGATACTGCACCGCCTGTACCTCGGCGACCGAGGACAACGCCTTCGAGATCAGCAGATAGGTGCTCGCGGCCCCGCCGGCGTGCGGAAAACAAACCAGCCGGGGGGCGTCGGGCGGGCCCGGATGAAACCGCCGCAGCCACCGGTCGACCTCAGCGGACACGGACATCTCCAAACCACCTTTTCCGGCCCGGGCCGGCACCCGGCCGTGGCGTCGGATTCGCCTTTTCCGGAGGAATTCCCATGCCTACACAATAGGCGGTGCGCCGACCATCGGCTCGCCTGGTGAAGGAGCGTCGGCCACATCACGGCCGATGTGTTTCCGCTCGGCGCCCGGGCCCGCGGCGAAAGGCGACAGGACCGAAGGCTGCAGAACGGCAGGCGACGCGGTAGGAGGCGACCCGGCGGCAGGCGACGCGGTGGGAGGCGACATGGCGGCAGGCGACGCGGTGGGAGGCGACATGGCGGCAGGCGACGCGGTGGGAGGCGACATGGCGGCAGGCGACGCGGTGGGCGCGGGGGCCCACCTGCGGTTCGCCGCCCAGGCGGCGACCGCGGCGGCGGCGGAGGCGAGGCCGCCGACGTAGAAGCCGGCGCGGGCGCTGTGGTGCTCGGCGAGCCAGCCGACTCCCAGGCTGCCCAGCGGCGTCGTCCCCTGCAGGATGAGGCTGTACAGAGCCATCACCCGGCCCCGGTAGCTCGGGTCGCTGCCGA
Organism: Frankia sp. ACN1ag; assembly: GCF_001414035.1. NCBI lineage: Bacteria > Bacillati > Actinomycetota > Actinomycetes > Frankiales > Frankiaceae > Frankia > Frankia sp. ACN1ag. The sequence continues at coordinate 21,645 of NZ_LJPA01000013.1, read as the reverse complement.
GCTGGATGCGGTGGTTGGCCGCCTGGGCGAAGTAGAGGGTCGCGAAGCCGGTCAGCGCCAGCAGGCCGATCGCCGCCGGGAAGGTCGGCGCGACGCCCACCGCCGCCTCCAGCACGCCGAACGCGAACGCCGAGACGATCACCAGCCTGGCCGGCGGGCGGTTGCGGCGGCCGGTCGTGAGCAGCGCGGCGACCAGCGAACCGGCGGCGAGCCCGGTGGTGAGCAGCCCGAAGGAGGTCGCGTCGGCGTGGAAGACGGTGCGCGCCAGCAGCGGCACGGTGAGCTGGAAGTTCATCCCGAACAGGCCGACGGCGGCCACCAGGCCCAGCACGACGACCAGGTCGGCGCGGCCGAGCACGTAGCGCAGCCCGTCGACGATGCGGGGGGCGACCGCGGGGCGGGCGTGGCGGTGGATCTCCGCCGGGCGCATCAGGCGCAGGCCGGCGACGGTCGCCAGGTAGCTTCCGGCGTTGATCGCCATCGCCGGGCCGGTGCCGAAGGCGGCGATGAGCGGGCCGGCGGCGGCCGGGCCGACGACCCGGGCGATGTTGAAGTAGGCGGCGCTGAGCGCGGAGGCGTTGGGCAGCAGCGCGGGGCCGACCAGCTCGCTGACGAACGCCATCCGGGTCGGCGTCTCGATGGCGTTGACCAGGCCGATCGCCAGCGCGAACGCGCAGACCTGCCACAGCCGCACCCAGCCGGCGAACACGAGCAGCGCCAGCGTCAGGGCGAGCAGGCCGGCGACCAGGTTGGCGCCGGTGAGCAGCAGGCGCTTGTCGTGCCGGTCGGCGAGCCGGCCGCCGTAGAGGGTGAGCAGCAGCATCGGGGTGAACTGCAGCGCGGTGACGAGCCCGAGGGCCGTCCCGGAGTCGCCGCTGAGCGACAGGACGAGCCAGTCCTGGGCGGTGAACATCATCCACGTGCCCGTGACGGACAGCACCTGCCCGGCGGCGAAGAGCCGAAAGTTGTACACCCGCAGCGACCGCAAGACACCCTCGATGATCCGCTCCTCGCCCGTCGTGGTCATCGTCACCGGCGTCGATCGTCACCCGCGTCGATCGATACCGGCGTCGATCGATACCGGCGTCCATGGTCGCGGATGGCGGCGCGCGGCGGGCCCCCTGTCCGGTTCCGCCGCGCGGGGGGCGTTGCCAAGGGGCGTCAGAGGGCGCGGCCGGGATTGAGGATGCCGGTCGGGTCGAAGACCCGGCGCACCTGGCGTTGCAGGTCGTGGCTGCGGCTGCCGAGCTCGGTGGCCAGCCAGCGCCGTTTGAGCACCCCGACGCCGTGTTCGCCGGTGACCGTGCCGCCGAGCTCCAGCGCGAGCGCGAAGATCTGCTCGGCGGCCGCCCACGCCCGGCGCGGGATCTCCGGCTCGGCCGGGTCGACGACGATGATCGGGTGCAGGTTACCGTCGGCGGCGTGTGCCAGGGTGAAGATCTCCACCCCGGTGGCGGCGCCGATCTCGGCGACGCGGGCGGCGGCCTGCGCCAACCGCCCCCGCGGCACGGCGATGTCCTCGATGAGCACCCGCCCGAGGCGTTCCAGGGCGGGCAGCGCGGCGCGGCGGGCGGCGAGCAGCGTCTCGGCGGTCGCCGCGTCGGCGGAGCGCCGCACCAGCCGGGCCCGGGTGGCGAGGACCGCCTCGGCGGCGTCGGCCTCCTCGGCGGCGCCCGACCCGTCGGTCTGGACGAGCAGGAACACCTCCCCGTGGTCGGCCAGGTCGCTGCCGGTGGCGGCGTCGACGGCCCGCACGGTGCGGGCGTCGAGCAGTTCGGCGACGGCGGGGACGATCCCGGCGGCGCCCAGCGCGGTGACCGCGTCGACCGCGGCGGCGACGGTGTCGAAGAAGGCGGCGAGGGTGACGGTGGCCCGCGGCACCGGCCGCAGCCGCACGGTCGCGCCGACGACGACGCCGAGGGTGCCCTCGGAGCCGACGAACAGGCCGGTCAGGTCGTAGCCGGCGACGCCCTTGACGGTGCGCCGCCCGGTGCTGATCAGCTCGCCGTCGGCGAGGACGACGTCGAGGCCCAGCACCGACTCGCGGGTCACGCCGTACTTGGCGCAGCGCAGCCCGCCGGCGTTGGTGGCGATGTTCCCGCCGATCGTGGAGATCGCCGCGCTCGCCGGGTCCGGCGCGTAGCACAGGCCGGCCTCGCGGGCGGCGGCGTCGAGATCGGCGGTGATCACGCCCGGTTCGACGACGGCGACGGCGTCGTCGACGGACAGCTCGCGGATGCGGTTCATCCCCGCCAGGTCCAGCACGACACCGCCCGGCGCGGCCGCGGCACCGCCGGCGAGGCCCGTGCCGGCGCCGCGCACCGTCACCGGCACCCCGCGGGCGACGGCGACCCGCAGCACCGCCTGCACGTCGGCGACCTCGCGGGCGAACGCCACCCCGAGCGGGCGGCCGTCGGGGATCCAGCCCGAGCGGTCGAGGCGGTGCGCGTCGACGACCGCCGGGTCCGTACTCCACCGGCCGACGGGCAGCGCGACGGCGAAGGCGTCCGCGCGGATCACGTCCGCGTCCACCGGGCCGGCGGCGCGGGCCCGCGGCGCGATGCCGGCCGCCGACGGCCGGGGCGCCGACGGCCGGGGCGCCGACGGCCGGGGCGGGGTGGCGGTCACCGCGGGCCGGTGGCGACCGGCCGGGCGGGGTCGGACGACCACGCCGACCAGGAACCCGGGAACAGCGCCGCGTCGAACCCGGCGACGGCGAGGGCGGCGATCTCGTGTGAGGCCGTCACCCCCGACCCGCAGTACACCCCGATCGGGGCCTGCGTGGCGCCGCCGCCGGCCGAGGCGCCGAGGGCGAGGAAGCGGGCGCGCAGCTCCGCGGCGGGCAGGAACCGGCCGGCGNCGTCGAGGTTGTCCCCCGTCGACGCGCTGACCGCCCCCGGGATGTGGCCGGCGCGCGGGTCGACCGGCTCCACCTCGCCGCGGTACCGCTCGGGCGCGCGGGCGTCGAGCAGGATCCCCTCGCGGGCCACCGCGGCGGCGGTGTCGGCGTCGAGGACGGGCAGGTGCCCCGCCTCGAGCACGATGTCGCCGGGCAGTGGGATGATCTCTCCGGTCTCGATCGGCAGGCCGGCGTCACGCCAGGCGCCGAGCGCCCCGTCGAGGATGCGGACGTCGGCGATGCCGGCCCAGCGCAGCAGCCACCATGCCCGGGCGGCGGACAGCCCGCCGTTGTCGTCGTAGACGACGACCGGGCGCCCGGCGGTCAGCCCCCAGGAGCGGGCGGCCTGCTGAAGGTCGGCGAGCTCGGGCAGCGGGTGGCGCCCGGCGGTGCCGCCGGGGGCGGCGGCGAGCTCGGTGTCGAGGTCGACGTAGACGGCGCCCGGCAGGTGACCCTCGCGGTAGTGGTCGTGACCGTGCGGGTCGCCGAGCGCCCAGCGGACGTCGAGCAGCAGCGGCGCCTGCGCCGAGCCCAGCTCGTCGTGCAGCGCCTTGGCGTCGACGAGTACCTCGCCGCTGGGCTGGCGGCCCGCCCCGGACCCGCGCGCCACCCGGCCCGCGGCCAGCAGCTCGGCGAGGTCGGCGTCGCCGAGGCCGCCCGGCGGGGTGCCGAGGCGGGCGGCGACGGCGATGCGCCGCTGCACGCCCGCGTTCACCGGGGCGGTCAGGCCGTGCAGCCGGGCCAGCAGGACGATCTCCCCGTTGAGGAAGTCCGATTCGACCGAGCCGCCGCGGGCCAGGCTCTGCCAGGTGGAGCTGCCCTGGCGCGGGAAGCCGGGGATGTCGTGGATGACGAGCTGGGTGTGGTCGAACCCGCCGTCCTGGCGCAGGTCGGCGATGTCGATGCCGGCGGCGTCGAATGCCCGGCGCGCCTCGGCGACGAGTTCGGCGGAGGCGGCGTCGCGCCGGGGGCTCGGCGGGTAGAGGGCGTCGAGGTTGTAGGCGAGGTTGCCGAGCAGCTTGCCGGCCTTCCAGCGGCCGATGTCGTCGACGATCCGCACGGCGCTCGCCCCGCGGCGCAGGTCGGCGGCGATCTGTTCGACGGCCGGGTCGCCGACGCCGCCGCCGGGCGCGCGGCCCAGCAGGAAGCCGGCGACGAGCGGCGCCGCCGGGGAGATCACCTCGCCCGGCCGCAGGTGCGACGACGGGCTGAGCACCATCGCGTCGACGACGACGGCGAAGCGGCGCAGCGCGGTGCGGGCGTTCTCGATGCCGTTCTGCAGCAGCACGACGGGCAGCGCCTCGGCGGCCGTGGTGCGCCCGCCGTCGACCGGCTGCCAGGCCCAGGCGGCGAGCAGGGCCTCGGAGTCCTGGGACTTGGTGGCGAGCACGAGGACGTCGCCGGAGCGCAGCTCCACCTCGTCCGGCCCGCCGGCCACCGCCAGGTCCACGCGCCGTTCCTCGGCCGGGCCACCCTCGGTGGCCGGCGGGCGGAGGTAGCGCAGCCCGTGGGCGCGCAGCGCCTCCAGGTTGGCACCCCGGGCGACGACGACGACGTCGATGCCGGCGAGGTGCAGCTCCGCGGCGATGGTCGCGCCGACCGCGCCGGCTCCGATGACTATGTACCGGCGGCTCATCGCCCCGATCCCTTCTGTCGTGTCTGGTGGGACGCCGCGGCCGGGGCGGCGGCGAGCTCGGCGGCGAAACGCTGGCCGGGGACCGCGCCGAGCAGCTCGCGGGTGTGCTCCTCGGCCGGTGCGGTGAGGATGGTCTCGGCGGGTCCGCTCTCGACGATCCGCCCGCCCCGCAGCACCGCGACGTGGTGGGCGAGCTGGGCGACGACCGCGAGGTCGTGGGAGATGAACAGGTAGCCGACGCCGAGGTCGGCCTGCAGGCGCAGCAGCAGGGTGAGGATCTGCTCCTGCACGGACACGTCGAGCGCCGACACCGGCTCGTCGAGGAACACCAGTTCGGGTTCGAGGGCGAGCGCCCGGGCGATCGCGACCCGCTGGCGCTGGCCGCCGGAGAGCTCCGCCGGCTTGCGGTCGGCGAACGCGGCCGGCAGGGCCACCTGGTCGAGCAGTTCGCGGACCCGGGCGGCGCGGCTGGCCCGGTCGCCGACCCGGAACGACACCAGCGGCTCGGCGATGGTCTGCGCGACGGTGAACCGCGGGTCCAGCGAGGAGTAGGGGTTCTGGTGGACGAGCTGGAAGCGCCGCCGCAGCGGGCGCAGCTGCGACCAGCCGGCGTCGGTGATGTCGACGCCGTCGAGGTGGACGCGGCCCTGGGTCGGCTTCTCCAGGCCCATCGCGATGCGCAGCGCGGTCGTCTTGCCGGAGCCGGACTCGCCGACGAGGCCGAGGGTCTGCCCGGCGCGCACCGACAGGGTGACATCGTCGAGGGCGCGGAACGTCCGCTCGCCGCCGGCGGTGCGCGGCAGCCGGAAGTCCTTGCCGATCCCGTCCAGGCGCAGTACCTCGGGCGCCGGGGTGACGTCGGTGAAGTGGGGCACGACGCCGCCGGCGTGCGACAGCGCCGGGGCGGCGGCGATGAGGTGGCGGGTGTAGGGCTCGCGGGGCCGCAGCAGGATCGCCGCGGGCTCGCCCTGCTCGACGATCCGCCCGCGCTGCATGACCACGACCCGGTCGGCCCGGTCGGCGGCGACACCGAGATCATGCGTGATGATCAGCAGCGACGCGCCGGTCTCGGCGACGAGGCCGCCGAGGTGGTCGAGGATGCGCCGCTGCACGGTGACGTCGAGCGCGCTGGTCGGCTCGTCGGCGACGATGAGCCGGGGATGCCCGGCGATCGCGATGGCGATGAGCACCCGCTGGCGCAGTCCGCCGGACAGCGCATTGGGGTACTGCCGGGCGCGCACCGCCGGCTGGTCCACCCCGGCGCGCTCCAGCGCCTCGATCACCTCCGCGCCGACGAGGCGCTTGTCGACGCCGCGGCGGCGCACCACCTCGGCGATCTGCCCGCCGATGCGCATCGTCGGGTTGAGTCCGACCATCGGGTCCTGCGGGACGAGCCCGATGACGTTGCCCCGGAAGGTGCGCAGCACCCGGTCGGGCGCACCGGTGACGTCGGTGCCGGCGATCCGGATGCGCCCGGCGGTGATCACCCCGCTCGACGGCAGCAGCCCGAGGATCGCGTTCGCCGTCGTCGTCTTGCCGGAGCCGGACTCGCCGACGACGGCCACCGTCTCCCCGGGGGCGATCGCGAGGTCGACCTCCTCGACCGCCAGGGTGGTGCGGCCGCGCTGGTGGTAGCCGACGGACAGCCCGGCCAGCTCCACGATGGGGCTCGTGTCGGCGGGCGTGACGGGGCCGTCGAGCGGCGCTGCCTCGGTGCTCAACGCTGCATCTCCTCGAGGGTGCGGGCGATGTGGTTGAGGCTGAACACGACCAGGCCGACGAACAGGCCGGGCAGCAGCGACAGCCAGGGGCTGGTGATGAGGAAGTTGCGGCCGTTGGAGATCAGCGTGCCCCACTCGGCGGCGGGCGGCGGCGTGCCGAACCCGAGGAAGCTCAGGGAGGAGATGGTGAGCACGGCGGTGCCGAAGTCGAGCACGGCGAGCACGGACACCGGTCCCCACGAGTTCGGCAGGATGTGGCGCGCCAGCACCCGCCCCCAGGAGGCGCCGCCGGTGCGCGCCGCCTCCACGTAGGGCTGTTCCTTCACCCGTAGCACCTCGGCCCGGGTGGTGCGGGCGAAGGTGGGGGTGATGGTGACCCCCACGGCGATCGCGATCGGCAGCAGGCCGAACCCGAGCGCGGTGACGATCACCAGGGCCATCAGCAGCATCGGGATCGCCAGCAGGATATCGATGATCCGCATGAGCACGCTGTCGACCCAGCCGCCGAAGAAGCCGGCGACGACACCGATGGCCAGGCCCGCGACGATGGCGATGAGCACCGCACCGCCGGTCGCCTTGATGGTCAGGGTGGAGCCGTGCAGGACCCGGCTGAACAGGTCCCGGCCGAGTTCGTCGGTGCCGAACAGATGGTCCAGGCTCGGCCCCTTCAACTTGTCGGTCGGGGACGTCGCGGACGGCTTGTACGAGGTGAACAGGGAGGGCAGGAGGCCCGACACGATCACGAAGGCGACGAACAGCGCGGCGAGGACGAACCCCGGGCGGCGCAGCAGCGGTCCGGCCGCCGCGAACAGGTCGTCCCGGCGTCGCCGATTCTCCCCGTCCACACCGGCGTCGCCCACTGCCGGCGCAGGTGCCGGTTCCGGTGCTGGTGCCGCGGTGACGGTTGACGCCGCGGCACCGCCCGCCGCCGCGAGATCGGTCGCGACGGCAACCGGCGTTATCGGTGGGGCGCCTGCGGCCGGGGCGGCGGCGCGGGCTTCGGCCGCGCGCTGCTCCGGCGCCGCGACGAGGTCGGGCCCGCGGTCGGACTTCGGGGAGAGGATCTTGTCGGGCATCGGTGCGGTCCCCCTCAGGCTGCTCGACCCGCGCGTGCCACGCGCGGGTCGAGCAGCGAGTAGAGCAGGTCGACGAGCAGGTTGACCACGACGAACAGGGCCGCCGCGATCAGGACGATGGCCTGGACGACCGGCACGTCCTGGCCGAGCACCGCCTGCTGCGCGAGCTGGCCGATGCCGTTGCGGGAGAACACCGTCTCGACGACGACCGCGTTGACGACGGTGTACCCGACGAGCACGCCGAGCAGGGTCAGCGCCGGCAACGAGGCGTTGCGCAGCGCGTGCCGGACCTGGATCGTCCAGCGGGACAGGCCCTTGGCCCGGGCGGTGGTGATGTAAGGCTCACGCCAGGTGTCGTTGAGGCTGCGGGTGAGCAGTTGGGCGAGCATCGCGGAGGGCGGCAGGCCCAACGTGATCGCCGGCAGCACCAGACTGCGCCAGCCGTGGGTGCCGGTCGCGGGCAGCCAGGTCAGCGAGAACGAGAAGACCTGGATGAGCAGCAGCCCGACGAAGAACTGCGGCAGTGAGACGCCGACCGCGGGCAGCCGGGCGAGCAGCACCCGAGCCGGGCGCCACTGGACGTAGGTGGCGAGGAAGGCGATGCCGAGGCCGAGCACCAGCACGACCCCGATCGCGACGGCCGTGAGCGCGATCGTCGAGGGCAGCTTGTCAGTGATGAGCGAGCCCACCGAGACGTTCTGCGTCAGCGACATCCCGAAGTCGAAGTGCAGCGCCCTCCACAGGTGATGGAAGTACTGCACGACGATCGGGTCGTCCAGGCCGTAGTGCGCCTTCAGGTCGTGCAGCTGCGCCGGGGTGAGCTGGCTGACGTCGGCGCCGCCCGCGCTGAGCTGCAGGGTGATCGGGTCGCTGGGCAGGACGTTCAGGATGATGAAGGTGACGGTGTAGGCCGCCCAGAGCACGAGGAGTGCCTGGGCGACCCTACCGGCGAGATAACGGGGCATGTGGGTACCGGTCCTACGGTGGCGGGTTCCGGTCCCACGGTGGTGGTTCCGGTTCTAGGTGCGGGGTCCTACTTGGACAGCCAGATGTCGTTGGCGCGCAGGAAGCTCTCCGAGGTCCACGCGAAGCCGTGCACCTTGCCCGAGACGCCGGCGGTCTGCAGCCGGTCGTAGAGCGGGAAGGCCACCCCGTTGTCGATCAGGGCGTCCTGCAGGTCCTTGTAGGCGGCGGCGCGCTGGGTGGGGTCGGCCGTGGACAGCCCCTTGGCGAACAGTGCGCTGATCTTCGCCGCGGTCGCCGGGTCCTGGGAGTACTTCGCCGTGTACTGCTTGGAGACGGCCTGGTCGAGCGACGAGCCGAGCACGCTCGGGTCCGCCCGGGTCAGGTAGCCGCCGGAGAGGTCCCAGTCGCCGGCGTTGCCGGTCGGGGTGAGCTGCGCGGCCGTGACGACCTTGATCTGGTAGTCGATGCCGACCTTCTTGAGCTGGTCCTGGACGAGCTGGTCACCGGGGCCGGCCGCGTTGGTCAGGTAGGACAGCGTCAGCTTCTTGCCGTCCTTGTGGCGGTAGCCGTCGGAGCCCAGCGCCCAGCCGGCGGCGTCGAGCAGCTTGCCCGCCCCGGCGGGGTCGTAGACGAGCTTGGCGGACTGGTCCACCGCGTACGGGGTGGTCGAGGTCACCGAGCTCTTGGCCACCGGGTAGCCGTCCCAGTACACGGTCTTGGCGTAGCTGGTCAGGTCCAGTGCCTTGTACAGCGCCTTGCGCACCTGCAGGTCGGCCAGCGGGCGGCCGGCGGTGACGTTCGGGATCAGCAGCCCGATGATGCCGGGCAGGGCGCGGGTCTGGATGGTGGCGCCGGAGGCCTTGATGACCTGCTGGTCGGCGGAGGTGATCGGCTGGCGCGGCCAGGCGATGTCGATCGTGCCGTTGGTCAGGCTGCCGACCCGGACGTTGTCCTCGGCGATGTAGCTGACGTCGATGCCGTCGAGGTACGCCGCGCCCTTGTTCGCGATCAGCGAGCTGGGCCAGGCGTAGCCGGCGCGCTTGGTGAGCTTGACCGACTTGCCGGCCGAGTAGCTGTCGAGGGTGAACTCGCCCGAGCCGATGATCTTGCCGGCGCAGCGTGCCTCGGGCGTCTCCTTGTACGTCGCCGGCGACAGGATGGCCGTCGTCGTCGTCGAGGAGGCCTGCAGGAACGCGGCGTTGGGAGTGGCGAAGTCGACCTTGACGGTGTACGGGTCGACGACGGTGGTCGACTTGTAGCCGGCCAGGTAGGTGAGGCCGAGCGTCGACTTGGCGCCGAGGTCGTGCAGCCCGTCGTAGGCCGTCTTCACCGCGGTCGCATCGAACTTGGTGCCGTCGCTGAACGTCACGTCCTTGCGCAGGTTGAACGTGTACGAGGTGGCGTCGGGGCTCACCGTCCAGCTCGTCGCGAGCCAGGGGACGATCTTGCCGGTCTTCGGGTCCTGGTCGGTCAGCGAGTCGGCCACGTTGCGGTCGATGCTGCGGGACTCGATCCAGTACACCTGGTTCGGGTCGATGCAGGACTGGAAGTCCGACCAGAAGGCGATCTTCAGGCGCCCGCCGGGGACCGGCTTGCCGTCCTGCGTGCCGCCGGCCGCGGAGGTGCCGGAGGAGCCGGAGGAGCCGCCGCTCCCGCAGGCCGCGAGGGAGACGGCCGCGAGGACGGAGACGGCTGTAGCGGCCAGCCGTCGCCTCGTTCGGTGACGGTGCGACGTGGACATGGTGATGGTGCTCCCCCTTGTGACGTTCCGCGACGAGCGGACGGGATGAATGGGACGGACGGGATAGACGGGACGGACGGGATTCCAGGCCCGACGGCCGGGACGGTGGGGACGCGGCGGCTAGCCGGCGGCAGGCGCTGCAGCGGCAGGCGCTGCGGCGGCGAGGACGCGGCGGCCCGCGATGAGCAGCGCGGTGTCCTCCTGCGGCGGGTGGACCCGGACGCAGTGGACGTCGCGCAGGTGGCGTTCGAGCGGGTTGCGCCGGGTCAGGCCGGGGTTGCCGATCGCGGCGACCGCGGTCTGCACCGCGGTGATCGCGGCCCGGGCGATCAGCGGCTTGGCGAGGATGGAGCGCTCCGCCGCCTGCGGGGCGTCCTCCTCGAAGNGGCGGGCCACCCCGAAGGCGATCTCCTCGGCGGCGACGAGCTGCGCCTCGATCTCCCCGGCGACCGTCTGGATCCGTTCGGTCGTGGCGATCGGCCGGCCCAGCGCGGTGGGGACCCGCTCGTTGGCGAACCGCAGGAAGAACTCCTGCGCGGCCCGGGCCACCCCGATGTAGAGGGCGGTCGCCCCGATCCCGACGGCGGCGAACCCGGCGTCCGGGGTCTGGGCGGAGGCGGGCAGCCCGTGGAAGTTGGCGGCGGGCACCTCGACGTCGCGGTAGATCACGTCGTGGGTGCTGCTCGCCCGCAGCCCGAAGTGATCCCAGGTGCGGACGATCTCGATGCCGGGCGTGTCGGCGGGGATGATCACATGCCCGAGCAGCGGGTCGTCCTCCTCGGTGGCGACCCAGACCAGGTGGTAGCTCAGCCCCTCGGAGCTGGTCGCGAAGCCCTTGCGCCCGTTGACCACCCAGCCGTCGGCGGTGCGGCGGATCTTCGTCGCCGGCAGGCCGCCGCGGGCCGGCGCGCCGAGCTCCGGCTCGGCCCGGATCGCGTTGAGCAGCACCGGCCGCTCCAGCGAGTCGGCGACGACCTTCCGGTAGAGCTCGTCGGGCCAGAACGGGTCACGGGCCTGCAGCACGTGCTGGAAGACGGTCATCGCGGAGACCAGCGCCACCGACGGGTCGCCCTTGCCGAGCGCGAGGAACACCCGGATGCTGTCGGTCGGGCTCAGCGCCTGCCCGCCGTAGCGCGGGTCGATGCCCAGGCGCAGCAGGCCCGCGTCGTGCACGGCCTGCACGCCCTTCCAGGGGAACTCCCCCGACCGGTCGTACTCCTCGGCGGTGGCGGCGATCTGGGCGCCGACCCGGGCCAGCGCCTCGTCGGAGATGTCGACCGCGGGCAGCGGCGCCGCGGACACGGCCTCGCCCGCCGGCACGGCCGTTCCCGCCGGCACGGAGCCGGCCTCGACGGTCGACGACACGATCACGTCGGACGGGGCGGTCATGACGCCACCTGCGCCCCGGCCGCGCCGACGAGTTCTGGCTGGGGCAGTCCCGCGTCGAGTGGCACGACCTCGCCGCGCCGGCCCGTCGCCTCCCGGTGGGCCAGCTCCTGGCGCACCAGCGGCAGGACGTAGCGGCCGTAGTCGACGACGTCGTTGAAGTTGTCGTAGCCGCGGATCGAGATCAGCTCGGCGCCGAGGTCGACGTAGTCGAGGATCGCCGCGGCGACCGTCTCCGGCGTTCCGACCAGCGCCGTCGACGCCCCGGCGGCGTTGGTCGCCTTGGCGGTGGCGGTCCACAGCGCGCGGTCGTGCACCTCACCGCGGGCGGCGGCGGCCAGCAGCCGCTGGGAACCGACGTTGGCCGGGGTGGCGTTGCCGCCCACCCGGAAGCCCTTGTGGACGATCCCGCCGTTGCCCTGCAGGACGCCCAGAATGNGGTGCGCCTTCTCCCAGGCGAGCTGTTCGGTCGGGGCGATGATCGGCCGGAAGGTGACCCAGATCCGCGGGGTGTCGCTGCGCCCGGCGAGGCGGGCCTGCTCGTACACCGCGTCGATCTGCTGCTTCGTCTCGGCCAGCGGCTCGCCCCAGAGCCCGAAGATGTCGCCCTTGGCGCCGCCGACCTGGTAGGCCTCGGCCGAGGAGCCGCCGACCGACACCGGGATGGTGCCGTTGACCGGCCGGACCAGCGAGACGAAGTCCTCGAACGAGTAGTAGGTCCCGGCGTGGTCGAACGGGGCCGTCGAGGTCCACACCTTGCGCAGGATGTCGATGTACTCCGACTGCCGGGCGTAACGCTCGGTCTTGCTCAGTCGGTCGCCCTCGCGAGCCTGCTCGCGGTCGTCACCACCGGCGATGAAGTGCACGACGGCCCGGCCACCGCTGAGCTGATCGAGCGTGGCGAGCTGCTTGGCGGCGACCGTCGGGTACATCGTGTTCGGCCGCAGCGCCACGATGGGCCTGACCCGCTCGGTGTGCTGGGTGATCGCGGAGGCCAGGGTGAACGGGTCGTGGAACGACGAGCTGTAGGCCACGAGCGTGTAGTCGAAGCCGCCCTCATCCAGCGCCCGCGCGTACCGCTTGAAGAACGGCAGGTCGATGTCGGTCTGCCCGAGCCGGTTGAGCTCGTTGGATTGGTTGATGTTGATCGCGCTGATGAACTCGACGGGCATCGGGGTCCTCCGGGAAGGCGGTCAGGCGCGGGGGTGGTGGGGGCAGGTCACGACCAGCGCGCGATGGCAGGCAGCTCGCTGCCGAGCCGCAGGCGTTCGAGGAACAGCACGACGGCGGCAGCGGCGGTGCGGTGGGTGGCGTCGTTGAGGGCGTCGTGCTTGCCCCCGTCGATGGTGACCAGCTCGGCCCGGGGCGCCGCCGCGTAACGGGCGCGCACCTGGCCGAGCGGGCTGACGAGGTCCGCCGTGCCGTGCAGGCCCAGCACCGGCAGGTCCACCCGGCCCAGGTCGCCGTCGGCCAGCCAGGCCGGCGGCACGGGCGTGTCCAGGCCCCCGCGACGCAGGTGCGGGTCGGCGCTGAGCCGGGCCTGGTGGGTCGGGCAGGCCGTACGGGCCGCGAGCTCTGCCGCCCAGCGACCCTCGCCGTCGGCGTCCTCGCCCCCCGCCGCAGCTCCTTCCGCTCCGATTGCCCCCGCTTCGGTTGCCCCCGCTTCGGTTGCCCCCACCGCGACCGAGGTGGCGGCCGCCGCGGAGGCCGGGCCCGCCGGAGCCGGGGCGCCGGCGGTGGCCGGCGGCAGGCCGACGAGCAGCAGCGCGTCGGCCTGCACGGTCCCCGTCGCGGCGAGGGCGGCGACGAACGCGGCACCGGCGTCGGAGCCCGCCAGGACGCGGGGCGCGGGCAGGTCGGGGTCGCTCAGCAGGGTGCGGATGTCCGCCGTCACCGCGTCCGCGTCTGCGGTCGGGTCGCCGACGACGCGCACGCGGTACCCGTCGAACGCGATCCGGGTGCCGAACCGCTCGTAGACGCCGGGGTGCTCGCCGCGTCCGACGACCAGGATGATCGTTCCACGTGGGGCGACGGCGGGCGGGTTGTCCCACGCGGCAATGGTCGAGGCCGGCGCGGGGGAGAGCTGGGCGGAGGTCATCGAGGCGTCCTTCGTCCGGGAGAGGGGACTCGGTCGGGTCAGGGGCCCGGGCCGGGGGTACGTGCGGTCGGATACAGGCGGTCGGGGCGGGTGGTGATGGTGGATGCGCTGGGCGCGGTGGCCGGTGGCGCCGGGCCTGGCCGGCGCGAGCACACCGGGGCCGGCGGGCCGTCGACGCACGGGGCAGGCGCGCACGGCCGGCCGTCCGAGCACGAGGGCACGGCGGCGGCGGAGACGTAGCGAGAAGGACGGCTGGGCGGAGGCGGCCGGGCGGGAGGCGCCCGGCCTGGAGCGGCACGGAAGCGCGGGCGGACGGGCACCGCGTGCACCGGGAGGGCCGACAAGCTCAGGCGCCCGCCGACTCTGTCGCGCCGCGCGGGGACTCGGGGCTTGACCTGCGCCCGGGGCGGCGCCACCCGTCGCGGCGGGCCGGCAGGCGGCAGGGCCTACCCGGCCGGCCGGGGCGTCACCGCGCCGAGGCCGTCAGGCGGGGCCGGGGCGGCGTCCGAAGCCGGCTGGCGGTGCGGTTCGCGTCAGCGGCAGCGACAACAGGACGAGGCGAGGATGCCGAAGTCGACGACCCGCCGACGAGTCAACACCCGCCTGGGTAGCGGGACGGCAAGGGCACAGCCGGCACGAGGGGCGTTGACCTGCCCGAACCGGGATGCGCGTGACGTGCCGACCATGTCCATGAGGATGGTGGGTTTTCCTCCGGTTGTCCAACGCCGATCCGCGATCGCACCGATCAGGATTCGCGATCGTTCGTGTTATGGTGCGCCTTGTGTCCTCCGTGCTCGACATAAACGCTTTGCGCAGCCTCATCTCGATCGCTGACAGCGGCGGCTTCCGGCGGGCCGCGGAGACCCTGTGCGTCTCGCAGTCCGCCGTGAGCCAGCACGTCCGGCGGTTGGAGAAGACGGTCGGGCGCCCGCTGGTCGAGCCGGACGGTCGGGCCACCCGCTTCACCCCCGACGGCGAGCTCCTGCTCGCCGCGGCACGACGGCTCCTCGCCCTGCACGACGGCACCCTCGAACAGCTCGGTGTCGGCGCCCCGGCCCGGCCCTCCACGATCACCGTCGGCGCCACCGAGCACGCCGCGGATCACCTGCTGCCGCTGTGGATGGAGGCGCTCACCGCCGGGTTCCCCGAGGCGCGCGTGCAGTTTCGCCTCGACCGGGGGGCCCGCCTCACCGAGGCGCTCGACCAGGGCGCGGTCGACGTCGCCGTGCTCATCGGCTCGGCCCGCGCCGCCGTGTCCCGGCCGGCCGGCACCCTGCCGCTGGCCTGGTACGCGGCCGCCGGCTGGACGCCGCCGCCACCGGACCGTCCGCTGCCCCTGGTGGCCATCAACGATCCGTGCACGATCCGCAGCCAGGCGTTGAACACCCTGGCGCGGGTCGGCCGCACCGCCTGGGTGGTCGGCGAGGCCGGTCACCTCGCCGGGGTGCTGCAGGCCGCCCGGGCCGGCGTCGGGGTGGCGCTGCTCGCGGATGTCGGCCCGGTCCCCCCCGGCCTGGTCCGGCGCGACGACCTGCCCCCGGTCGCCCCCGAGCCGCTGCACATCCGCACTCGGCGGGGTGCACCGCCCCGGCTCGCCGAGCTCATCCGCGACACCGTCATCGCCGCGCTGGCCTGAGGCCAGCCCCCGGGTCCCGCCCCGGTCGCCGGCCCACCCGGCGGGGCCGTCTGTCGGGTTCGCCTGTCGGGGCCGTCCGGCATGACCGCAGGTCACGGCGGGCATGCTCCCCTCGGAGGTGGTCCGGATGGTGCCCGCGTTGGCCGCCGCTGAGTCGGAACTGTCCCAACCGGACACGGTGGTAGCGGATCTACTCGAGATTCTGCGCCGCCAGCTGCGCATGGACCTCGCCGCGCTGGCCAGGGTCGAGGACGGGCACCTTGTCCTGCAGGTGCTGTGCGGGGACATCGCCGGGTTCGGGCTGCACGCGGGCGCGACGGTCAGCCACCCGGACTCCCTGCTCGGGCAGGTGCTGACCGGCGAGCTGCCCGCGATCGTCGCGGACACTCTGGCCGATCCGAGCCTCGCCGGCAACCGCGACGTCCGGGACTGGGGCATCGGCTCCTACGCCTCGGCGCCGATCGTCGACGCCGAGGGCAGGGTGTATGGCGTCCTGTGCTGTGCCGGGCACCGGTCCCGGCCGGCGAGCCCCGAGCGCGAGGGGCGCTTCCTGCGCCTGCTGGCGGCGTTCCTCAGCGACACCGTCCTCGACCTGCACGAGATGTGGGCGCGGCGGCGCCGGGTCTGGCAGGAGGTCAGCGACCTCATCGACAGTGGCGGCCCACGGATCATCTATCAGCCGATCTTCCGGCTCGCCGACGAGCGCATCATCGGCGTGGAGGCGCTGTCCCGGTTCCCGGACGGACGCGGCGGGGCGCAACGCTGGTATGCCGACGCGACCACCGTCGGGCTGAGCACCGAGCTGGAACGACTCGCGATCGGCCGGGCGCTCGCCGTCCTGCCCGTCCTACCCGGCGATCTCACCCTGGCCGTCAACGCCTCCCCCACCACCATCTCCGCCGGCCTGCTGGATCTGCTTCCCGGTGCTGCGGCCGATCGGCTCGTCGTCGAGATCACCGAGCACGAGCACATCGGGACCGACAAGCACCTGCTGCGGGCCGTCGAGCAACTGCGCAGCCGGGGGGTGCGGATCGCCATCGACGACATCGGCACCGGCTACGCGGGCCTGGAGCAGCTCCTCCACCTACGCCCGGACATCATCAAGCTGGACGGCGTCATCACCCGGGGCATCGACACCGACGCCGCCCGCCGCGCCATCGCGACCGGCCTGGTCCAGGTCGCCGACGAGATCGGGGGCAGCATCGTCGCGGAGGGCATCGAGACCCCGGCGGAGCTGGCCACCGCGATGGCCGCGGGCATCCTCTACGGCCAGGGCTTCCTGCTGGGCCATCCCGGCCCACCCGCCGGGGCCGCCTGGCTGCGGCCCGACACGCGGCCCTCCGCTGTCCCCGGCGACCCCGGCGGCCTGCAGGCACCGGCCGGCCCGGGCGCCCACCGCGAGCCGCGACCGAACCGGCTGGACCGCCACGGCCCGCTATCGTCGGCCGATGCCCGTCGATGATCCCGACCCCCGGCGCACCCAGCGGCAGCGCCGCGCCAGCAGCCGCGAGCTCATCCTCGACGCGGCGGTCCGGGGACTGTTCGAGGACGGTTACGCCCGGACGACCACCGTGGCGATCCAGACCAGAGCCGGGGTGTCCCGCGGCCGGCTGCTGCACCACTTCCCGTCCCGGGAGGACCTGCTGGTGGCGGCGGCCCAGCATCTGGCCGGCGAGCGCATCGAGGAGATGCGGCGGTTCGTCCTGTCCGCCACCGGCGGGCCCACCGCCGACGACGGCGAGCGGATCGACCTCGCCACCGACCTGCTGTGGGAGACGTTCCGGGCGCCGTACTTCTGGGCGGCGATGGAACTGTGGACCGCGGCCCGCACCGACGCCGACCTCGCCGCCACCCTCGCGGCCGCCGAACGGCAGCTCGGCGGCGCGATCAACAGCGTCGTCGCGACGATGTACGGGCCGGTGCTCAGCGCCCACCCGGACTTCCCCGCCGCCCGGGACCTGATCTTCTCCAGTATGCGCGGGGTCGCCCTGACCTACGCCGTCACCGGGCACAACCCGCGCACCGAGCCCCATCTGGCCCTGTGGAAGCGGGTGCTGCGCGAGATGCTGACGGCCCCGGAGAGCTGACCGCGGCGACGTTTCGAGACCCCGATCGAGCCCCGTGTGGCGCCGGCGCCGCACTGGTCGACCTGTCCTCGCCCGGTGTCCGCATCGGCGCGCCCGACCTGAAGATGGGCCACCGCGGCCAGCTCACCGCCGACATCGTGTTCACCGACGTGCACGTGCCGGCGGACAACGTCCTCGGTCCGCCCGACGGCGGCCTCGGCGTGGCACTGTCCGCGCTGGTGCGCGGACGGATCGGCATCGGCGCCGCCGGCGTCGGGGTCGCCCAGGCCGCCCTCGACCTCGCCGTGCACCGGTTGCGCACCCGGCACGTGTTCGGCGCCCCGCTCGGCGCCATGCAGCACTGGCAGTTCCAGATGGCCCAGCGGGCCACCGAGATCGAGTGCGCGCGCTCGCTGTACCAGAAGGCCGCGCTCCTGCTCGACCGCGGCGATCGCAGCGCCGACCCGGAGGCCGCGATGGCCAAGGCGTACGGCACGCGCCTGGCCAACGACCTCGTCCGCGAGGCCATCCAGATCCACGGCGCGGTCGGCTTTGCCCGCCGGGTGGCCGAGAGCGGCGAATCCGTCCGCCTCGAGGAGATGTACCGCGACGCCAAGATTCTGGAAATCTTCGAGGGCGCCAACGAGCTCCAGCAGTGGATCATCGCCCGCCAGCTCATCGGCCGCGACGTCACCGGCTGATCTGCTGATCTGCTGGTCCGCGCGGTGTGGGGTGTTGACCGGCTGCGCGGCGGGCTTCGCATAATGGCTGACTGTGACGGTTGCCCGTTCTTCTGCTGAGGCCGCGCGTCAGGCGGTGGTGGAGGGGGTGTTGGAGCGGATCACCTTCGTCAGCGAGGAGACCGGCTACACCATCGCCCGGCTGGCCACCGAGCGGTCCGGTCCGGACCTGCTGACGGTGGTCGGTCCGCTGCTGGGCGCGCAGATCGGGGAGAGTCTGCGGCTGACCGGGCAGTGGGGTAGCCATCCCCGGTATGGCCGGCAGTTCCAGGTGCACTCCTACACCACGGTGCTGCCCGCGACGATCCAGGGCATCCGCCGGTACCTGGGCTCGGGTCTGATCAAGGGGATCGGGCCGGCGATGGCCGAGCGGATGGTCGCGCATTTCGACATCGACATTCTGCGGATCATCGAGGAGGAGCCGGCGCGGCTGATCGAGGTGCGCGGGCTGGGACCCAAACGCACCAAGAAGATCGCCGACGCCTGGGAGGAACAGAAGGCGATCAAGGAGGTGATGGTGTTCCTGCAGGGAGTGGGGGTGTCCACCTCCCTGGCGGTGAAGATCTACAAGAAGTACGGAGACCAGTCCATCGGCGTCGTCCGCACGCAGCCCTACCGGCTCGCCACCGACGTGTGGGGAATCGGGTTCAGGACCGCCGACACCATCGCCCAGGCCGTCGGCATCCCCCACGACAGCCCGGAACGGATCAAGGCCGGTTTGCAGTACACCCTGTCGCAGGCCGCCAACGACGGGCACTGCTTCCTGCCCGCACCGAACCTGATCACCGATGCGGCGAAGATCCTCGAGGTCGAACGGGAGCTGATCGGGCCGTGCCTGGACCAGCTCGCCGCCGACGAAGGCGTGATCCGCGAGGGGATCCCCGCCGGAGACGGCACTGTCCCGGCGGTCTATCTGGTGCCGTTCCACCGCGCGGAGACCTCCCTTGCCGGCGGGCTCCTGCAGCTGCTCACCTGCGACGAGGAGCGGTTGGCGTCGTTCGCGGAGGTGGACTGGGACAGGGCACTGAGCTGGCTGCGCGGCCGGACCGGTCAGGACCTGGCCGACGAACAGGCGGAAGCGGTCAGGCTCGCGCTCACCCGCAAGGTTGCGGTACTCACCGGCGGCCCGGGGTGCGGCAAGAGCTTCACCGTCCGTTCGGTGGTGGAGCTCGCCCGGGCCCGCAAGGCCCGGGTGGTGCTGGTCGCGCCGACCGGGCGGGCCGCCAAACGGCTGGCGGAACTCACCGGCCACGAGGCCTCCACCGTCCACCGGCTGCTGGAACTGCAACCCGGCGGTGACCCCAGATATGACCGTGACAATCCGCTGGAGGCCGATCTGGTGGTGGTGGACGAGTCCTCGATGATGGACGTCATCCTGGCCAACAAGCTGGTGAAGGCGGTTCCGCCGGGGGCACATCTGCTGCTCGTCGGTGACGTCGACCAGCTTCCCTCCGTCGGCGCCGGCGAGGTCCTGCGCGACCTGCTCGCCACCGACACCATCCCCCGGGTCCGGCTGACCAGGATCTTCCGGCAGGCCCAGCAGTCCGGCATCGTGGTCAACGCCCACCGCATCAACGCCGGAACACCACCGCGGCTGCACGGCTTCGGTGATTTCTTCTGGTTTACCTGCGAACCGTCCGAGGACTCCGGTCTGCAGCCGGCGGAGGAGACCGCCAAAATGGTGGTGGACATCGTCGCCCACCGCATCCCGAAACGCTTCGGGCTCGATCCCCGCCGCGACGTCCAGGTGCTGGCGCCGATGCACCGCGGACCGGCCGGGGCCGGTAACCTCAACAATCTGCTACAGGAGGCTCTCACCCCTGCCCGGGAAGGCGCTCCCGAACGCCGCTACGGGGGGCGGGTGTTCCGGGTGGGCGACAAGGTCACCCAGCTCCGCAACAACTACGACAAGGGCCGGGCCGGGGTGTTCAACGGCACCGTCGGCGTCGTCACCGGCATCAACACCGAAGACCAGACGTTGACCGTGCTCACCGACGAGGACGAAAGTCTCGGCTACGACTTCTCCGAACTCGACGAACTCGCCCATGCCTACGCCGTCAGCATCCACCGCTCCCAGGGCAGTGAATACCCTGCCGTCGTGCTTCCGCTCACCACCTCCTCGTGGATGATGCTCCAACGCAACCTCCTCTACACCGGGGTCACCCGCGCCAAGAGGCTTGTCGTTCTGGTCGGCTCCCGCAAGGCGCTGGCGGCCGCGGTCCGGACCCCGGGAGCCGGGCGTCGTCACACTGCCCTCACCCACCGCGTCGCCCGGCCGTGAGAGCCCCTGCTGCTACGGCTTGCGACCGACGGCCCCGTAGAAGCTGACCTGGGCGTCGGTGAGGCCGTCGGGGGTGTCGTCGTCAGGCCGCCAGCGATGCACGATCTGGAGGCCGGGATCGAGCAGGTCCAAGCCGTCGAAGAAACGGGCGACCTCGGTGCGACCGCGTTGCTGGGCGGGAATGCCGTTGGCCCGGTAGGTGGCGGCGACCCTTTCCATGCCCTCGTCGTAGTCGGCGGTGGCGTGGGTGAGGGTCAGATGGCTGCCCGATGGCAGCGCCTGCAGGAGACGGCGCAGGAGGGCGTGGGGGTCGTCGGAGTCGGGGAAGAAGTGGATCGTCGCGATCAGGGAGAGGGCCACCGGCCGGGTGAGGTCGAGGGTGGCGCGCAGCTCGGGAGCGCCGAGGATGCTCTCGGGGTCGTGCAGGTCGGCGTCGAGGTAGGCGGTACGCCCTTCGGGGGTGGTGGCGAGCAGGGCCCGGGCGTGGGTGAGCACGATCGGATCGTTGTCGGCATAGACGACCCGGGCGTCCGGCGCGATGCCCTGGGCGGCCTCGTGCAGGTTCGGGCTGGTGGGGATGCCGGTGCCGATGTCGAGGAACTGGCGGATCCCGGCCTGCGCGGCCAGATGACGGGTGGTTCGGATCATGAATGCCCGGTTCGCCTGAGCGGCGATGCGGGCGTTCGGGAACACGGCCAGGGTCCGCTCGGCGGCATCCCGATCGACCGGGAAGTGGTCCTTGCCTCCGAGGTAGTAGTCGTACATCCGGGCCGAATGCGGCTGGTCGGTCTTCAGGTCGACCGGGTTGCGCATGTCGGCCTTGGTCTTCCACCACGTCCCCGGCGTGCCGTGTGGATCCGTGCTCGTCACCCGCGAACAACTCCCTCACATATCGGAAGATCCTCGCGAATTATCCTAATGTAGTGACCCCTAGGGCTAGGGGCAGGGCTAATGTCACGGGTGGCGGCATAGCGGGCGCGGCAGCCGGGGGCGGGGCCGCGGACACGGCGGGGNGACGGGGNGCGCGATGGGCAGGGCCGGTGGGCAATACCAGGAACTTTAGGTTCGGATCAGGACTGTGACCACGGTGGGCGGCGGTCCTGCGAGGTGCTTGTCGATCGGCTTCTTGGCGGGGAACGGGGTGCGTTTGGTGCGTCGGACGACGCGGGGGTGGGAGCGGAGCCGTTTCGGTAGGACGTGTTCGGCGATCTCAGCGGTCACCGCGGCCAGGATCCGGGCCGTCCGGCGGAGGGGGGAAAAGCGCCCGGCGCACGACTTGGCGGCGGACGACTTTGACGGTGTGGGTGAAGGAGAGCCGGTCGGGGTCGATCCCTTCGACCAGCGCGGTGTCGTGGATCAGTTTCCGTAACGCCCGGTGCAGCAGCAGGACGCCCCAGAC